>JASJAX010000117.1 GCA_030066755.1 Acidimicrobiia bacterium
GCAGCACCCCCGGAATACCGAGAGTTCGCCTCCGGCGCACGGTATCTCCGCTATCTCGTCACGACCCGTGCAGAGGCGCCCCGGCGCCGCGTCGACGTCTTGCCGATCACCCTCTGGGATCCACCTGCGTCGCTGGTCACCGAGCCCGGGATCGTCGGTCAGCCCGTGTGGTTCGTGGCCTCGATCGAGCGGCGATTCTGGGATGCCGGGGATGGCCGACGGAGCCGAATCGAACTCGTAGGCCGCTCGGTCGAACTGCGGTCACCGAGCGAGGCGGACATGCAGTGACGTGCGGCATCATCTCTCGGCCGGCGGCCTGGCTCATTCGCCTATCCTGCTGCGACCCCCTCCGAACGGTGTTCACATGCGCAGAGTCAGCATCGCCTCCAGCTCGCAGTTGGCCGCCGACGCCGGTGCGATCGTCGCCGACGCCGGCGGAAATGCCGTCGACGCCGGAGTCGCTGCCGCCCTCGTGTCGATGTGCACCGAACCGGGCATCATCGCACCGGGATCCGGGGGTTTCCTGACCATCTGGGAACCCGACGCAGAACCGATCGTCATCGACTGTTACGCAGAGATGCCGGGTCGCGGGATCGAGGCTCCTCCGACGGAGGGCACCGGCGGCATGCGCATATGGCTCGAGTACGGCGGTGGCGTTGAGACCGTCGTGGGTCCTGGGTCGGTTGCGACCCCTGGCGCCCTCGCCGGCTTCGGGGTGGCAATCGACCGATTCGGGAACCTCCCGTGGAGCGAAGTCCTGACGCCGACGATCGACGCCGTCGACCGGGGGTTCCCGATGTCGCCGGCTGCTGCACAGTACCTGGCGTATTCCCATGAGAACATCTTCGGTTGGGATCCCGAGTCGTACGCGGTGGTCCACGACGAGCATGGACAACGCAAGCACGCCGGGGATGTCGTGCGCCTCCCGAAGCTCGCCAACACGTTCCGTGCGCTGGCGGCCGAGGGACCTGATCTCCTCTATCGAGGCGAGCTCGGGAAGCTCATGGCCGAAGCGGTGCAGGCGGGTGGTGGGCTGCTCACCCGTGAGGATCTCGAGGCCTACGAGCCGATCGTGCGTACCCCGATCCTGGTCGATGTCGATGAATGGCAGGTCGCCGTCAATCCGCCGCCGGCGGTCGGAGGAGCCTGTCTCGCCGCCATGCTGATCCTGCTCGACGACCACCCGTTCGGAACCTGGACGGCCAGGGAGGTCGATCACCTCGCCCGGGTCCAACGCGCCGTGCTCCGTTTTCGCAATCGACGCCTCGACCCGGCAACCTCGGATCGTGCCGAAGAAGCCGTCAGGTTGCTCGAGCACGCCAAGGTCGGCGACCTCGGTGCGCTGATGTCGTCACCCTCCACCGTGCACACGTCGGCGGTGGACACGGATGGGCGAGGCTGCTCGATCACCGTCTCCGCCGGCTACGGGTCGGGCATGATGGTTCCGGGTACCGGCATGTGGCTCAACAACTCCCTCGGCGAGCTCGAACTCCACCCCGAAGGGTTTCAGCATGCGGAGCCGGGATCGCGCCTCGTCTCCAACATGGCGCCGACTGTCGCCCGATCCGACGAGGGGTCGGTCTTCTCGATCGGTTCACCCGGCGCCGACCGCATCACCACGGCGATCAGCACCGTGCTGCTCAACTACATCCACCTCGGAATGTCGCTACGCGACGCCGTTGCCCACCCACGGCTCCACACCGAGATGTTCGATGGCGCCCCTCGGATCGCTCATGAACCCGGATTGCCGGTACGTCCCGTCGATGACATGACGCCGCGCCGATTCCCGGATATCTCGATGTACTTCGGTGGGGTGCAGGCCACCCTGTGGGATCCGCTTGCCGGGCTCTTCGAAGTCGCCGACCCGCGACGGACGGGCGGCACTGCGCGTGGTGGCGCTGCCTGACGCTTGCTCCGATCAGTACGGTGGCCAGGGGATCGGCGGTCGGTCGGTCGGTGGCGCCGGGTGTACCGGGTCATCCAGCAGGTCCTGCACTCGATATCGCAGCGCCCTCAGCTCTGCCCTTCCCAGCTCCGCCCGAATGCGACGCCCCAGATCACCCTCGAGCGCCGCGTCCAATCGCCGGACGCACGTGACGAGGTGGTCGGGAATCGGTTCGTCGGCGAATACCCAAAGCACCGTCCGAAGTTTGTCCTCAGGATGGAGCGTCAGGCCGTGGTCGATCGCACGCAGATCGTGCTCGGAGCCGATCAGGTGGCCCAGCTTCCGGTCGGCGTTGTTGGTGATCAAGTCCAGCACGGCCACCGGCCAGACCCGCGCATCCGTCGCACGAACCATCGCAACCGGGTCGAACGAGGGATCCGAATCGACGTACTCCTGGACGGCGCCGGGTCCGTACGGTCCCCCAGCCATCACGGTCCGTGGAACGACGTCGAGTTGCATCGCAGAGGCAATCTCGTAGGTCAGGACTTCACGGATCGCCAGTGTGTCTGGTGGGAAGTCCCACAGCGGCTGTTCGCCGGCAATCGGCTTGTAGATCACGCGCTCGTCGCGATCTGTGCGAGCGAGCAAGGTCGCGTTCGACGCATCGGCAAACCGCCCGACGACCTCGACGATGTGCGGGGTCCAGGTCTCGGCCATGATTCAGGGGCACGACCTCATGGACGATGACCCCGGAGGTCACCGTTCGTCGCCGGGCAGTGGTGCCCGTCGGGATCGATGGCCAGCCCGCAGCGTGGGCAAGGCGGGCGGCCGCCCTCGACGGCGACCTGCGCGTCGCCGAGGGCAGCGGCAAACGCAACCGACGTGACCTCGAACTCGACGCCTTCGACATCGTCCGTGGTTGGAACGAGCCCAATCGTGATCCGGTCGTCCGCTTCGTCATAGGCCAGGTGAATCTCCGCGATTCTGAATTCGGGCATGACGTACTCGTGAACGGCTGGTGCGTCGCTCTCCGTATCCGACGATGCGCCGATCGCCTCCAAGAGGCGTCGACCTTCAACGACGAGGGCTGCAACCTGGGCCTTCTCCAGCACGAAGCTGTGCACGCCGTCGGAGGCACCGAATTGCACCAGGAATGTTCGCTCGCCGGGTCGGCCGATCGCACCGGCAAGCCAGAAGTTGACCTCCGAATAGCTTCTCACCGGCGACCTCCACGTTCGTTGACGACCGGCACGGTGGGGCCTCCAGTCTTCGGCAGCACCACGACCGAAGTGCTCGCAGGGCCGACGTGAAGGCGGTGGATCAGATCCAGCGGCATCCCGAGATAGTGCGCAAGCACGCTGCGGATGACGTCGGCGTGGCTCACCACGACCACGACGGCCCGGTTGCGGTGCTCCCCGGCGAGTCGCTCGGTGGCCGCAACCGCCCGGTGTTGCACATCCTCGAGCGTCTCCCCACCCGGGAATCGGAAGCGCGACGCCGCGCCCATCAGCGAATCCCAGGCCTTGAGTTGATAGAGCGATCGCAGCTTGCGGCCCGACCACGTGCCGTAATCCGCTTCGATGAAGGAGGGATCCGTCGCCGGCTCGAGATTCCACTGCCGGCCGAGGATCGCGGCGGTCTCACGGCACCGTTCGATCGGGCTGGTGAGCAAGGCAGCGGGCTTGAGCGCGCCCATCTCGGCCGCAGCGCGGGTGGCCATGTCACGGCCTTCGTCCGAGAGAGGAATCCCAGGTAACCGGCCCGAGAGTGTCACACCGGTCTCAGGCGTGACGGCATGACGGACGAGGTGTAGCTGCATGCGGCGAGCCTACTGTCGGACCGAGATCTAGCGAGTGCTCGACCGGCCGCGCTGCGTCGATAGACCGCCACCGGAGGTCTACGATCGGCTCATGCTCGACGTCAGAAGCTATCTCTCCATCGTGCTCGATCCGGTCCGCCTGGCGATCGTCGGTGCATCCGTGACCGCTCCGGTCGATCCCGACCAGATCGCCGAGCAGCTCGGGATTCGCCCCCGTGAGGCGCTCGAGGCAATCGGCAAGCTGAAAGCCTCCGGTCTACTCACGGCCGACGGCATGCTCGATCACCTCGTGCTGCGTGACATCGCAGCCAACCTGCCCCAGATGGCACCAGCGGACGCGTCGGTCACGGCAGGTGATCTTTGGAGCGCCGAGGAGTCCCAGGTACTCAGCCGCTTCTTCTCTGGGGATCGCCTGATCGAGATTCCGGGCTCGCACGCCAAGCGCCGTATCGTCTTGGAACGTCTGGCCATGGAGTTCGAACCCGGACTCCGCTACCAGGAGCCCGAGGTCAACTTCACCTTGCAGATGTGGCATCCCGACTATGCCGCGCTGCGGCGATACCTGGTCGACGAGGGTTTCATGGATCGCGCCGACGGTGCCTACTGGCGCACCGGTGGCCGGTACGCCCCCGGCGAAATGGACTGACGGGGGAATTCCGCTGTTCACGGGCGCTCGATAGCATCCATGCAAGTGGGCACCACCGATTACTCCTTCGTCCGCCGCCCCCGCTGGATTGCCGGCCACCTCATCGCGGCGATCGCCGTAGTGATCTTCGTTCTCGCCGGCCTGTGGCAGTTGTCACGGCTCGACGAACGACGTGCGACCAACGCCACCATCGGCGAGCGAACATTGGGGCCGGCGATCGACTTGCCGGCGGCACCGCAGACCGATGCCGAGATCGGTGCACTCGAATGGCAACTGGTCGAGATCGATGCAGAGTGGCGAACTGAGGACGAGGTGATCCTGCGCGCCCGATCGCTCCGCGGTGTCTCGGGCCACGATGTGCTCACTCCTGCGACCGTTGACGGCTCTGAGGTCGTGATGGTCAATCGCGGTTGGGTGCCGATCGATGTCGAGGACCCTCCTGTCGGGCTCGCCGAACCCGCGTCGCCGACGACGGAGGTGCGCGGCGTGTTGCGCACGACAGAAGAGCGCGGGAGCTTCGGGCCGGTCGACCCGCCTGATGGTCGGCTCGCCCGAGTGGCTCGCGTCGATCTCGAACGCTTGGACCAGCAAATCGAAGGTGATCTCTACCCGATGTGGGTCCAACTGCTTGAACAGACTCCAGGCCAGCCCGACTATCCCCGTCTACGACCGCTCCCGAGCCTCGACGACGGGCCGCACCTCAGCTACGCCGTCCAGTGGTTCATCTTTGCGACGGTTGTGGTCGTCGGATACCCGACCCTGCTCGTCCGGACGGCACAGACCGCCGCACCCGAAGGCCGCCGACGGCGCGTCGAAGGCTGACGCGGCTCAGCCCTGCGACTCTTTCCAGGCCTTCTTGCGCAGTTTCAGCTCGGCGAGGTCGTCCGGCTCGGTGATGTCGGCGATCGACGGCCAGTCGGGAGTCAACGACTCCCATCCGTCGGGCCTCACGCCGAATCGTTCAGCAAGGACGCCGAAGTAGACCCTGGCCTTGTACTCGCCGAATCCGGGCATCGCCTGCATCCGTGCAACGACCTCGGCTGCGGTGGCGGCGTTGTTCCAGAGCTCCGTGACATCCCCGTCGTGCTGGTCGACGACGTGGGCGCACACCGCCTGAACCTTCTTCGCCATGGACGCCGGAAACCGATGCAAAGCCGGCTTCTGTCGGAAGATCTCCTCCAGGTCGCCTGGATCTGTCCCTGCGATCTCGTGCGGATCGAGCCTGCCACCCAGTCGTTCCTGTAGGAGCAACGGCCCGACGAAGGCCTTCTCCGTTGGTACCTGCTGGTACAGCACAACCCCCACCAGCAGGGCCATTGGATCAGCGGCGAGCAGCCGGTTGGCATCGTCTCGATCGGTGAAGAACAGCTCGGATACTCCCGCCACGTCATCCTCCAGAGGTCGGTCCCCGTCAACCGTAGCGCCACCGCACTGTCTAGTGGTCGGCTCGGCGAACGACGGGCAGCGATGGGTCTATCGTCGGCACGTGACCGAGGGGAGGCCGATGACCGACCGGATCTACTCAACCGATGCGTATGCAAGGAACATGGACGCCACCGTCGTCGAGGTCGACACCGACGATGGCCGAGTGCTGCTGGACCGGACCGTGTTCTATCCGGGCGGGGGAGGCCAGCCGCCCGACACAGGAACGATCCTCATCGGAGATGATCGTCTCGCGGTGACCCACGTAGCGCAGGACGGATCCGGCGTGTGGCATTGGTTGGAGGGAGGCATCCCGCCGCGATCGACGGCAGTCCGGGGCGAAGTCGATTGGGAACGACGATACCGATTGATGCGGACCCACACGGCGATGCACGCACTCTGTGGAGTCGTCTGGGAGCGGTTCCAGAGTCCAGTCACCGGTGGGAACATGAATCCCGGCGAGGGCCGCCTCGACTTCGAACTCCCCAACTGGGATCCGGAGAACAAGCTCCCCCTGGAAGCTGCACTCAACGAAGCGCTGGATCGAGCGCTCCCCGTCGAGGTGAGTTTCCTGCCGAGGGAGGAAGCCGACCAGGATCCGAGTCTGATCCGCACCAAGGTGAACCTGTTGCCGTCGGGACTGCGCGAGGTCAGGGTGATCGACATCGTCGGGCTCGACCGTCAGGCGGACGGCGGCACCCACGTGGCATCGACCGCTGAGGTCGGATCCGTCCGGATCGCCAAGATCGAGTCCAAGGGCAGAGGGTTCCGCCGGATTCGATTGGCCCTCGACTAGCGGCTCCCGATGCCCCCGATCGGCAAGCCGGTAGATTGACGCGCATGGAGAGGGCACCTGCGCATGCCTGATGAACCGATCCTCGAGAACGTGAGCGTTCGCCGGCGGATGCGGTTTGGCGGGATCACCGTGATGGGGCGCCGTCGGCGGCCCAGCGGCACGCCCGACCCGCTGCCACGCGAGCTGCGTGCCAGCGGACGTGCGTGGGCATTGGCTGCACTGCTCGTCATCGCCCTCTGGGCCGCACTCGACGTATGGGAGCAGACGAGTCTGTGGTGGACTGCTCGAGATCTCGATGTGCTGCAATGGTTCGAGTCGATCCGATCCGCTTCGGCGACAGCACTCGCGGAGGCCGGACACGCTTTGGGCTCCGTCTGGACCTATCGACCGATTCGATGGGCGGTCATCGGGGCTTTGGTCGGATTCAAGCGGTGGCGCCACCTGATTGCGTTCCTCGCCTCGGTGATCGGGGTGCAGTGGATCGTCACCACGATCGCTGCTGTGCTCGGCCGTTCCCGGCCCCTCGGGATCGACATCATCGGAGACTGGGAGGGCTTCGCGCATCCATCACTCCCGATTGCTGCCCTGACGGCGTCACTCGTCGGAGCGGCCCTGTCGCTCATCCCTCTCGGGGTGTGGCGTACCAGAGCGCTGTATGGCTCGTCCCTTGCGGCGGCGCTTCTTGGGACATCTCGCATGTATCTGGGCGTCGACCACCCGACGGATGTGGTCGTTGGCTACCTCATCGGGTTCGCCGTTCCGTTTGTGATCTTCCGCCTGTATGCGCCCGAGACCGTGTTCCCGGTGCGCTACGGGGGCGGGAACTCGGCTCACCTGCTGATCGCGGGACGTCGTGAGGACGCGATACGTCATGCGGTCCGTGACCAGCTCGGCTTCGAGGTGCTCGATATCGAGCCGTTCGCACTCGAGGGCTCGGCGGGCTCGACTCCGCTGCTCATGACGGTCGAGGGGAACCCACCGACCAAGCTCTTCGGCAAGCTCTACGCGAGCAGTCACCTCCGTTCCGACCGTTGGTACAAGATGGCCCGCAACATCCTCTACGGCGCACTGGAGGATGAGGTCCCGTTCTCGTCGGTCCGGCGACTCGTCGAATACGAGGACTACATGCTCCGGTTCATGCGTGACGAGGGTCTCGCCACGGCCGAGCCGTACGGGTTCGTGGAGATCACCGCCGAGCGAGAGTACGTGATCGTGACCTCGTTCCTCGACGGCGCACAGGAGATCGGCGACGTCGAGGTCACCGAGGCCATCGCCCACCGGGCGCTCGAATCGGTCCACAAACTCTGGATCTGCGGCATCGCCCACCGTGACATCAAACCGTCCAACGTGATGGTGCTCGATGGGGACGTCTATTTGATCGACAATGCGTTTGCAACGATTCGGCCATCGCCGTGGCGCCAGGCCGTCGATTTGGCGAACATGATCCTGATCCTCTCCACCCGACTCGAGCCTCGCATCGTCTACCGGATTGCGCAGCAGTACTTCGTTCCCGAGGACATCGCAGAGGCATTCGCCGCTTCGACGAGCATTGCGATCCCCACCCAGCTGCGCAGCGAACTACGCGCCTATCGAAAGCGCCACGGCGTAGATCTCGTCGAGCTCTGGAATGAGATCACGCCCGAGCGCGAGCCGATATCGATCCAGCGGTGGAGCACCAACCGGGTGACCTCGACCGTGCGGGTCTTGCTGGTCGTTGCACTGCTCCTGATCGTCGTGGACGATCTCTTCGGCGGGGGATTCCTGTGAACCGTCGATTCCTCTTCTTTGTTGCGGCAGCGGCATTGCTCGCCGCATCGTGCGCCCGCCACGAGTTCAACCTCTCGGCCGAGTGCCCTCGGTTTGCCGACACGCTCGAGGCCTCTGAGGTCTCGGGTGCCATCACGCTCATGGTGCAATCCGTGCCGGATGCAACGCTCTACCCGTGCGTCGAGCGGCTCCGGCCCGGCTGGGAGGTCGAACGAATCGATGTCGAACGGAACCGAAGCACCATCGCGATCTCCTCGGATCGTCTCGGCGACGAGTTCCTCCGCGTCTACCTCCGTCCGTCCTGCGACATCGCCGCCGACGCAACGGTGTACCCAACCGAACCCGATGAGGCGGGCACCACGCTCCACGAGGACATCGACAAGACACTTGCGGGCCCGGACGAAGAGGGGGAGTACGAGGGCAGCTGGTGGTACGAGTTCGACGGCGGCTGTGTGCGGTTCGAGTTCGATGCAGAGGGACCCGGCGTCGATCAGATCGCCGACGACGTCCGGCAAGCCTTCACCTTCCGTCCGTCGGACCCGGTCCTCGAGCTCGTCGAGCGAGAGTTCGGAGTGCGTTCATGACCTCGCGTATCGGACCCGAGCGAGACCACGAGCTGTTCCGGGAGCATCGCATCGCCCTTGGTGCCGCTGCGGTCTTCTCGGTGGTTGCCGCGGTGATCTTCATCATGC
>JASJAX010000118.1 GCA_030066755.1 Acidimicrobiia bacterium
CCGAACACCATGCCGTTGTTCAGGTACGGGTCGTTGACAACATCGGCCCACGCTTCGAGAGAGCTCTGGCTGGTGTCGAGCCACCACTGATAGTCGACCGGTGTGTCGAACCACACGACTGCGTCGATTTCCGGCAGCTTGTTCTCGAGCTCACTCGGGATCTCGCGCATCCATGCGGCCTTCTCGCCTGGAGCGCGCTCTTGTGCTGCGAACTCCCCGATGATGATCGGCTTGCCGCGCGGCGCGGCCCAGTCGTGGAACGCTTCGAAGATCTCACCCAGGGAGATCCAGGGATCACCGGCCCGGCCTGGGTTCCAGTTGTATCCGTCGGCGCAGATCCAATCGACCCACGCATCGCCCGGGTACCAGTCGGCGCCTTCGTTGATGTCAAACGCCCACGCATTCGGGCACCAGGCAAACTCCGCGTTGGTGACGTTGCGGTCACGGAAGATCTGGACGATACGGCGCCAGGCTTGAATGAACCTCGACGGGCTCTCCATCATCGATGCCCGATAGTTGCCGTCCATCTCCCACGCCCACCGAATCAGGATCGGGCCGTCGAACGACTTGACCAAGTCCGCTTGTTCCCGGATGTAGCTGTCCCATTGGCCGCTGTTGACATTGCTGATCTGCGTTGGTGCCCACGACACCAGCGAGAGCCGCCCGTTCTCGACGTTGAACGTCTCGCGCCACGAGATGATGTTGGAGCCCCAGTCGTAGTAGAAGTGCCCCACGTCGAGGTCGCGGCCGACGAAGTCCTCGATGTACTCCCAGCGCCGCTTCACACCTGCCTGCGTCCAATCGCCGTCGCGCGGCCACGACGTCGCACCCACGAGTGCGCCGTAGTCGGGCAGCATGTCGCTTGGCTTCTGGACCGCACTCTGCACGGGACTGGCGGGAATCACGATCAGGAGTGACATCGCCAGGGCGAAGACGCCGACGAATGCCATCAATCGGTTACGCGCAGATGCTCTCAGACCGAGTGTTTGAGACATCTCTCTCTTCCTCTCGCAACAACGCTGGGGGAAAGCGTGGGAGCTCGCAGCGCACGAGCGTCCCGGCAGCGATGGAATGCGTCGAACCTACCGTGGGACGCGATCTGAGGCAAGCCCGGCCGGCCGATGCTCCCCAGGGTGCCCGAGGACTAGTCACGATGACCGACCGGCGAATGCCGCAAACGAGCAGATGACCTCGGGATATGATCGGTCCCGCCAGGTAACGGAGGAAGTCATGATCAAGGGTGGACGGCTCGGCAGCCTCGTCGACCGCATCCCCAAGGGCGTCCGCACCAACCTCTGGAAAGCATCGGTGCGGGTCCAACAAGCAGTTCGGCGGCCTTCGGCGGGACGCCGAATGCTGCCCGATTATCTGATAGCCGGCGGCCAACGGTGCGGAACAACCTCGCTGCAGAAGTACCTCATCCAGCACCCCGATGTTGTACCGCCGGGCGTGCTCAAAGGCATCCACTACTTCGACACGAACTACGACAAGGGACTGGCCTGGTATCGGTCACACTTCCCGATGGAGAAGCTGCGCCGACGGAGAGCAGACGAGGGCCGCTCGGTCCTCACCGGCGAGGCAAGTCCGTACTACATGTTCCACCCTGACATTCCACGGCGAATCGCCGAGGCGGTTCCCGCTGCGAAGATCATCGTCCTCGTCCGCGATCCGGTGGGACGGGCGTACTCCCATTATCTGCACGAAGTCCGACGCGGGTTCGAAGACGAGACGTTCGAGCAGGCGCTCGAGATGGAGGAGTTGCGGCTCGCCGGAGAAGATGCCCGGCTCCGTCAGGATCCGCAGTACGTCAGTTTCGAGCATCAGCATCACTCCTACGTGGCGCGCGGGCGCTATATCGATCAGCTCGAGAACATGACCAAGCACATCCCGAGGGATCAGATCCTCGTGATCAGCAGCGAGGAGATGTTCCGCGACCCTGCCGGCACGTATGCCAGCGTGTTGGCTTTTTTGGGGCTTCCGCCGTTCCTCCCCGACGGCTTCTCCGCCCAAAACGCCAACGTCTACAAGGATCCGATCGATCCGACCGTGCGGTCTCGGCTCAATGAGCTGTTCGCCGAACCGAATGCGCGGCTCGAAACGTTCGTCGGCCGATCGTTCGGCTGGGGATCCTGAAGCTCGGGATGTCCGGCACGCCCCCGCTGAGCCAACCGGCATTCCTGTGGCTGCGCGATCTCCTTTGGCCGGTTGCGACCGGTGAACCGGTGGCGCGCTACGCGGTCGTGAGCCGCGGCGATCGACCCCGCCTCGTGCTCCCGCTGGGTTCGCGCCGGGCTGCGGCGACAGCACTGGACCGAGTCACAAGCGACGAGTCGACCCTGCGTCGCGGCATCCGACGGCTCCTGGCCACGTCGGCCCGTAGCGGAATGCTTTTGCCGATGCTCCGTCACCGCTTCGTGTCCACGGCAGGCGCCGAGGGTTCGCTCGAGGCGCATCTGGCGGATGTGGTCGGCCTGGACCACATCGAACTCGCCGTGACGATCGGCCCACCACGACCCAACCGCAAGCCCGTCATCCAGGTCATGAACGCTGCCGGCGACACAGTGGCGTTCGCCAAGGTCGGATGGAATGGCCTCACCCGCACGTTGGTCGCTCAAGAGGCAAACATCCTCGGTTCGGTGGACCGGAGCCGCCTGGAGCGGCTGCAATTGCCGAACGTCATTCACTGCGGACCGTTCCGCGACCTCGATCTGCTCGTCGTGGGCGCCCTCGCTCCCGGTCCCGGAGAGACGGTCCTGATGCGCGATCCCACACCAGTCGAAATCGCCGAGCTGCAGACCCTCCGCACTGAGCGAAGCGGGCCGCTCCCCGAGGACGAGTACTGGGTGCGCCTCCATGAGCGCATCGGGCGACTCGAGCCGACCGGAACCGAACTCGCCGGCCAGGCACAGCTCGTCGCCGAGAGCCTCGACGGTGCACCGGTGCGGTTCGCCGGCGGCCACGGCGACTGGACCCCATGGAACATGGTTGCGACGGACCGCCGCCTGTACGTATGGGACTGGGAGCGGGCCGTGACCGAGGTCCCGTTTCCGCTCGACGTCGTCCACTATCACACGCAGCGAGCCTGGTTTCGCACGGGGCTCCCGCTCGTCCAGGCAGTGGCGGATGGCATCAGCGCTGCCCGCCGAGCGCTCGGCGACGCCGGCATGCCGCCGGACCACGCCGGACCGCTGGTGCGCCTCTACCTCATCGATCTCGCCGTGAGATACGCCGAGAACGCGCTCGCCGGCACCGACGAGCTGCTCTCGCAGCAGCACGACGAGGTCATCCTGGCCCTGCAGACACTTCGGCACGAGCTGTGACGCCGCACTGACCCATCCAACGTTTCCCAGGGCCAGGCGACTACGCTTCCCCAAGCGACATCGGCGCACACCATGGGCAAGGGGGACACGCGCATGCCGCACACGGAGAGAGGCGACCGTCACGCGTCTGCGCCACGCAACCGGCTACGGCGCCGCGTCGTCGGCCTGGCCTTCACGTTTGCCCTCCTGCTCCCGGCTGTTGCGTTCGGGCTCGTCGACGAAACACCAACCCCGACGGACAGCCCCGATCACGGTCTCGGTGAGTTCGGTCGGGTCAACGACGTCGCCGTTGTCGGCAATGTCGCCTACCTCGCCGGCAACTTCTCCAGCGTCGGCGGGGCGTCGCGTGACAACCTCGCGGCGATCAACATCAACACCGGACAGGTGACGGGCTGGAACCCCGACACGAACGGCCCCGTTCTCGAGATCGAGCCTTCGCCCGACGGCACGACGCTGTACATCGGCGGCTCGTTCACCCGCGTCGACGGTCAGACGCGCAACCGCGTCGCCGCGGTCACCGTCGGCGGCAACGTGACGGGATGGAACCCCGGTGCGTCCGGCGAAGTGCGCGACCTCGAGGTGACGGACTCCACCGTCTATGTGGGCGGAGCATTCGGCAACATCGGCGGCAGCGGCATCTCCCGGCTTGCGGCGGTGAACCGTGCCACGGGTTCGGTGGACGCAAGTTGGGATCCGTCGCCCGCATCGTCGGTCACGGCCACGGCTCTCTCCCCCAACGGTGCAACCCTCTACATCGGGGGCGGGTTCGACTTCGTCGGCGGTCAACGCCGTCCCCACCTCGCCGCGGTCTCGACGTCCTCTGGCTCCGTCACCGGTTGGTCGACGAACACCCCGCACCGCGTGATCGATATCGATGTTGCCGGTAACGGCGCCCTTGTCTACGCAGCCGTCGGTGGCCCGCAGGCCGACGGAGGCAACCTCGCGACGGCGTACTCCGCTTCGGCGGGCGGCGCCCCGGTGTGGAGCCGGAGTTCAGACGGCGACTTCCAGGCTGTGGCAGTCGCACCCGATGCGGTGTACTGGGGTGGACACTTCGTGTGGACCCAGGGCATCACCCGTGAGCGTCTGATGGCGATGGACCCGCTCACCGGGTCCGTGCTCGACTGGAACCCGGGAACGAACAGCGGTTGGGGCGTCTTCTCGTTGACCTACGACGCCAACCGTCTGTTCGTCGGTGGTGACTTCACGATCGCAGGCGGACTCACTCAGCCGCACTTCGCCATGTTCGAGGAAACCGGCCCGATCGGTCCGATCGACCCGACGGCAGCGTTCACGTGGAGTTGCGCCCTGCTGGCTTGCGACTTCGACGGCACCGGGTCGATTGACCCCGACGGGTTCATCACGAACTGGAACTGGACGTTCGAAGGAGGCGGATCGGCTTCCGGGGCCGCGCCATCGCACACGTTCCCCGGCCCGGGGAGCTACGACGTCGATCTCACCGTGACCGACAACGACGGCCGAACCGACACGGTGGGACACCTCGTGACGGTCACCGACCAGCCTGGCAGCGGCATCGAGTTCGTCGGTGCCGCATCGGCGGCCGGCAATGTGACCGCCATCGATGTTGCCGTACCGAATGGCGCCTCGATCGGTGACACTCTCCTCCTGTTTGCGTCGGCAAACGGCAATGACATGACGATCTCCGCACCGGCCGGCTGGACGCCGCTCGACACCGTCGTTTCGTCGTCGATGACGACCAGCGCGTGGTACCGGGTCACGCAACCGACCGATCCGGGCAGTTTGGTCACGGTATCGATGACCGACCGCCAGAAGATCGATGCCGTGATTGCGGCCTACACGGGGACGAACGCGAGTGACCCGATTGCGGCCTTCGCCGCGGATGGAGAGACCGTCGTCCGCTTCGGTCACACCACGCCGACCATTGGCGTCGCCGTCGACGGCTCGCGGATCGTGTCGTACTGGGGGAACAAGACCAGCGGCGCTACCTCGTGGACCGCTCCGGCCGGCGAAGTCGTCCGCCACGGGGGCTACGGGACGGGTGGGGGCCGCATCACTGCGCTCTTGACCGATGGAGGCTTCGAGGTCTCGGCGGGAACCCATGGAGGTTTGACGGCGACCTCCGATGACGACGGTGAGAAGGCGACGATGTGGACGGTGGCGCTTGCTCCGTCCGGCCCGCCGCCGGCCAACCAGGCGCCGACGGCGGCGTTCACGTCGTCATGCACGTTCCTCGGCTGCTCGTTCGACGGAACCGGCAGCAGCGACCCCGACGGCACCATCGTCGCCTGGAACTGGGACTTCGGCGACGGCTCCACCGGCACCGGCGCCACCCCGAACCACACCTACGCCACCGCCGACACCTTCACCGTCGAACTCACCGTCACCGACGACGACGGCGAGACCCACTCGACCTCCAACACCGTCACCACCACTGACCCACCGGCCGGAACGCCGATCGATTTCCGAGGCCTGACATCGTTCACCGGCAACGTCAACACCGTGAACACCACGATTCCGGCGGCAGTGCAGCCCGGCGACGCACTGCTGATGTTCGTGACGATGAACAACAGCAATCAGACGTTGACCGTTCCAGGAGGATGGAGCCATCTCGGTACGCAGGTCGACCAGTCGATGGAAACACAGGTGTTCGTTCGGGTCGCCGCTGTCGGGGACGCAGGTGCGGCCGTCTCGCTGAGCCTCAGCGCATGGCGGAAGACCGCCGTCATGATCGTTGCCTACAGCGGGGCCGATGCCGCGGACCCTATCGCCGACTTCGTCTCGTCGGCTGAAACGGGCAACACCTCGGCTCACGTCACTCCCTCTGTCGGCACGGCGCTCGATGGGGCTTGGATCGTTTCGTATTGGGCCGACAAGACATCCGGAACGACGTCGTGGTCCGCACCGTCGGCGATCATCGAGCGCGAACAGGTGGCGTTGGGCGGCGGCGGTCGGGTCACGGCCCTCCTCGGTGACCTCGGTCCGGTTGCCCCGGGCACGTACGGTGGCTACACGGCAACGGCCGATGCCAACGGCGGCAAGGCGACCATGGTGACCGTGGTGCTTCGACGCGGAGGGTGACGCCCGTCTCCACAGGCGGTGCCGCCAAAACCCTCATGTCGACGCAGTCACCGACCGGTAATAACCTAAGGCCCGTCATTGTCGGACACGATCGGTGACCACACGGTGCGTTCGTTCACGTCCCATCGCTCTCGTCCCAGCCCCGGCCTCCTTGCGGTTGGCCTCGGGTTGCTGCTCGTTGCGATCCTGTTGCCCCTCCTGGCATGGGCAACCCCAGTCAATGCGAACATCACGTCGTGCCCGGGTGTGACCGTCGATGCGGGTGGATCGAACTCCGTCACGGTCAGCGGCCAGCACAACGAGGTTGTGATCATCTCGGCGAGCGCCTCGGGTGGCGTCTCCGTCTCACCGGGGCAATGGGCGGGTGCCGCGGATACACCGTGGTCGCAGACGCTGACCGTTTCTGCGCCGATTGATCAAGCGTCCAATGGATCCGTGACCATCACCGAGGAGTCTGCGGGAGGTCCGGTCGATTCGTGCACCGTCGTCGTTACGGTCAACCCCACGACGACCACGACCACAACGACGACCACCACGACCACAACGACGACCACCACGACCCGTCCGCCGACAACCACGACAACCACGACGACGACCACCACCACAACGCTCCCGCCGACCACGACGACGGTTCCGGAGACCACCACGACGGTCCCCGAAACGACGACCACAACCGTGGCGCCGACAACCACCGCTGCCACAACCACGGCAGCGCCCGCCACCGTGGCACCGACGACTGAAGCGGCGACCACAACCACCGAGGCGGTCGTCGCCGCACCTCCGGCAGGGGGTTCCGGAGGGGGCTTCCCGGTCTTGCCGATCGCCGGCGGCGCCGGTGGGCTTCTCCTGATTCTCGGCGGATTCTTCGCCTACCGTCGCTTCGCCCCGTCGATGGGTCCGATCGGGGCAACTTCGGGGGCACTTGCGGCGGCCCGCAAGCGGGACCAGAAGGACCGCAAGAAGTCCGGCCGGCCGGCGCCGCGACCGAAGAAGCCGGCACCGTCGACGCGAGTCCAAGCTGCTGCGGCGGCGACCGCATCGGCTGCGGCAGCTCGGGTCGGCGAGCCCGAGACGGCGACCTCAGACGACGCAGCCGAGGCCCCGTCGCCGACCGAGACGGCGCCCATCGCCGATGAACCGGTCGTCACCGCCGAGGCACTCGAGCCGGGAGGAGCATCCGCGGCGGTCGTTCCTGCGCCACCGACCGACAAGAGCGCCACGAAACGGCGCCGAGCCAAAGCGCCAAAGGTCAAGCCGGCCAAGGCAACTCCCAAGGCCTCGCCGAGCATCAAGCAGCGGGCCGCCCTGAGGTCGGAAACGAAGAAGCCGAAGGCTCAGCGCCGCCCCAGCGTGCGGCAACGAGCCCGCCACTCGTCGATGGGCCGCAAGTTCCGCCGCTCCGCACTCGGTGAGACCATCGCCGCCTGGCAGGAATCGCGGCGTGTGCGCAGCCGTATCAAGACCCGCCGCGGCTCCGCCGCAAGAGGCCGCAAGCCCGGCCGTTAGCCAGTAGCCAGTAGCCAGTAGCCAGTAGCCAGATCGTGCCCGATCAAACGCAACCCCGCACCGGTGGCGCGCTCCTACTTGAGACCTGGGACGTGAGACCTGCGACGTGATCCGACCGAGACGGGCTCGGCCAGCCGCCGACTACCCCCCCGGCAAATGCTTCTCGAAGAAGCTCACCAGGCGATCGAGGACGTCGCGTGATGCCTCGTCGTCATATCCCTCGGTGTAGTCGTCGGTGAAATGCTCGCCGACGCCGTCGTACACCGCCCACTCGGCGTGGGGAGCCAGCCGGCGAAGATCCATGACATCGTCGAGCGGCACGGTCTCGTCGTCGCGACCGGACGCGCCGAAGATCGGCCCAACCACCGAACCGATCGAAGTCAGCGGGTAATCCGGCACCGGCAACTCGTTCCCATCGAGGTCGCGTTCGGGTTCCGGGGCCCGAAGCCGGGTACTCACGAGCGCCAGCGCACTCCCCGCGTGCCGAGCCGCGAACGGGACGGCAAACCGCCCGCCCTCACCAAACGACAGGACGCCGAATCCTGCTTCGGCATTCGACCAGAAGCCGGCTGGGTTCGTGATGAACTCGACGACGGCGTCGAGATCGTTTGCAGCGCGAGATGCCGGGACACCCCGGGCGGACTCCGCGGCGTCCTCGGTCTCGGCGTCCCGGCTGGGAGGCGCACCTCGGTAGAGGTCGACCGCAACGACTGCGAAGCCGTGCCGGGCCAACCTTCGGCAGATGTCCTTCATGGCCGACGTCACTCCCCATTCGGACGGAGCAATCACGATCGTCGGCCACTCACCGGTGAGGTCGGGTCGGGCGAGGTAGCCACGGTGCGTCAGGGTTCCGACCGCGATGCTGCTCGAACCAAAGAGGATCGGGACCTTCCCTTCACCTTTCAGCACACTCACACCGGTTCCACTCCTCGCTCGTTGCCGTCCATCGGGTCCAACGTTGCCGGGCCGAGCGTAGTCGGGCGAACCATCCGCACCTCACCGGACCGCAGGATCACCACCCCGCCGGGGGTCTCCACGACCAAGCCGCCGTCGGGGGCGATGTCCACGGCCCGACCGCGCCCATCCGGGCTCCACTCGACATCGGCG
>JASJAX010000119.1 GCA_030066755.1 Acidimicrobiia bacterium
CCGACGACGAGGTAGAGCGCACCTCCGCCGTAGTCACCGACGAGGTTCAACGGCGGCACCGGCCGCTCCCCACGTCGCCCGATCGAGTGCAGCGCGCCGGTGAGCGCGATGTAGTTGATGTCGTGACCTGCCTCCTGGGCCCGGGGCCCGCTCTGGCCCCATCCCGTCATCCGGCCGTACACGATCCGGGGATTGCGGGCGGTGACCGTGTCGGGGCCGATTCCAAGACGCTCGGCGACGCCCGGACGAAACCCTTCGATGAGCACGTCCGCATCGTCGGCCAACCGCAGGACGATCTCGCGTCCGTCGTCGTGTTTCATGTCGACGGCAATCGAGCGACGATTCCTCCCGGAGACGGCGCCGAGCCCGGCCGGGAGGACCGAGGCGGAACCGACCCGGTCGACCCGGATCACGTCCGCTCCCAAATCGCCCAGCAACATGGCGGCAAAGGGTGCCGGTCCGATGCCCGCCAGCTCGATCACTCGGATTCCGTGCAGCGGCCCCATGTTCCGATGCTAACCCCAGCTCTCCGATGCAGCTCACCACCCCTAGTCACACTGCGTGGTGTCTGTAATACTCTCCGTCATGGTGCGACAACAACGACTGCGGCAGATCCTCGCCGCGTTGGTGATCCTGGTTCCGCTGCTCCCCGTGCAGGCCGTGGCGGCCCCAGCAGGAACGTGCAACGGCAAGACCGTCACGATTCGGGGCACGTCGGGACCGGACGTGCTCTACGGCACCTCGAAGGCCGACGTCATCGACGGCAAGGGTGGCGACGACTTCATCTACGGGCTCGGCGGGAACGACACGATCTGCGGCAGCGCGGGTGACGATCACATCGACGGTGGCCCGGGCAGCGACGTGCTCCACGGCGACTCCGGGTCGGACATCGTGCGCGGCGGTGGCGGGAGCGACACCATCCGCGGCCACAGCGGCAACGACACCCTCTTCGGCAATGCCGGCAACGACACCATCCGCGGCGGACCCGGCACCGACACGATGCTGGGCGACAATGGAACCGACGATGTCCGCGGCGGGGGCGGCCGCGACTGGTGTCGCACCGCAGAGACAACGGCCGGGTGCTCGACGAGCGCGCCGACATCGAAGGATGCGATTCGCACCGCTGCGACCCACACCGATACGACGTTCGAGCACGTGAGCTTCCTGTGGGAGGTCCGCAACGATCGCGACCTCGACAGCCGGATGGTGCTCGAGTTCCGGCCCTCCGGCTCGTCTCGGTGGCAGCCGGGAGCCCCGGCGGTCCGAGCCCATCCATCGATCTTCGTCCACGACGGACCGCTCGGACTCGACTCATGGGGCGCCAGTGCGCTCTTCGTCGGTCCCGGAGCCGCCGTGGATCTGCGAGCGACCATCACCGACCCCGACGGTGGAGCCCGCACGAAGACCGTGACCGTACAGACCCGCCAGATGCTGGCACCGTCGCCCGGTGGGACCGATCGCTACGTCGAGCCGGGGGCCGGCGGAGGATCTGGAACGGCGGAGAACCCGTTCGGCGGGCTCCAAGCCGCCGCCGATGCGGCACAGCCGGGTGACATCTTCCACATTGCGCCGGGCACGTACGACCCATTCCAGATGCTGACCAGCGGGACACCCGGCTCCCCGATCGCCTTCCTCGGACCCGCCGACGGCAGCGCCACCATCGATGGTTCTGGCACGGATCGCGGGATCATCACGCTCGGCGAGTTCAACCAGACGCTCAGCCACGTGATCGTCGACGGGTTGACGCTGCGCGACGGACACTGGGGTGTTGACCTGCAGCACACCAACAACGTCCTGCTGCAACACCTCGAGATCGCCGACGTCGACGACGGGATCGTGAATCGGCGCGGCGACGGACTCGAGTACAACCAGACGGTGTGCGACAGCACCATCACCGGCCGGACTGGATGGCCCGGCAGCGGCATCCCCGGTGAACGCGGCATCGACCTCCGAGGTACCGGGAACGTCGTGTGCTACAACCAGGTCCAGTACTTCGGCGACTGCATCTCGGTCCAGCCGTTCACCGGGCCGAGCTATGCCAACGACGTCTACGGGAACGACGTGTCGTACTGCGTCGACGATGGCATCGAGATCGACTACAACCAGGCGAACGTGCGCGTGTGGCGCAACCGTGTGCTGAACGCGCGGATGGGCGTCAGCGTGCAGCCGATCCGCGGTGGGCCCGCCTACATCTTCCGCAACGAGTTTCTCAACCTCGAGAGCGTGCCGATCAAGATGCACAACCACACGACGGGCTTCATCGTTGCGCACAACACCGGCGTGAAACACGGCAACGGGCATGGCGACAACGGAGCCATGTGGAGAAACGCCACGTTCCGCAACAACGTGTTCATCGGAACGCGGTACGCATTCGAGATGACCACCATCGCCGACGAGGGGTTTCGTGACTTCGACTTCAACGCGTGGGGAACGACCCTGGACATCGGCGGACCCACCGCTCCCTGGTTCAAGTGGGACAACGTGCGGTACGACCGCATCGGTGACCTACCGGACGGTGTTGAGCCGAACGGCGTCGAGATCGACATCGACGACCTGATCGACGCCATGTTGCCGGCCGGTTGGGACGTCGCCGCAACGCCAAGCCCTGGTCTCCGACTCCGCGCCGGCGCTCCCGGCGTCAACGACGGCACCGTCCTGTGGAACCTCAACGACGCCTTCACGTTGAAGGGCAAGCCGGACATGGGGGCCTACGAACGCGGGACGCCCTACCCGTCGTTCGGTCCACGACCCTGACCGTCGTTGCGTGTCAGAGCGGTCCGGTAGTGTTGCCGGGCCATGGCCGACCCCGACCTCATTGTCTCCGCATCCAGCCTGACGAAACGTTTCGACGACTTCACCGCAGTCGACGCGATCGACTTCGAGGTCCGTCACGGTGAAGCTTTCGGATTCCTCGGCCCCAACGGCGCCGGCAAGAGTTCGACCATGCGGATGATCGGGGCAGTTTCTCCCGTCACCGATGGAGAGCTCACCGTGCTCGGGATGGACCCTCGCGTCGATGGACCAGCGATTCGGGCGCGGCTTGGAGTCGTCCCCCAAGAGGACAACCTCGACACGGAGCTCCCGGTCACGGAGAACCTCATCATCTACGGCCGCTACTTCGATCTCTCCCGGGCAGAGATCAAGGAGCGGCTCCCCGATCTCCTCGAGTTCGCCCAACTGGAGCATCGCGCAGCGAGCAAGGTCGAAGCACTGTCCGGCGGGATGAAACGGCGGTTGACGATCGCTCGAGCGCTCATCAATCGACCCGACGTCATCGTCCTCGACGAGCCCACCACCGGCCTGGATCCGCAAGCCCGTCATCTGCTCTGGGATCGGTTGTACCGGCTCAAACAGGAGGGGGTGACCCTCATCATCACGACGCACTACATGGACGAAGCCGAGCAACTGTGTGATCGGCTCGTCGTCATGGACAAGGGGAAGATCGTCGCCGAGGGGTCACCGCGAGATCTGATCGAGCACTACAGCCCCCGCGAGGTGGTCGAACTGCGGTTCGCGGTTGGAGAGCAGGAGCACGCCATCGAACGGCTCGAGGGACTGGCGGATCGCATCGAAGAGCTGCCCGACCGAATCCTGATGTACACCAACGACGCCGACGCCGCGACGGCCGGAGTGCACCATCGTGGCCTGATGCCCGAAACCATCGTGGCTCGGCGCAGCAGCCTCGAAGACGTGTTCCTCCGGCTGACCGGCCGCACACTGGTGGATTGAGCTCGATGACGGCCCGTACGACGTTCGCCTACTTCGAGTCCCGTGCCCGGACCTACCGCCACACGTGGCGCGCCTCCGTGATCTCGTCGTTCCTCAACCCGGTGATGTTCCTCGCAGCCATGGGACTCGGGCTGGGTTCCCTGGTCGACAGCGGAACTCGAGGCGCCGCGATCGACGGCGTTTCCTACTTGGCGTACCTAGCGCCCGGCCTCATGGCGGCAACAGCGATGCAGTCGGCGGCGGGCGACAGTTCGTGGCCGGTCATGATTGGTATCAAGTGGTACCGGACGTACCACGCGGCCCTGGCCACACCCGTGGGTGTCGCCGACATCGTGATCGGGCACGTTGCGTTCGTCACGTTGCGGATGGCGTTCGTGACCGTTGTCTTCGGGTTCATCGCGACGCTCTTCGGAGCAATGACCCTCGGCCCGGCCCTGATCGCCGCCGCCGCCGCCACCCTCACCGGCCTCGCCTTTGCGGCCCCGGTGTTCGCCTTCACGTCGTTCCTCGAGCGCGACACGGGACTCGTGAACCTGTTTCGCTTTGGGATCGTGCCGATGTTCCTGTTCTCCGGGACGTTCTTCCCGATCACGCAGCTCCCCGGGTGGCTGCAGCCCGTCGCCTACATCACGCCGCTCTGGAACGGAGTCGAACTCACTCGCGCCGCTGCGCTCGGCTCCAGCCCCCAGTGGAGTGCGTGGGTTCACCTCGGTTACCTCGCCGCCGTGATCGCAGTCGGACTCGTGGTCGGCATCCGCAAACTCGGCGATCGGCTCATCACATGACGGTCGGCACGCTGCGGCCTCGCGTCGTCCCGCTTCGGATCTCGGGTCGATCGATGCGCATGGTCGAACGGAACCTCATGGTTTACCGCCATGCGTGGACGGTGTTGCTGTCCGGGTTCTTCGAACCGCTCTTCTACCTCTTCTCCATCACGATCGGTCTGGGCGAACTGGTCGGCGACATCGAGCTCGTCAGCGGTGATCTCGTCCCGTACGCGACGTACGTCGCGCCCGCACTGTTGGCCTCGTCGGCCATGAACGGTCCAGTCTTCGAAGCGTTCGGGATCTTCTTCAAACTGCGGTACGCCAAGATCTACGACGGTGTCCTGGCCACACCCGTGAGCCCGCGCGACGTCGCCATCGGTGAGATCACGTGGTCGCAGATGCGCGGCGCGATGTATGCCGCGGCCTTCGTCCTCGTGATGTTGGTGATGGGATTGCTCGAGTCACCCTGGGGGATCCTCGCCTTCCCCGGTGCCATGCTGATCGGTCTTGCGTTCGGTGCGATTGGCATGGCGGCAACCACATTCATGCGCTCGTGGCAGGACTTCGATCTCATCACGCTCGTGACGATGCCCATGTTCCTGTTCTCGGCGACGTTCTATCCGCTCAGCGTGTATCCCGAGTGGCTGCAAACCGTGGCCCGGTTCTCCCCGCTCTATCACGCGGTGGACATGCTCCGCGCATTCACCCTCGGAACGTTCGACTGGAGCCTGCTCGTCCACATCGGTGTCTTGCTGGCCATGGTGGTCGTCGGGATCACGATCAGCGCCCGTCGCGTCGAGCAACTCCTGCTGAACTGACGGCCACGCAGCGAACGCTCTAGGCCGACATCACCCGCGTGTCTCCGGTAGCGGGATGGCGGTCGAGCACGATGAGGTCTTCCAGTCGAGCCTGCAACTCCGGCACGTGACTCACCACGACGACGAGCCGGTCACTCCCGTCTGCCACCAACGCCTCGATGCCTTCCATCGCGAGATCGAGGTGCTCCGGATCCAGGCTGCCGAAGCCCTCGTCCAGGAAGAACGCGTCGAGCCTGCCCCCAGTGCGCGACACCATCTCCGCCAACGCCAAGGCAAGGGCCAGCGACGCCAGGAAGGTCTCCCCACCGGAGAGGCTGTCGGCCTTCCGCACGGCCTCTGCGGCGGTGAGGTCGATGATCTCGAACTTCCCGTCCTCGCTGAATCGGTACCGACCGGATGACATTCGTTCGAAATGTTCCGAGCCCAGCGCCGCAAGGCGAGTGCGTTCGTCATCGAGGAGGTATCGCACGAAGCGCGAGTCCGTGAGGTCCGACGCAATCTGCTCGTAGCGAGCGCGCGCCGCCTCAATCGTGTTGCGTTGCTCGATGAGTGATGCCGACGAGTCGAGTTCGGCCTGGTCTTCGGCGATGCCCTTGGCGAGGAACTCCGCTTCGGCAACCGCATTGGCCAACACGCCGGCGAACTCGCCCTCAATGCCGAACTCTGCGAAGAGCGCCGACCGCTCGGTCCGACCCCGTGCAATGCGCTCCGATGCAGCGGTGATCTCGGTCTCGAGCTCGTGGGTCACCAAGGTCCACGCCTCGCGAAGGGACGCAAGCGCGTGCTCCAGTGATTCCGGGGAATCGTCGCCGGTGACGACGTCGGTGTCGAGCCGCGCTGCGAGATCGGCCAGGTCGACCCGCAGCATCGTCAGGCGTTTCGCGGTCTCCTGTTGGTCGCGGATCACCGCATCGTGTTCGCTGCGGACCCGTTCGAGCGTCTTGCGTGCAAGCTCTGCGTTGGTTCGCCTCCGCTCGAGGTCGGTCTTGTGTCCATCCAGCAACGCCGCCGGGTCACCCTCGCCGAGGAGCGTGACCAACCCGGCCCGGCCCGCAGCGACCTCTTCCCTTGCCTCTGCAACAGCAGCCACGGCCAGTGCGTGCTCGGCACCGAGGCGTTCGGCCTCGCTTTCGAGTGCGGCCAGTGACTCGATTGCGCCTTGGGCATTCGCCGCCGCTTTGACGCGCTGGTTCTCGGCCACCTCGCGTGCCGAACGGGCCAGGTCGGCAGCCTGCTCAGCCTCTAGCACGTCGCTCGGCTTGCCGGCCGGCGGCACATCGTCCACCTCCTGAGCACACACGGGACACGTGTCTCCGTCGTGGAGCTCGGCACGCAATGTCGTTGCCATGTTGGCGTGGCGAAGATCGAGCAACGTTGTCTCGGACTGCTCGAATGCAGTCACCCGATCGGCAAGCTCACTCGCCGCAGCTACGTCTGCCTTTGCGGTGGCATCTCGACGCTCACGAGCGTCGACAACCGAAGCCGTGTGGGCAGCGACCCGCTCGGCAAGCGTGTCGGCTCGTCCGGCGGCATCGGTCACGGATCGCTCGAGGGCGGCAACAACGCTGAGGCGCTTCCCGGCTTTTTCCACCCGTTTCGCAAGGCCGCTCGCTTCGACCTCGGCGAGGTCCGCATCGGCCGCAGCCAAGGTCCGCTGTGCAGCTTCGAGCTCGACTCCGAGCGCAGCGCGTCGATCGGCGACCCCCGAGGCGTCGGCAAGCAGCTCCTTGGTGACCGAAGGATCAGGGATCCGCCCTGCAAGATCTCGAAGATCGCTCCGGCGTTTCGTCGACACGTCGACCACACGCTCGTCGCCGGCAATCTGCTCGTCGAGGTCATCGAGTTTGGGCTGGAGTTTGCGGAGATCCTCGACCCGAGTGTCGAGCACCTTGCGCTGTTCTCGGCGTTGTTCGAGGCGGGTAGCGATCCGTTCCAGCTGCTCAACCCGGATGGCCAGCTTCTCCAGTTCGACGGCGAACTCGGCGCCTCGCCGTTTGGCGGTCTCTCGCATCGCATCGATCCGATCATGGCCGAACACGCCCTTGAGGACCTTGTCGCGTTCCACCGGGCGTGCCCGCAGGAACTCAGCGAAGCGTCCTTGTGCGAGCAGTACTGATCGACCGAACGCATCGAACTCGAGACCGAGTAGCTCAACGATCTTGGTGTTCACGTCGGCTTCCATCGTGATGCGTTCGACCGGCTCGGCACCATCGACGTCGCTCTCGAGACGGTAGAGCGCGTGCTGGCTCTGGCCCTTGACCCGCAGCATCCGGACCGCTTCCCAGATTTCGTCCTCGACCTCGAATCGCAACGCGACGGCTGCCTCGGCGGCTCGCTGGTGGATCAGACCCTTTGTGGCCGCGGCCACCGTGGGGGTCTTGCCGTAGAGGGCGAACGCGATCGCATCGAGGATCGAGCTCTTGCCGGATCCGATGGGGCCGACGATCCCGACCAATGACCGGTCTCGAAAGCTGAACGTGGTCTCGTCACCGAAGTAGGACCGGAAGTTGCGAAGCCGCAGCTCAAGCGGACGCATACCCGACCTCTTCCATGACCGAGCGGAACGTCTCGAGCAGTGACTCGTCCGGAGCGACGCCATCGCGAGCGAGCAGGTATTCGGCATAGCGTTCGTCCAGGGTCAACGCGTCGAGCGTCGGCCGCTCCACTTCGGCGCGTGGGTAGTCGGCATGGACCTTCACGAGGAAATCGAACTCCTCACGCGCCCGATCGGCCAGACCGGGATCGGGCCCCGCCGTTTCGACCGTCAGGTCGAGATATGCCTCACGCAGGTCGTCGCGACCGAGGAGTTCGGCCCATTCGCCGCGAGCTCGTACCAACCGGCGACCGCGCCGCAGCTCCACAGATCGCAGCGACGCAGGGAGGCCGGGTTCGACCTCCACCACCACGACTCGCTTCTGCTCTCCCGCCTCGCCGAAGTCGAGCTCGAGCAGCGATCCGGCGTATTCAGCGGGAACGCGCGCTCCCGGAACCCGTTGCGGGGCGTGAATGTGACCGAGCGCCACGTACTGGGGGCCCGGCGGAATGGCTTCAGCAGTTGCAGCATATGCCTCGCCCATGTGCAGCTCCCGTTCGCCTCGAGGGGCACCATGACCGTGCACCTTGGAGCCGCCGACCAGGAAGTGGGAGACGAGGAACGTCACCGCATCCGTTCCGGCGAGATCGTCCGCGTGCCCGGCATATGCCTCCGAGATGGCGCGCAGACGATCGGCGTAGTGCTTGTAGTGCTCAGCGGCTGGTTCCCAGACGTTGAACGCCCGTCCCTCCCGCAGGAACGGAAAACACGAGATGACGGCGCGGCCACCAGCCGTCTCCAGGTCGAGCACTCCCCCATCGTCGGGCCGCTTGATTTCGCCGACCAAGTGGATGTTCTGACTCCGCAGGAACGGCGCAAGCGCCTCGAAGAAGGGCGGTGAGTCGTGGTTCCCGGCGATCACCACGACGGGCCGGCGCCCCCCATCGGTGAGCGCGACGAGTCCGCGGAACGCCACGTTGAGTGCCTCGATCGGCGGCACGGGCCGATCGAAGAGATCCCCGGAGTGCAGGACGAGGTCGACCTCCTCGGCTGCCGCGATCGCCACCACCTCGTCGATGACGTCTCGGTACTCGTCGATCCGGTCGTAGCGACCCAGCCGCTTGCCGATGTGCCAGTCG
>JASJAX010000120.1 GCA_030066755.1 Acidimicrobiia bacterium
AGACGGCCCGCCCCTCGAGTTGTTCTGATCTGCGCTACGGGGTGGTCAGTTCTGCCACTGCCGCCTCGTATTCGTCGAGGATGGCTTGCCGCTCGGCCTCCCAGTCTGCCTTGGCTTCGTCAAGCGCTTCGCCACGCTCTTCCATGATTCGGGTCTTCTCGGCCTCGTACTCGGCGACGGCTTCGGCCATCTCGTCGTCGTACTCGGTCGCCGACTCGTCGTCGTCGGGGTCGACCGCTTCGGGCTCCTCGGACTCCTCGGCCTCCTCGGAGGCGTCGGCGTCGATCCCGGCGAGCTCCTCGAGGTATTCGGCCTGGACGGCGGCAGCTTCTTCGTCGAGTCCGGCGAGCTCGGCGAGGTAGTCCTCGTCGATCCCGGCGCGCTCCTCGGCGAAGTCGGCCCAGATGCCGGCTTCCTCTTCGTCGAGTTCGGCATACGCTTCGGCGAAGTCGGCGTCGATCCCGGCGATGGCGGCGTCGTACTCACGCTGGAGGGCCGCCATCTCACGCTCGATCTCACGGCGGTCCGATGGATCGGCCTGGCGCCATTCCCGCTCGAGGCCACGCATCTCGGCCTCGAAGTCTTCGTCGACTCCGGCAACTTCCGCCTCGTACTCGGCATCGACGGCCGCACGCTCGGCGGCGACATCGGCCATGGCCTCGTCGTAGTCGACCTTCGCATCGGCGAGTGCCTCTGCCCATTCGGCTTCGACCGCGGCACGCTCAGCGGCGATCTCCTCGAGTGCCTCGTCTCGATCCGCCGTTGCGTCGGCAACCGCGGCCTCGTAGTCGTCGAGATCCGTGGCGCTGTCGTCGTCTTCTTCGGTTCCTTCCTCGGAGTCCTCGACGGCGTCGGCTTCGATCCCTGCCAACTCCTCAGCATGATCCTCTTCGAGACCCGCGAGTTCCTCGTCGGCGTCGGCGTTGATTCCGGCGACCTCGGCGGCATACTCCTCATCGAGTGCGATCAGGGCTGCGTCGCGCTCAGCGGCGAGCTCGGCGAGCTCATCGGCGACGTCGTCCGCGTCGTCCTCGTCCGAGAGCGTCTCGACATCGACTTCTTCAACAACGGCTTCATCCGAACCGAGGCCGATGGTGCTCAGCACATCGTCGACGGTGACATCGTTGACGGCCGCAACGCCGCCACCCACCGCGGCAAGCGCCACCGCGCCGGTGAGCACCTTGGCCAATACTCCTGAGAACAATCCGCTGAACGCGGCAATCCTTCGCTTCATAGCTCCTCGAATCGATCGGGGGACGAGTGAGGCCGCCGTGTCGGGCGTCGCCTCCGGCTTGCTGTGAACAGCTGCAACCGCCATTGCTAGATGACGGTTCGCCAACTCGCCTTCCACCGGCTCGACAAACTTGGTGCGGAGAATCGAGTGCACCGGATCATCGCCGTCGATCGACCAACCCACGGTCGTGTCGCCGGCGAACGGATCGTTCGTTTGCTCGCCATTCCTGTGACTGCTGTCCATACCCCGGTCACCGGATCGCCGCCTCATATCGTTACACCCCCTTCCAACGCCGCTCTACGGAGCTTCGCAAGCGCGCGGTGTTGGGCAACCCGCACCGTGCCAGGCTTCTTGCCGAGCGCATCGGCGATCTCCGCCGTGCTGAGCCCGCCGAACACCTTGAGGAGCACCACCGACTGCTGCTCGTCCGTGAGGTGGTGGCAAAGCCACGCGCGGATCTCCGCTTCTGACATGGCTGCGAGGGCCTCCGCCTCGACCGGCATGGCCGACGGGACCTCGGGAAGTGACGCTGGTTCGGTTGCGATCGATCGGTCGCTGGTGCGGTGGCGGTACTCGTCGATCAGCCGGCTGTGGGCGACCATGAATGCCCACGAGCGGAAGTTACCGGCGTGCCCCTCGAAGGTATCGATGTTCCTGGCGAGTTGCACAAAGACCTCCCCCAGGACGTCGTCGGGAGACACGGCACCGCGGGCGCGCAAGTACCCGCGAACATCGGCCGCGAGCCACGAGTAGATCCTGGACCACGCCCACTCGGCGCCACCCTGCGCGCCATCCAGGATCGATTCGAACTCGGCGGCCCGCATCTCGGTTGCTTCGGCACGCTGCAGGTCGGACCTTGAATCGGTCGTCACTGCGGTGCGGTTCCCGGTACGACGCTACGCATATCTCTGTTACCGACCCATCCGCTCAAATCGTTACGCCCGATCGATGACACGGTCGCCTCGGTCCTACCCAACACCCTCTCCCATCCACATTTCACCAGGTCATTGACCACCCAGAGTGTCGATGCGAGACTCAAAGTACCTCTAGATCGGAGAACCCCAGTGCGCGTGGTGGGTTACGTCCGAGAGGCGCTCGATCCGCAAGAGGGCGATCCATCGTTCTCGCAGTCGGAGAAGATCCGCCGCTGGACAGCCGACAACGGACACCAACTGATCTCGGTGTGCCAGGACCTCCGCACACCCGGGCGTGACCTCGGCCGTGACGGGCTCCGGGCCATGATCGGCATCATCTCGGCAGGCCAGGTCGAGGCCGTCGTGGTATCGGCGCTCAACGTCTTCTCACCCGACAAGATCGTCCAAGAGGTGATGATCGACGACCTACGCGCCCGCGGCGTGGCGGTGCTCACCGCCGAGGAATCCGAGCACGAACTGCTCGAAGACCCGAGTCCAGACCAGGTGCGCCTCCTCGTGCGCGACGTCCTGGAGAAAGCCAGACGGCACCGCACCACCGTGGGTGAGTCGCTGGCGGACCCGTCGGAGATCCAAGTCGACGAGGCTTCCGATGTGATCGTCGAGCTCGTGGCACCCCGCAACCCCGAGATCGCCAATCTCCCGCGGAGTTCCTGACGGCAGCGGACGTCAGGTGACGAGCGCCGCCCACGTTGCCCGTGCAACGGCATAGGCACGACTGCCGTGGACGACCGACGTCCCGGCAAACCGCCGCCCCGCCAGGCCTTCGAGCATGACCGTCACGATCGGCGCTCCCTCGATCATCCCGTCGACCACCGCGAGGACTCGGGGCTGGGTCTCGGGAGCTGCCAATTCGACGCAGGCTTCAGCTGCGGCGGCATCGAGGCCGTGAGCGGTCGCCGGTACCGAACGGGCCGCCACCCGCCCGTCGTTGGTCCGCACCGTGATGTGAACCCGCGCCTCGTCCTCCTCGACTGCAACACCGCCAATGGATGCCGGTTCCGCAGTCGGCGACGGCACCACATGCGATTCTTCGCCGACCTCGGCTGCAGGTTCTGGGGGCGGCACGTCATCGGCGCCATCGTCGACCTCGGCGGGCGCTGCGACGACCACGGCTTCCGGTCGTTCTGGAGCAACGGCATCCGCAACGGCGTCCCCATCGGCCTCAGGAGCGTCTGCCTCCGCACGATCGACTTCGACCGTCGGAAGGTCGATTGCGGGTGGCGGCCCCGACATCACCTCGAGATCGGCCTCTTGCGGTGAGACATCTGCTGCATCCGACGTCTCAGCGTCCGCAGCGTCCGCCGGCGCGGCGTCCTCGGCACCCTGGCTCTCGTAGTCGGAGAGGTTGACAACAGAGCCTGGGGGCAAGAACGACTCGGGTTCCTCATGCGCCATCTGAGACCGCATGCCGTGCGACGCAAGGACCCGCTGAACGGCTTGACCAACCTGGTCGGGATCTGCGCCGACGGCGAGCTGGACGCGCACTCCCACGGGGTGCTCTTCGGACCCCTCGAATTCAGCGCTCGCGATCCCCGGGATCGACAGCAGCTCGTCCTGCAGTGAATCGGCCAACACTTCCCCTCACCGCGCCCCAGAAGTTCTCAGCCGTCGTCTCCACCGAAGATACGCCACCAGGTCGTCGGTATCAATTGGAACGCTCGGATCTCCGTACGCCGTGGCGATGCGCCACCGGAAGTAGGCACGGTTCGGGACGGGCAAGAACGGCGGTTTCCGCCACCAGCCGTCGCGGGCCAACGCCATTGCGGTACGAACGGCCTCACCCCACAGCGAGGGTTGCCTCAGCACCGCTCCGATCGCTGCCCATCCGACCATGGAACCGATCGTACAGCCCAAACGTTGCACAATCACCGTTCATCAGCCGAGCCGTGAGGGGTATTCTCCCGATTGCTGCCGGAGGAAGGAGCACGCGTGACCGTCACCGCGGACGAACTGCGGTGGTTCGGCGAGCAGTTCGTCGCGATCACCGACAACATCGAAAAGGTCATCCAGGGCAAGCGCGAGACGATCGAGCTCACTGCGATCTGTCTGCTGTCGAGCGGCCACGCCCTGATCGAAGACGTCCCTGGTGTCGGCAAGACGTTGCTGTCGAAGTCACTCGCACGATCGATCGACTGCACCTTCCAGCGGATCCAGTTCACGCCGGACCTGCTCCCCTCCGATGTCACCGGCGTTTCCGTGTGGGACCGCGACGCCTCGGCATTCGTGTTCCGGGCCGGGCCGGTCTTCGCCAACGTCGTGCTCGGCGACGAGATCAACCGAGCGAGCCCGAAGACGCAGGCGTCGCTCCTCGAGGCCATGGAGGAACGGCAGGTCACCGTTGACGGCACGACCCGACGACTGAGCCCACCATTCATCGTGCTCGCCACCCAGAACCCGATCGAACACGAGGGCACGTACCCACTGCCGGAAGCGCAGCTCGACCGGTTCATGATGCGCCTGTCGATGGGCTACCCGTCGCGGGACAAAGAGCTCGAAATGCTGGATACGCACGGGGACCATTCGACGTACGATGATTTGAAGCCCGTCGTACACGCCGAGGACATCATGAAGATGACGGACGTTGCGCGGCGCATCCATGTCGGTGAGCCAATCAAGGGCTACCTCGTCGACCTCGCCGAGCAGTCGCGAGAAGATCCCGACCTCCTGCTCGGCGCTTCGCCGCGCGCAACGCTCAACCTGCAACGTGCAGCCCGTACTCGGGCCGCCGTCGAGGGCCGCGACTACGTGTCGCCGGACGATGTGAAAGCAATGTTGCATCCGGTGCTCAACCATCGGTTCATCCTCCGGCCCGAGGCCCAGATGCGCGGCGTCGGGGTCACCGAGGTCATCGACGGCCTCAGTCACGCGGTACCGGTGCCGGGAACGAGGGCAACGGGCTGATGCCGACGATCCGCGGATGGGCAGCGCTCGGGGTCGCCCTGGCGTTACTCGTCCTGTGGTTCGGTTTCGGGGAGGAACTGCTGCTCGGCGTTGGAGCGTTCCTCCTCCTTGCGGTCGGTGCAGCCGTTCTCGTGGTACGTCAGGGTGCCCCCCGGGTGGGATTCCACCGCCGCATCGCTCCGTTGCAAGTCCACGACGGTGACCGAGCCATCGTCGAGGTGTCGCTGTCCTCAGCTCGTCGACTGTCGCAAGCCGTCGTCGAGGACGTGGTGCACGGCCTCGGCGCCGCCCGCTTCGTCGCCGACCGGGTCGACGACGACGTCCCGGTGGTTGCCCGGTACGAGATCCTGTGCCGACCCCGGGGCGTGTACCGGGTGGGTCCGGCCTCGATCCTCGTTCGGGACCCGTTCGCCCTCGCCGAATCCGGCGGCCTTGCCGGCAAAGCGGACCGCCTCGTGGTGTTTCCCGCCGTCGACGACCTGCAGAGCCTCCCGATCGTGCGCGGACAGGATCCGACGGTCAACACGTCTCGAGCGAACTTCTCACAGACCGGTGGCGAGGACTTCTTCACGCTTCGTGAGTATCAGCAAGGCGACGATCTGCGCCGGGTGCATTGGCCATCGTCCGCCAAACGCGACGAACTGATGATTCGCCAGCTCGAGATGCCCTGGCAATCCCGGGCGCTCATCGTGCTCGATCCGCGGCGGGCACAATATCCCTCGTCGGATGCGTTCGAACATGCCGTTCGTGGAGCAGCCTCGGTGACCCGGCACCTGTTCCAGGCCGGCTTTGCACCGAGCCTCTGGGCCAACACCCGGGACCTGGTCAACGTGGGTTCGGTCGAGGCGTATGCCATGGCGATGGAGCAGCTCGCCACGGTGCAACCGGAGGCGCGGTTTGACCTGAAGACGGCGGTGTCCCGGCTGCGCCGCAACGGCCTTGCCGGTGGTGCTCTCGTCCTGGTGACCGGCGTCCCCGACGATGCCGCCATCGCCGTGTATCGCATGCTCGGTCGCGACTACCTCCGCACGGTGGTCCTCGCCGTCACCGCCAGAGAGAACGAAACGATGCTCGCCTTCCAGCGGGCGGGTGTCATCAACGTGCTGGGCACACCCGGGGCATCCTGGGGTCCCGTGTGGCAGGAAGCAATGGAGCGCTCATGGTCTACCGCTACAGCTGGATAGTCGGTCTCGTCGCCCTCGGCTTTGCCTTCACGCAGCTCAACAACCTGCTGCGCCCGACCAGCGAGGGCGTGCCCTGGCAGTTCGTCGTGATCGCGGCGGCCGTCCTCGGGGTCATCATCACCTGGGCAGGCCTCACGTATCGGCTCCCGGCGTGGGCGATCATACTGCTGAACGGCGGAGCGCTCGTGATCGCCGTGACACGCGTATCGGCACCGGACACCAGCCGTTTGCTGCTTCCGACCGGCGAGACCTACGGGGTGCTCGAATCCCAGCTCGATCAGGCAATGGACGTCATCCGCAGTGGTGTGGAACCCGTGATCCCGCTCGTCGGAATCGTCATCGTGATCATGGCCGTCTTCTGGGTTGCCGGCGTGATCCTGGCGTGGGGCCTGCTCAGGGGCCATCCGTACGTGGCGCTCGTCCCACCACTCGTGTTGACGATGCAGTTCGCCACCATGAACCGCGGCCCCTCGAGTTCCCTCGAGATCCTCTTGTTCGTTGCGCTCGTCGCATCGACGATCCTCGCCATTGCGACGGACGAACGATCCCAGACGGTCGGGCGCATGGCGCCACGCGGGGCTTGGCCGTCGAGCCGAACCGCTCCCCCCGCATCTTCGCTCGGCGTGCTCGGCGTGACGATCGTTGCGGCCCTCGTTTCGGTCCAGGTGTTCCAGGGCATCGCTCCGCCGGACGGTTGGCTCGACTGGCGTGACGAACGCGGACTCGGCACCGGGTACTTCGGCAGCGTGAGCTACAACCCCTTCATCTCGATCCGCCAGAGTCTCGTGAGCGATAGCCAGACCCCGGTGTTCCAGGCCCGAATCACCGGTGATGTCCCGGCCGACCAGGTGTACTACCAGCTCGTCACCATGGACACCTACAACGGCGGCCAGTTCTTCGCCGAGGACTCTCCGCTCGAGACGCTGGAGGAATTCCCCTACGAGACGCCGGCTGCGTCGTTCGCCGGCCCAACGCGGGAGATCACCACAGAGATTGCTATCGAGCGACTCCTCCAGGAGTGGCTCCCGAGCACGTACTCGGTGACCTCGGTAGCCGCCGACGAGCGGCTGCGCCGCGACCTGCGAATCCGTCCGGATGATGCCTCGGTCGTCTTCCCGGGCGGGCTCACGTTCGAAGGGATGCGGTATCAGATCTCCGCCTCGGTGCCGCAGCCGGACCTGAATGTTCTCGCAACCGACAACACCGGCAGACTGTCGGTTGCGTTCCGCTACGCCGCCGACGAGGAGGAGAACCCCAACCCGATCGACGCTGCACTGCTGCCGACCGCCACGGTGGCACCCGAACGCACTGAGCCACCGAACGTCGAGCGCTACCTGCAGCTTCCCGACGACGAAACGTCGCGGATGGATGAGATCACCCAGCTGGCACGCGAGCGCACGCAGAACCTCACCACGGACTTCGAGCGGGCGATTGCGCTCGAGAGCTGGTTCCACACGCCAACCCAGTTCGCCTACAAACTCCTCGCCGAGGACGAGGTCGGTCATGGAGCCACCGATCTTGCGGCCTGGCTCCTGGACAGCGACAGCCCCAACTACCACCTCGGCTATTGCGAGAACTTCGCAACGGCGATGGCGGTGATGGCACGGACGCTGAACATCCCCAGCCGAGTCGTGCTCGGATTCACGCCGGGCAGGGAGAATCCGGACGATCCGGAGTGGGTGATCGTTCGCGACGCCAACGCCCACGCCTGGGTCGAGCTCTGGATGCCGACGCAAGGCTGGGTTCGGTTTGATCCGACGCCGCGGGGCTCACGAGACACGCCGCAGACGTTCGAGCTGGCAGCCACCGAACTCGGGTTCGACATCACCGATCATCTCGCGGTGCCGGCACCTCCGCCCATCGAGTTCGAGGTCCCGGACTTCGGTCCCAACGTCCCGTTCGAAGAGTTCGACGACGACGTCGCCGGCGCCCCGGGCGAAGGGGCCGGACAGGACGGCGTGTTGAACCTCCCCGGCTGGCTGACTGCAGCGGCGTTGTGGATTGCCCTGGCGGCTCTGGTCATCGGCGGCCTCCCGGCCATCAAGTGGTGGCAGCGCCGCCGCAGGCTTGCACGGCTGCGCAACGGAGACATCACTGCGGCGTGGGAGGACATCGTGGCTCGCCTCGACGACCTCGGAGAGACCATCGATGCGACGGCCACGCCACGCGAAGTCGCCGAGTCCATCGACCCGGCCATGCATCCGCTTGCGACCGTGTACGGGCGGGCGATCTACGGGCCGGAGGGCTCAGTCAGCGATTCGCACGTCGCGACGGCATCCATGGCGCTGGAGGACACCACGATGCGATTGTCGACGCGGTACTCGCAGGCTCGTCGCACCCTGGCGTGGTATCGCATCGGTTCGCTGCTCCCCGATCGCTGGCGGCGACGCAAGAAACGCTGACCTCGACAGTTTCCACCGCCACACGCAGCCGCAGTTGGCACAATGAGGTATGGGCTATCGGTTCAGCTGGGTGGTCGGCCTTGCTGCGATCGGGTTCGCGTTTGCGCAACTCGACGCACTGATTCGCCCGACGGCCGCGGGTATCCCGTGGCAGATCGTCGTCATGGCAGCGTTCGGCCTCGGCTTCACGATCACCTGGGCGGGTTGGACCTATCGGCTGGGCGGCCGGTGGCTCGTCGTGCTCAACACCGTGACCCTCGCAGCGGCGGCCCTCGCCATGACGACCGATGGGTCGCTCGTCGCAGAGATCCACCGAGCGATCCTGACCGTCCGCCAGGGAATCGAGCCGGTGGCCCCGAGACCAGGCATCGTCCTGATCGCAATGGCCGTGTTCTGGATGCTCGGGGCGCTGCTCGCCTGGGGTGTCCTCGCGAGTCACCCTCACGTTGCAGTGATCCCTCCGCTCGTCGTGACGCTGCAACTTTCGACGATGGACCGAG
>JASJAX010000121.1 GCA_030066755.1 Acidimicrobiia bacterium
CCTCGGCTACTACGAGGTGTACGACATCGTCGACGACGCCCGTGCGCTCGTTCTGACGTTCGGCGCCTCTGAAGGCAGCTGCGGCGTGCAGGTTGACCCGTTCTTCGAGGACTTCGAGCAGGTGTCACCGGAGGACGCCAAGTTCCGCCTTTGGATGCACATTGAGAACGGCGCAGAGCAAGGTCGCGTCTATCACATGGGTGCCAAGGCAAAGTTCATCAACTGGAACGAGTGGGCGGAGTTCAACAGCTGCTCTGACTAGGAAGGCAACCGAACATTGCGGGACCCAGGCAACACGTCGCCGGGTCCCGCACGAACACAGGATGAGTAGTGACCGATCTCCTCGAACGTGACGAGGTAGAGACCACGGTGACCGTGACAAAGCGGCGCCGATGGGACCGCGCCGAACAGCGCTCGGTCCTGCTCGTCCTAGCCCTCTTCTCGGTGTACCTGCTGAGCCAGCGGTTCTTACCCCGCTGGCTCAGCGGGAACCCAGATCTGAGCATCTACGTGATCCAGCCGGTCTTGTGGGGCGGACTGGCGTGGTTCGCCGTCGACTCCTGGCGGCGGCTCCACCTGAAGCCTCGGTTCAACCGGAGCTTCACGATGGTTGCGCTCGTCGGAGGGCTCTTCCACCTGTCGGTCACGGTGTTGGCCGGCACGTTCAGCGGCTTCGGCGACTCGCCGGCCGCCGGGGCGTATCTCAACTACCTGAGGAACGGCCTCTTCTTCACGACCGGACTACTCGGCCTCGAGACCACTCGCGCCTATCTGTTCCACGTGTGGCGTCGCCGGTCCGAGGAGGCGGCCTTCACTGGAGTAGCCGCGATCCTGTTCATCACAGCAACCCCGTGGGCGCGTCTGAGCGTGTGGCCCAGTCTGCAGATCGGTGTCGAGAACGTTGCGTCGTGGCTGATTCCAGGCCTCGCACTGAGCCTGTTGGCGACCTGGCTCGTCAAGCACGGTGGTATCGGACCATCGATCGCGTACCTGTGGCCCCTCGCGGCCTTCGACTGGTGGTCCCGAGTCCTCCCGGCCCACGAGTGGATGATGCTGCTTCTCATCGGCGTCGCTGTGCCGCTGATCGCCGTCCGTCTGATTCCAGCGATGTACGAGGCGACCGATACGGCCGAAGACCGTCCGCTCCCCGTCCACGAACGGATCGAACGGCCCGTGTGGACGCAATGGGGCTTTGCGGCGTTGACCGTCTTCGTCGTGGCGTCCATGGTTGCCGGCGGTCTCGCCGGGCTGCGGCCCGCAGTGATCTCCGGCATCAGCATGGAGCCCGAACTCTCCAACGGTGACTTCACCGTCGTCGACGACGTCGACCCGGCCGACATCGAGGTCGGGGACATTGTCCGCGTCCGTGTGAGAGGTGCCGCAATGATCCACCGGGTCATCGACGTCGAAGACACCCCAACCGGACTGATCTTCACCACACAGGGCGACAACGTCGAGCGACCGGATCCACCAGTCTCGGCATCGGCGATCGACGGACGCGTCGTGTTCGCCGTGCCGTTGCTCGGCCTCCCCGTCGTCTGGCTGAAGGGCGCATCATGAGCGCTGATCGAATCAGCAGGAAACGTATGGGTCGTATCTCGATCCTGATCGTGCTCGCACTCATGGTGTCCTCACTCGTCGTACTCGCCGGAGCCGGCGAAGCGAAGGGCAAGAAGTGGTGGGGTAGGACGGCCATCGCACTGGTCGACGTGTGGACCAACGACGATGGCCGCGTGAATGGCGACGATATCGGCGACGTAGGCGATGTCAGCCCGGTGTTCGACATCTGGAGACGCCGCAGCAGCAACGACCCTGCCGTGGCGGCGATGGACGCCGAGCGCGTCGACAAGGACGTCGCTCGATGCAAGGCGTACGTGAAGCGCCACAACCCACGCAAGGCGAAGGTCAAGATCTGGAACGCCTATCCGGGCTACGTCTGCACGATCTCGGTCGGCCTGATCAACCTGTCGCCGCACAAGCTCCGTGTGTGGCCGGAGCTGATCGATGCGGACCCGGGGATCACCGTGGCCCGGGTCAGCGACCCGATCGCAAAGAAGAAGCTCCGCCCATGGAGGACCACCCACGGCGAGTTTGCGATCACCATCGAGAACACGGTGCCGCAGGGCGAGCACCTGGAGTTCGAGATCGATCTCTGGGTGACGAAGGCTCGCAGGTGGTGCAAGTTCCCAGGGTTCTGAGACCCAAAACGATCGATCGTTCGTTTTCAAGGTCCCTATTTCGCGGCCTTTGGCCCCCTATCGAATACCACCCATGTGGTTCATCCTGGAATGCGACGGGACGCTCGCTTCGTCCGGGTCACCGGTGAGCGGCGCCTGTGGCTGTGGGGACAGGTTGCAGGAGATCTTCACTCGGTCATCTTTGCCACTGACCCACAAGAGCTTCGAAGCGCCGCTCCCGGGAAGGGGAAGGCGGAGTGGTCTTCCCAGCTGACGCGGCTCGCGACCGGGCGCCAAGAGGGCAACCACGCTTCAAGCCCTCGATCGTCCGGCAAGGTGGGACAGTTCAGCGGGGTGCCGAGTGACGGCAGCCCGGCCGCGGGCCCGCCGGGCGTTCCTCTGACGTCGTGCGCTTCGTGCCGTTCGAACCCTGTTCAGGAAGGCTCCGGATCGAACACCTCAGGCCGCCCCATCTCACGGAGCTGTACACGGATGGTCGCAGCCGCCGCGTCCAGATCGGCAGGATCGGGATCCATGTCGGCGTGGTCGAAGTCGAGATCGTGCACATCACGGATCGGTACGAGATGGATGTGGGCGTGGGGCACCTCGAGCCCGGCGATCATCATCCCGACCTTGATCGGCTGGAACCCACCCTCGAGCGCCGCCCCGATGGTCTGGCACACGCCGGTCAGATGCGTGAGCAGGTCGGGGTCGAGATCGATCCAGTGCTCGACCTCGTGGCGAGGAACGACCAAGACGTGACCCGGAGCCATCGGGTTGATCGAGAGAAACGCCACACACTCGTCGTCCTTCCACACGAACCGTGCCGGCAGATCCCCGTTGATGATCATGGTGAAGATGGAAGCCATGGCCGCAGGCTACCGCCTACGGCCACGGCGGTACTTGGTACCTGGTACCGGGTACCTAGACGCAGTCCTCCAGCGATGCGGATCTCGCGGCTCACGCACGACCGGGATCACAGTGACTCGCGTTCCAGTCTCTGTACTCGGTACTCCGTACTCAGTACTGCCGCAGCGGAGCTGCGGCTCAAAGCACGTGGGCGGCGAAGTCTGCGAGGGGGCTTCGCACGGTGCGGTCGAGCGTGATGTGACCGAACAGGGAGTTGCCCTTGAACTTCTCGATGAGAGCGGCGAGGCCGCCGTATGGTGAGATGTACGGGTTGTCGACCTGGGTGAGGTCGCCGCAGAACACCACCTTCGAGTTCTCGCCCATTCGAGTGAGAATCACCTTCAGCGTCGAGAGCTCGAGGTTCTGCGCCTCGTCGATGATGACGAGCTCCTCCGTGATCGACCGGCCCCGCAGGTATGTGACTGCGGCCATCTCGAGCAGATCCCGCTCGATCAGCTCGTCGACCGCGGAACGAGCCGACGGGGCATCGCCACCCGAGAAGAGGCCATACAGGTTGTCGTAGATCGCGGCCATCCACGGAGCGAGCTTGTCGTCGAGATCGCCCGGCAGATAGCCAACCTCCTGCCGACCGACGGCCACGAGCGGGCGATACACCGCAACGCGGCGGTAGCGCTGTGCTTCGACCGTCTGCTCCAACGCTGCGGCAAGCGCTAGGAAGGTCTTCCCGGTCCCGGCCATGCCCATGAGCGACACGGCAGCAACCTCAGGATCCATGAGCAAGTCGAGGGCAAACGCCTGGCGCACGTTCTTCGACTCGACCCCGAAGGCGTGTCGAGAGCCGGGTACCCGGACGAGAGTTGCGTCTGCATCGGTGTCGACGACACGCGCCAACGCCGACTGTGACCCAGCATGCAGGATCGTGTACTGATTGGTCACCACATCGAGACCGCCGAGATGCGTCTTGCCGTCTTTGTAGAGCTCGTCGATCGTCTCGGCGTCGGCCTCGACCTCGACAACGCCCGAGTACGACTCGTCGACCTGCACGGTGTCCGCCCGGTAGTCCTGCACCTCGATGGCCAGCTGCGCACCCTTGATGCGTAGCGCCGCGTCCTTTGTGACGAGCACGGCGATCTCGCCGTCGTCGACGAGGTTGAGGCACGTCGACAGGATGCGATGATCCGCTGTTGCAGGATCGAGCACCTCCGGGAGCCGACCCGAGAAGATGCCGTTGAGTTCGATACGGAGGCTTCCGCCCCCGTCGAGGCGCCGTGCGTCGGCGAGACCGCCGCGCTCGGATGCGCCGAGCTCCTCGAGGAGTCGAATGGCGGAGCGAGCATTCGCTCCGACTTCGTCCATGCGGGTCTTCTGCCGGTCCAACTCCTCAACGACGACGAGCGGCAGCACCACATCATGCTCATCGAAGCGGAGAATCGAGTGCGGATCGGCGAGGAGAACACAGGTGTCGAGTACGTACGTCTTCGCGCTCACCGTATTCCTGGCCTCTCGCTCGTTTGCGGGCCTCAGACTGCCTATATCGGCCCAAAATGCAAGGACCTGGAGCGGCGCCTTGGCGCCGCAGTACTGAGTACCGAGTACCGAGTACTGAGACTCCCTACGAGCGAGCCGGGCGCGTGAACTCGGCCCTTGCATCGTGGACTGAGCGATACACGTCGCACTTGGGGAGGTGATCGTTCACGATGCCCATTGCCTGCATGAAGGCGTAGGCGGTGGTGGGGCCGACCCAGGTGAAGCCGCGGCCTTTGAGGTCCTTGGCCATCGCCCGGCTCTCCGGGGTTTCGCTCACGAGCGATGACGTCGCCTCGTCTTGGGGCTCGTAGTCCCAGAAGAACGCCCCGAGCGAGCCGTACTCCTCAGCGAGCTCGATCGCTCTCCGGGCGTTGTTGATCGTCGACTCGATCTTGCGCCGGTGTCGGACGATCGATGCGTCGTCGAGGAGACGGAGCACGTCCGGTTCGTCCATCTCCGCGACGCGGTGGTAGTCGAAGTGGTGGAACACCCGCCGAAAGTCCTCCCGCTTGCGCAGGATCGTCAGCCAGGACAGGCCTGACTGAAAGCCCTCGAGCGACAGCTTCTCGAACAGCAGGAAGTCATCGTCGACAGGAAAGCCCCACTCCGTGTCGTGGTACGCCTCGTAATCAGGCGTCGACGCCCCCCACCAACAGCGCGTGACGCCGTCCTCACCAGTGGCTACATCCATGGGCCCGAGGCTATCGCCTCGGACCGGAATCCGTATCCCCCGCCCTTCTAGGGCGGGGACAGGCTGCGCCAGCAGCCAGGGGAGGGTCTCGACGGTTCGGCACAACCGGCCGGACAATCAGTCAGCATCCGAAACGGGAACAAGGTGACCGCGACACAAGGTGGACACCCTCCCCGACCTCCACTTCGTGGAGGCCACCCCTCCCTGAAAGGGAGGGGGATCCTACGCCGCTAAGCGATGCCCTCCATTTCGCCTTTGGCCTCGCGGAGCATGAGGTTGGCGACGACGTCTGCTGGGTTGGCGGCGTCGTAGAGGACTGCGCCGACCTGCTCGGCAATGGGCATCTCGATCTCATGACGGGCGCCGAGCGCCAGGATGCCACGAGTGCTCTTCACCCCTTCGGCGACCATGCGCATTTCACCCGTGATCTCCTCGAGGCTCCGACCTTGACCGAGCCCGAACCCGACGCGGTGGTTGCGTGACTGGGAGCTCATACACGTAGCGATCAGGTCCCCCATCCCGGCGAGTCCGGCAAAGGTCAGCGGCTGGCCCCCGAGGGCGATCCCGAGCCGCGTCAGCTCGGCAAGCGCCCGAGTGAGGAGCGCAGCGAGCGTGTTGTCACCGAAGCCGAGACCATGGGCCATCCCTGCAGCGATCGCCATCACGTTCTTGAGCGCACCCGCCGACTCGGCGCCGACGACGTCGGCGTTGGTGTACACGCGGAAGGTCGGCGTCATGAAAAGGCCTTGGAGTGCGCTTGCCAGCTCTCGGTCACCGACGGCAACTACGGATGCGGCCGGCTGACCCGCGGCGATCTCACGGGCGAGGTTCGGACCGCTCAGGACGCCGATGCGGTTCTGTGGATGATCGGGCAGCACGTCGGCGGCGACTTCGGTCATTCGCATCAGCGTGTCCTGCTCGATGCCCTTGGAGAGGCTGACAACGGGGACGGAGGGAGCCAACGGCGGTATCTGCTCCAAGACGGCCCTGAAACCGTGCGACGGCACTCCCATGACGACGACGTCGGCCGAGGCGACCGCTTCCTCGAGATCCGAAGTGGCATGGAGCCGGTCCGGCAGCTCCGAGTGCGGCAGGTAGTCCGGATTGGAGTGCGTGGCGTTGATGGCCTCGGCCAGTTCAGGCCGCCGGGCCCATATCGTCGTTTCGGTGTTGGTCGCCGCGATGCCCGCCACGGCGGTCCCCCACGATCCTGCTCCGATCACCGCAACTCGCATCACACGCCTCCCGATCCGCCGACAAGGTCAGCGTACCGGGTGCGGCGGTGAGGTACGGAGTGGGTTCAGTGTGTGCGGCGACGAGCCACGCTCGCAAAGGCTCGCTGCTTGGCCGCCGACAGTTCCGCCTTGATCACCTCGAGCCGAGGATCGAGTGGATACGGCTCTCCGCTGGCGGCGCGGCGATGCGCCGCTTTGACGATCGAGACCGCCTGCTGGCGAGCCTCCTCGACCATGGCCTCGGCATCCTCGCGAGCGGTCGTGAGCACACGGAACGCCTGCAAACGAACGTCGGAGACCTCGTCCCGCTGAGCAACCAGCTCTGCTTCGAGGTGGGCGATCCGATCCTCCAACGCGGCGATGTGGGCTACGACTTCTGCCTCGTCGTAGTCCCGTCCACGTACGCGGAATCCCGCTTGCTCGTCGACCTTCAGCACACCTCAGGAATCGGCAAGCGGACGCCATCCGTGCAGGACCAAAATCGCCTGCACAAAGGGACTAGCCCGCTCCGAGGCCTCCATCGAGGTCGATGGCGGCTTGCTGTGCCGCCCGTGAGTAGTCGAGCACCGTGGTGAAGAGCGCTTCGATGTAATCCGGATCGACGCCCACTGCGACCGCGTCATCCCGTGCCTCCGCGATCAGCTCGGCTTCCCGATCGGGGGATCGCAGTGGCAGTTCGCGCTTCGCCTTGATTCGGCCGATCTCGACGGATGCGTGCAGGCGCCGAGCAACCAGCTTGACCAGCTCACGGTCGACACGATCGATCTCGTCACGCATCGAGGGAATCCCCAGCGACTCCATGAGCTGCCGGAGTTCGCCGAGATCGAGTTGGCTGCCGTTGCCCGCCTTGGCCGTCGCCGGGTCCACGTGTGCCGCAACGATCAAGCCGTCGGCCCCGGCGCTGCGCCCTGCAAGCGCCAGCGGCAGGATCAGATCGTGGGTCTTGTCGTTCGGTGCCGGGTCGATCACCACCGGAAGATGCGACATCTGCTGGACCACTGGGATCGCCGAGATGTTGACGGTCTCGGACGTGCGCGGATCGAACGTTCGGCTGCCCCGCTCGCAGAGGACGACGTCTTCGTTGTCCTCGGCAAGGATGTACTCGGCGGCCATCAACCACTCATCGATCGTCGCCGATGGGCCGCGGTGCAGCATCACCGGCTTGCCGACGGATCCGGCTGCACGGAGCAGCACGAAGTTCTGCATGTTGTCCGGCCCCACCTCGAGCATGTCGACGTGATCGGCGACGAGCTCGACGTGTCCCGGCTCCAGCACCTCGCTGATCGTCGGCAGGCCGGAGAGCTTCCCGGCGTGTTCGAGATGCCAGAGCCCCTCTTCACCAAGCCCGCGGAAGCCGTAGGGCGAAGCGTCGGCCCGATAGGCAGCGCCTCGCAGCATCGACACGCCCGACTCCTCGGCCGCCATAGCGATGTCGACGATCTGCTCCTCGCTCTCGATCGCTACCGGTCCGGCGAGCACCGGATACGAGCCATCGCCGAAACGCACGTTCCGGACGGCGACCACGGTGGTCTCGACGCCGGGCCGGCGGTGGCTCTTGAGGATCGGTTCGTTGCTCATGGCTTGGCTCGTTTCGCTCGGGCGGCCTGGGCAAAGAAAAACCCGAAGCCGCTGTTGGCTTCGGGCGGAATGTCGGTGCGTTTCAGTTTCTCAGCGCATCGCCTCTGCCCGGGCCAACGACCCGGTAAAGAAATACGCAAAGAAGTACTGGCGATGCATTGAGGGAAATGTAGCCCAGGGTGCTCCACACAGCAACAGGGCGAGCGCCCTAACTGCGTCTCAGGTCGCACGTCTCAGGTCTCAGGTGGCGCATCTTGAGACTTGAGACTTGGGACCTGGGACCGGCCGCAGTGCGGCGGCCTAGACCTCCGGGCCGCGCTCGCGAACTCCCTCCACCTGCTTCATGGCGTCGCGGAGCTCACCCAGCCACTCGTCGGTGTTGCGTCCCACGAGACGGACGCACCAGGCCAACGCATCGGCACGGCTGCGAGCGACGCCGCTGTCGACGAGGGTGTCGAGCACCTGCCGTTCCTTGATGCGCAGCCGGGTCATGGCAGGCACGGCGAGGTGGGTGAACATGATCCCCATGTCGCCGATACGTACACCCCATGCCACCTTGCGGTACCACCGAGACTCAGCCTCTGCGGCGATCTCGATCCGACGCCGTCGGGTCTCTTCCCGGAACACATCGGCGACCGTCTTCGCATCGGATCCTTCCTCCGCTTCGAGTCGGCCGATAACGACTATCTCGTCGGCATCGATCAGGATCTCTCGTTCGGTGAACCAGCCCTCGGGCAGATGCTCTGAGAAGAACTGCTCGACCTCAGAACGGGAGACCTCAGGGACAGTACGGCGGGCTTTGGGAGACATGGGATTACTTTATTACAGAGCAAGGTCTATTGCAAGCTGCAGGCGCCGCTTGCCGTACGGGTGGCAAGTCCCAAGTCTCAAGTCACAAGTCCCAGGTCTCAGCCCCGGCTGACGACTGACGACTGACGACCCTGCGCTCTACGCCCCTTCCAGCGTCTCCAGGGCTGCTTCGGCGAGGATGGGGGCGAGGGGTTCGAAGCGGGCGAAGCGCTCGTCCGAGGTCTGGCCGTT
>JASJAX010000122.1 GCA_030066755.1 Acidimicrobiia bacterium
TGGACGTGTCGGGGTGATGGCGCTCCACGGCGGTCTCGAGGAGGGAACGGCCGAAGCCGCCGAGGCGATCGCACGTCGCTCGAACGCCAGTCTCTACGCCGTTGTCCAACCCGACGATCTCTTCTGGCACGTGCCGTCCGTTCGCTACGACCCGCGGGAGAGCGCCAACCTGAGCCGCTTCCTCGAGTTCGTCGGCCTCGCCGTGTCCCTACACGGTTTCGGGAGACGGGGCTTCGAGGACACGGTGCTGGTGGGCGGTCGCAACCGGCAGGCCGCAGGTGTGATCGCCGATGCGCTGCGCCGCGTCGAAGGCATTCGGGTCATCGACGAGATGGCCGAGATCCCGTCCAAGCTACGCGGCGTGCATCCGAGCAACCCGGTGAATCTACCCGAGTTCGAGGGTGTGCAGCTCGAACTCTCACCGCAGGTGCGTGAGGACGAACGCCTCGACAGGATCGCCGACGCCGTCGCCACCACGATCCTCACCCAGCAACGCAGCCTCTGCGTCGTCGGTTAGCAACGGATAGTCCCCCCGCCCCGCGGTGCGGCACGAGAGGTCGACGAGTGCTGATCCCCTCTACCCCCGCCCTACGGGCGGCGGTACCTTCCGCCCTCCGGGGGGACTGTTCGTGAGGTCCTGCGGGGCGATCACGGCTCAGCTCGCAGTCCCAGCGGGGAGATCGACGAGCGTGCTCGTTGCCGCCCGCTGGATCGGGCACAATTGCGGGGTGGATCCCTTCCTCATCGCCGAGAATCCCGACCCGGACAGCAGCCTCCCATATCTGCTGCGATTGCCAATCGAGGGCGGCCTGGTATTGAAGGCGAAGGAACGGTGGCCACGCGGATCGCGGGTGTATTGCCATCGAGTCGAGGGTGGATGGCCCGACGATGTCGAGGTCGTCGAGGAGGTGCCGGTGAAGTTGTGTCGGCGCCGGGGATCGGCCATCGACCTCGTGCTCGACCGCCGCTCCAATCAACGCAGCCAGTTCGTGTTCACGACGCTGAAGGGCCGCGAGGCGATCTTCTGGCAGACGCCGAAAGCCGCCAAGGGCGCCCGTCCCGGGGTGCGTGTGCCGAAGCGTCGGGCGGCCGGGCTCACCCAGCTGGCCATCGTGATCGACACCCGGGAGCGATACCCGTATCGGTTCGCTAATCGGTCGGTAACGACCAGCCGCTTTGGGCTGCCGGCCGGCGACTACGCCGTCATGGTCGGCGACGTCGTCGTCGCCTCAGTTGAGCGCAAGACCGGCGACGACTTCCGGACCTCCCTCACCGATGGTTCGTTGGCGTTCCTCATGGCAGAGCTCTCGACGTTGCCCGCGGCGGCAGTGGTGGTCGAGGACCGCTACTCGTCGATGCTGCGTTCCGAGCACGTGCAACCCGGCTGGCTCGCCGAGCTGGTCGCCCGGATCCAGGTCCGGCATCCCTCAGTCCCGGTGGTGTTCTGCGAGAACCGCAAGTTCGCCGAAGAGTGGACGTACCGGTTCCTCGGCACCGCGTACGCCGAGCTCGGCGTCCCGATCCGCGATGGCCTCACCGACGAAGGCGGCTGACCTGAGCCGCCCGCAAAGGGGCCAACGCTGACGACCGGGCAGTGCATCGATCTGACGTTGCGCTCAGACGAAGGGGTTGACGATGCGGATGCCATCAATGACCTGACCGTGGCTCAGGTCCTCGGTGAGGATCTCATCGCACCCAGCCCGCCGGGCGGCGACGACGATCATCGCGTCCCACATCGCGAGGTCGGCCGTTGCGGCGAGGTCGATCGCTGCCAGTACGAGGGTTGCGTCGCTGCTCACCGTCGGCAACGCGCCGAGCTGTGCTGCGGCTTCGCGAGCTGCGGGGTGCGGTAGCGGTGGATTGAGGCGCCGGGTGGTCACCCAGTAGAACTCGGCGAGCACCTGCGACGACACGACCAGATCATCGGCACGAGCGGCGATGAGCGTCGCCGCCGTCGCCTGCTTGTCGCCGCTGCCGTGGTCGTGGGCGTAGACCGCAACGTTCGTGTCGAGGAACGCCGTCACCCGTGAAACCGTTCGGCGTAGACGTCGGTGCGGGCCCAAGTTCGGCCGGTCCCGGCGGTGCCCGTGTCGGGGTGCGCCTCGGCGATCGAGAGGAACCGTCGGGCCGCCCGCTGCGGCGAGTCGGTGTCGACATAAGCAGCGAGGTAGGCGCGGACCACCGCATTCACTGAGGTCCCTTCCTCGAGGGCACGGATGCGGGCCCGCCGCAGGAGATCATCGTCGATCGCGAGGGTGAGATTGGCCACGGGATCAGCGTAGCACGGGTTACGTGGAGAACTCATGGGCTCACACCGAGGCAGTTCGTTGACCGCCATCGGCGGGGCCGAGGGCATCGGTGATGTCGAGGACAAGGCGAACGAATGCGTCGGCGTACCGCGCGTCGACCGGGTCGGTGTGTCCGGGGCGGATGAAGTCGGCGGCGTAGCGCTCGATGGCGCGTTGCCACGAGGCGAAGACTTCGCCTTCGAGTTCGAGCGAGACGTGGTACCAGCCGTCGGGCAGCCGTTTGGTCCTGATGGCCGGGATCCCGCTCGCCAGGATGTCGAGCGGCTCGCCGGCGATGGTCGTCGTTGGATCGGTCATTGCTCGACCGTACGAGCGACGGGTGACAGAAACGTGCCGCTCCCTTAACGGTCAGTCCATTGGCACCGGGTTGTGACAGGAGCGACGGGCCTGTCCGCCGCCGGCCCATGCAAAGGCGGGGGTGAACGCCGTATGGTGGGCGGAGCGAGGAGAGACCGGGAGGCGACGTGGAGAACGCGTCCGGTTGGAAGGCGACCTTGGCAGGGGCCCTTCCGATCATGAAGTGGCTCCCGGCGTACGACCGGAGCCGCCTGAGGGGCGACGTCATCGCCGGAGCGATCGTTGCCGCGCTGCTCGTCCCGCAGTCCCTGGGCTACGCCCGGATCGCCGGGGTGCCCGTTGAGGTTGGGCTCTATGCCATTCCTCTGGCGTTGCTCGCCTATGCGGTGCTCGGCTCGTCGCCGCAACTGATCGTCGGTCCCGCATCGACCGTAGCCATCGTGTCGGGTTCGCTCGTGGCCAGCATCACCATTGACAACCCGGAGGACGCGGTGGCGGTCACCTCCGGGCTGGCGATCGTTGCGGGCATCGTCTTGATCGCCACCGGGCTGTTGCGAATCGCCTGGGTGGCGGAGTTCCTCTCGAAACCGATCGTGACCGGCTTCGTCTTCGGTCTGACGTTGACGATCGTCATCGGCGAGCTACCGACGCTGCTGGGGATTGACAAGCCTCCGGGCGATCTGCTCGGCATCCTCTACCGCACCATCCGCAACGTGGGTGACGCGCATCTCCCGACCGTTGCGGTCGGCGCCGTGGCGTTGCTCCTCCTGTTTGGCGGCCGATTCGTGTCTCGGACCGTGCCGTGGGGCCTCGTCACAGTCGTCGCCGCCGTTGCGATCTCAACCCTGCTGGACCTCGAAGCCGAGGGCGTGAGGACGATCGGTGAGGTCCCGGGCGGACTGCCCCCGTTGGGGCTGCCATTGATCCCCCGGGGGGACCTCGCCGCGGTCGTTGCCGGTGGGCTGTCGATCGCCCTGGTCGCCCTAGCGGAAGGTCTGGCCGCGACCCGGCTGTTTGCGACCCGCGGTGGGTACCGGGTCGAAACCGAGCGCGAGTTGATCGGGATGGGTGCATCCAACATCGGCGCCGGCCTCTCGGGTGGCTTCGGGGTGGCGGGAAGCCTCTCGAAGACCGCCGCGGTCGCGCACGCCGGTGGCCACAGTCAGGTGGCTGGCCTCTCGGCGGCCGCGCTGACGATCGTGGTGCTGCTGGCGTTCACGTGGGTCTTCGAGGAGCTTCCCCAGGCGGTCCTGAGCGGCATCGTCATTGCTGCCGTCTGGGGCCTCATGGACGTTGCCGCCCTCCGCCGATACAACAAGATCCGTCAAGCCGACTTCGTCGCGGCCGCCGTGGCGATCGGCGGCGTCGTCCTGTTCGGCCCGCTTCCCGGCTTGGGGATCGCAATCGTGACGTCGCTGTCGGCGATCATCTACCGCTCGAGTGCCCCCCGACTCGAGGTACTTGGGAAGATCAGCGACGAGAAGTCGGCGTGGGGCCGGGTGCGCGGCCACAAGCATCGCACGACGGTGCCGGGCGTGATGGTCGTCCGGCTCGACGTGCCCTTGTTCTGGGCGAATGCCATCGCAATCGAGGATCGCATCCTCGCCGAGCTCGAGAATTGGCCCGACACCCGGGCCGTCGTCGTCGATCTCGAGGCGACGTCGCAGCTCCTCACGACAAGCGCTGACATGCTCTCGCACCTGCACGACGAACTCTCGGATCGGGGTGTCGAGCTCTACCTCGCCCGGGTGATCACCCGAGTCGCCAGGGTCCTCGAACGAGCGGGCTTCCTCGAGCAGCTCGGCGACGACCAGATCTGGCACAGCATCTCGCAGGCCGTCCGCGCCGCACGAGTGGCGACGGGTCTCAAGGTCCCTCGACCTGCGGCCGAGCCGGACGAGGCCGATCCGGCGACCTCCAAGCCGTCCGATCTTCCGGAAGCCACGGAAGCCGAGGCAGTGATCCCCGAGCCGACCGGTGCTCAGGAGATCTCGGAGGCCGACCTCGAGATGGAGGTCCTCGACGCCGAGGACGAGGACGACACGGCGTGGTGGCCGGGCGAATTCGGCTGAGCGTCGACGGCTGAGCGATCAGCTCGCATCGAGCGGGAACAGCCTGAAGGCGTCGCCGCCTTGAACGGGTCGTAGCGCTCGGAAGTGTCGTTCATCGAGCGTCGCGATCTCGACGGTCTGCAATCGACGCGCGAGCGCGACAAGGGATGCATCTGCGAGCCCGATCTGGAGGTCGTCATACTGCTCGGCGATCCGCGCCGACTCTCGCGCCGCCCCGGCCCACCAGATCACCTCGTATGCATCGTTGGCCAGATCTTGGCGCCACATGCTTTGGGCTCTGGTCCCAGCTCGTGAGCCGGCTAGATGGTCAATCTCGGCGAGGATCAACGGAGTCGTCGTGAATGCCGGCAACGTCGCCTCGTACCACTCCACCGTCATGGCGTGGTGCCGGTCGTTGCGGTCGAGAAGGGCGTAGACGACCGACGTGTCGACGATCACGTGTCGCCGAACCCCGTGTCGGCGAGGTGTTCATCGACCCGTTCTGCCACATCGCCGGGTCCCGCCCCGACGCCGATCGCCGAGATCCTCGGGCGCGGGGCCGCCGCCGCAGTGTCCCGCAGCGAGCGGCGGATCACCTCGGCCTTGGTGATGCCGAGCTGCTCGGCGAGGCGAGCCAGCGCCGCATCCACCTCGGGTTCGAGATAGAGGCTGGTCTTCTTCATGATCAACATAGGGTACCACCTGCCACCTATCCGTACTGTGGTCGTGGCCGAGTGCCGTGTCCACCTCCCTGGCCAAGCGCATGAGGGCCCTGGCCGTGCGCGTCTCGATCGGTTCGAACGTGTCTGCGTCGAGGCAGTCCGCGGCGTAGCGTTCGATGGCACGCTGGAACGCCACTCCGATTTCGAGATCGTCCTGGATTGAAACGTGGCCGAAGCCGTCCGGACCAGATCGCAGCTCGAAGGCCTCGAACGCGGCCACGATGGTCTCCAGGGGCTCACCGGCGATGGTCGTCGTTGGGTCAGTCATGGCTCGACCGTATCGGCACCGGGTGACAGAAACGCTGGCCATTGGCCCAGCGTGGTGGGCGCGTCCTCCATTCACCTAGTCCTTCTGGGCGCCTCTAGCGAAGGAGCGGGTATCCAGGCACAGTGGAGATATGGACGAGCCCTCGTCTCGACCCACCGCGCAACCGTGGGCCCAACATGCGCCGTCGCAAGAGGCAGCGGGTCACACGCCACAACCGCTCAGCAACATGCAGCCCAGCTCGGTCGGCCGGGCCGTACGCTCGGGGCTCATCTTCGGCCTCGTCGTGGCCGGCGTGCTTGTGGTTGTGGTCGTGGTCCTGGCGATACTCATTGCGAACTCCGACGGCTTCGGGTGTATCGGCTCGTGTCCCGGTAACTGAGCAGCGAGCAGGAACCAGGTCCTTGCCGCAGCGATCCAGGCCTTGCCAACTACGCTGCGGGACGTGTCCGATCAGGTGATCGATGCGCTGCTGACGGTTGACGAGGCCGGCCGGCGAAGGGACATTGCCTTCTCCGCCCCGGCCTCTGCCACGTTGCGGGAAGTCCTCGACGGCGCAGGGTTGGCCGAAGGCCCCTGGTACGTCGACGGCCGGACCCTCGACCCGGACGCCACCCTCGCCGAAGGCTCGCTGCGCGCCGGCGTCATCGTGAGCAATCAACCCGGTGAGGCCCGCCACGTCGGCGAAGGCGGAACCCTCGAGCTGCGCGGCGTGACACCGGAGGTCGCCGACGCCTCATGGATCATCGGCGAAGGCTCCCATCAGATTGGGCGGGCACTCGCCTCGATCATCATCGACCACCAATCCGTCTCCCGGCTCCACGCCGAGTTCCTCGTCAGCGGCGGGAAGGTCACGATTCGAGATCTCGACTCGACCAACGGAACGTTCCTCAACGACACACCGGTCGAAGGGCGCGCCGCAGTGGTCTCCGGCGACCGTGTTCGGCTCGGCGATGTCGAGTTCGTACTCGACTACCCCGAGGCAACGGACGCGTCGCTCCAGGTCACCGATGACGGCACCGTGGCCTTCAACCGGCCGGGTCGCTTCACCCGTCCGCGGCCCACTCTCACGCTGCGGCCCCCGCAGGAAGTCCGGGCGCAGGACAAGCCGGCATTCCCGTGGGCCACCCTCATCAGTCCGGTCGCGGTTGCGTTGATCGCGCTCTTCGTCTTCCAACGACCCGAGATGCTGTTGTTGAGTGCCGTCGGTCCGATCGCCGCCGTCGCCCAGTACGTGTCTCGCCGCCGACAGGCCGCCAAGAAGGCGGAGCAGGACGCCGCCGAGTTCCAATCCGGCTCGGCCGAGTTCGAGCAGCAGCTGTCCCAGGCGCTTCAGGCGGAGCGCACCTGGCTCGAAGGGGTGCACCCGGACCCGGCCGAGACTCATCGCATCGCCACCCTGCCGACGCAGCGCCTCTGGGAGCGTCGTCCGACGGACAGTGACTTCCTCCACGCCCGGGTCGGGACTGCCGCACTGCCATCGGAGGTCAAGGTCGAGTCCGGGGACGAGATCGCACCGACCCTGGAACGGGCCCCACTGGCGGTCTCGCTGCGCGCCGGCGTTGTCGGTGTCGCCGGGTCGCGCACCGAGGTACTCAACTCCGTCCGGTCGATGCTGGTCAACGTGGCGTCACTTCACGCCCCGAATGACCTTCAAGTGGTCGTGATCGCCAACGACACCGCGGGCTCCGAGTGGAGCTGGTGTCGATGGCTTCCGCACGTGACCGAAGGCGCCCAGTCACGTGTGGGTCTCGTCGACGAGACCCACCAGGCCCGCCTCGCCGAGGTCGACGAGCTCATCAAGATCCGCCAGGAGCTCGAGGAGGGCTCCGGTGGTGCAGCCTTCACGCCGGAGGTGCTCGTCGTCGTCGACGGGGCGCAGCGGTACCGCAACCTGGAGTCGTTCATCAATGTGCTGCGCTCCGGCCCAGCGGTCGGAGTACACACCCTCGCCATCGAGAGCGACGCCGCCAAGCTGCCGGGTGAATCCACGACCCAGCTCATCGTGGGCGATGGCCAGGCACGGCTCGATCGGGCAGGGGAGAACCCGGTCGAAGGAGTAGTGCTCGACTCGGTGACGGCCGACCAAGCGGAACGGGCCGCCCGAAGCCTGCTGCCGATCACCCTCGTCGGCGGCGCTGAAGCACAGCTGCCGCGCAGCGTGCGCCTCATCGACGTCCTCAGCAACGTGGACGCTGCGACGATCCACAGTGGATGGTCCGCCGGAGCGCCCACAACGAAAGCCACCATCGGGGTTACCAGCAGCGGTCCCTTCTCTGTGGACCTGCGCCGTGACGGGCCCCACACGCTCATCGCTGGGACGACCGGTTCCGGCAAGACCGAGCTGCTGCAGTCACTGTTGGGATCGCTCGCGGTGGCGAATCCGCCCGAGGGTCTCGGTTTCCTGCTCGTCGACTACAAGGGCGGCGGCGACTACGCCGATCTCATCCGGCTGCCGCACACCCTCGGCATGGTGTCCAACCTCAACGAGTCACTCACGCAGCGCGCCATCGTCGCGCTGAAGGCCGAAGTGGAACGCCGCCAGACCGAGCTCGCCGATCTGCGGGAGTCCGGCCGGATCTCCGAGGCGAACGTCGAAGCCGCCTGGCGGGACGCACCCGACGAGGCCCGGGCAAGGCAGCTCGGTCGGTTGGTGATCGTGGTCGATGAGTTCGCCTTGTTCGCCCGCAACCTGCCGAACTTCGTCGAGGGCCTCGTACAGCTCACCGAGCAGGGCCGGTCCCTTGGCATGCACCTCATCATCAGCGTGCAGCGTCCGGCCGGTGTCGTCACCGGTTCGATCAAGGCCAACACCGGCCTGCGCATCGTGTTGCGCACCGAACGGGGTGAGAGTGTCGAAGTCCTCGAGACGGCCCATGCCGATTCGATTGCTCGTAGTACCCCAGGGCGCGGTTTCGTCCGCCTCGGTGACCCTCCCCGTCTCGTCGAGTTCCAGTCGGCCCGGGTCGGCGGCGCCCGCCCCGATGTGGCCTCTCAGGCCGCCGTCGCAGTGTGGGATGCCCCCTGGAACCGGACCGGCTACGCCGTGGCCCGTCAAGAGGCGAAGCCGGCGGCCGGCTCGACCGACCTCGCCATGCTCGTCGAACACGTCACGACGGCCGGTGAGGGTCTTGCCGTCCCGGACAGTCCCTGGCCAGCGCATCTTCCCGAGGAGCTGGCGCCATCCGACCTGCCCGCAGCTGGTGACGGCGAGGTCGTATGGGGTGTGGTCGATCGACCCGGCGAACGGGAGATCGCTGCCCGGCAGGCGCCGCTGACGTTGCGATTCGGCGACGCGGCCAACCTTGCCATCGTTGGTGCACCGGGCTCCGGCCGGTCGACGGCGTTGCTGTCGCTGGCCTCGCGGCTGGCACAGACCGCCGATCCCGACGCGGCCCAGCTCGTGGCCTTCGATTTCGGTACGGGTGCATTGGCCCCACTCGGCGATCTGCCGCACACCGGGGGAGTCGTCGTCAACGATCAGGACCGGTTCGAGCGATACGTCGAACGACTGATCCAGGAAGTCGACACGCGCCGCCGCACGAACCGTACGACTCCGGAGCTGTTCGTCCT
>JASJAX010000123.1 GCA_030066755.1 Acidimicrobiia bacterium
CGATCGCCAGCTGGCGCAGTCGATTGCGCAGGGGTTCGCCGACGTCTATCTCGAACAGCGAGACGCCGCTGCGGTGGCTGAGGTCAATCGGCGCGGCGGCGACATCGAAGGTGAGCTCCAGATCGCCCGAGCCCGGCTCGAGGATGCGCTCTACGTGCAAGCCAACAGTGGGGAGGGATCTCCTCTCTTCGTGAGGTCGGCCGCAGAGCTCGGGCTGGTCACCGCAGAGATCGAACGCCTCGAAACGGCGCTGGCCGACTTGCGAGGACTCAGCGTCGACGGTGGCGCCGTCATCAGCCCGGCGGTCCTGCCGAAATCCCCGGTCAACCTCAGTTCCTCGCTCATCGTCGCGCTCGGGCTCGTGGCCGGCTTCATCGTCGGGATTCCCGTGGCGTTCGTCCGCGACGGGTTTGACGATCGAATCCGATCCGACGTCGACCTCGAGCGCTACTTCGGTCGCCCGGTCCTCGGTTCGGTACCGGGATTCGGCACGTGGCTCTCGGTCGAGACGGAGGAGCGTGCACCGACGATTCTCCGCAATCCCGGCGAACCGCCGGCCGAGAGTTTCCGCCGGTTGAGGTCCACGCTGCTGGCGCTCGCACGAGACGAGTCGGTCTCGTCGATCCTCGTCACGAGTGCCGTCGACGGGGAGGGATCGCCGAACGTTGCCGTCAACCTCGCCGTTGCGTTTGCTCAAGCCGGTACTGACACCCTCCTGATCTCTGCCAACTTCCGTGACTCCAGGGTCGACGACCTCCTCGGGATCTCGGCAGCCCCTGGTCTCGGCGACGTGCTGCTCGGCAATACCCGGGCACAGGACGTGACTCGCTTTGTGCCCGGAGTCCCCGACACGCTGCGCGTGATTCCGTCTGGAGCCGACCTCGACAACCCGGCGGATGCCCTCGACTCCCCGGTGGTCGAGAAGGTCGTCGGTGGATTCGACGTACCGTTCGAGATGCTGATCGTCGAGGCGCCACCCGTGACTTCGGCGGCCGATGCGCTGAGCCTCGCACAGCTGACCGGCGGCGTCGTGTTGTGCGTCCGCTCCTGGTCCAGCTACCTGTCCAACGTCGACGACGCGATGAACCAGCTCGCCCAAGTCCGAGCCAACGTCCTCGGTGTGATGATGACGTAGCAGCCGGCTTCGCCGGCTCCGTCCCGGGGTCCTCGTGTCATGAACGGATCGACGCCGCAGACGGGTTCGTGCGGCTCGTCGAGGTCAAGTGTCAAGTCACAAGTCTCAAGTCAATCCCCGCGTCTGACTTGGAACTTGCAGCCCTCCGGACCTGAGACCTGGGACCTGGGACCTGCGACACAAAACGACCTGAGACACGAAACGACCTGAGACCTGAGACCTGCGACCTGTGACGCCCAGCAGCTTCGGCTGCTGGGCTCAGTCGCCGGGTTCTTCGATCAACTCCCAGCTGATGCCATCTGGGTCGGCGAAGAGAGCAAACCGGCCGCCGGACCAGGCTTGCGGCTCTGCCACGGTTCCTCCCGCTTTGCGGATGCGATTCACCGTCGCATCGAAGTCGGAAACGAGGATGTCGGCCGTCATTCCCGGCATCGCGCCTCGAGCCGGCGCCGCCTCGGCACCGTGGGCCCGGAACAGGGTCACCTCAGCCCGCGAGCGCCGCAGGGTGCGATACGACGCTCCTTGGTCGATGACTTCGAACCCGAACACTGTCGTGTAGAAGGTGGTCGCCGCATCGAGGTCGGCCACGTACAGGTTGATCTGACCGAACCGCATCGTTCGAACGATACCTTCGTAGGCGCGATCTAGCCGTTTCGCTCGAGGACGACGACTGGGATCTCGCGGCTGGTCTTGCGCTGGTACTCGGCGTAGTCCGGCCACTGTTCAACCGCCAGCGCCCACAGCCGGCTGCGCTCGTCGCCGGCTGCGATGCGAGCCTGCATTGCGAGAACCGAATCACCGTCTTGGAGGGTCACCGACGGATCCGCAACGAGGTTGAGATACCACGCTGGATGCTGCGGTGCTCCACCCATCGACGCAATGACGACATACCGCTCACCGTCGGACACACGCACCAACGGTGACTTCCGGAGCTTTCCCGTTTTGCGCCCTCGGGTGGTCAAGACCACGACTCCAGAGCCGTTCGGCATCGTGCCGCCGTCTGTTCCGCCGGACGCTTCGTAGCGGCGGACATGATCGGTCACGAACTCGGAAGGGCTGGGCGCGTACTCGTTGGTCATGTGGTTCCCTTGGGTGTGGACTCAGGTCCTCGCAGCAACGCTGCCGGCCCTCGATTCCTTCCCGTCACAGAGGCCAAAGCACCGGAACGAGAATGAGGATGGTCGTTATGACGACCAGCGACAAGGGCACGCCGAGGCGTACGTAGTCGGTGTAGCGGTAACCGCCGGGGCCATAGACCATGGTGTTCGTTTGATAGCCGACGGGGGACAGGAACGACGCCGATGCCGCGACGGCCACGGCGATCGCGAAGCCGCGAGGATCGGCGCCGATCGAGCTTGCGGCGGCGACGGCGACCGGGAACACCAGCAGGGCTGCGGCTGCGTTGGAGACAAGTTCGGTGAGGAGCATCGTCGCGAGTACAACGCCGAGCAGCGCGCCGAGAGAACCGACGGCACCGAAGCTCGACACGAGGCCGTCGGCGATGGTTTCGGCCAGCCCGCTCGCCTGCATCCCGGCGGCGAGGCCGAACCCCCCGGCCATCGTCACGACCACGTCGATATCGACCGCGTTCTTCGCCTGTCCGGGCGTCAACACTCCGACCAAGACGAGGGCCAGGGCGGCCGCCAATATGGCGTTCAAGACCGGGACGACTCCGGTCGCCGCCGCCAGGATTGCCACGAGCGCAATGACCATCGTCCGTTTGGCGCCGCGCCGATCTTCGACCGGTCGTTGGCCGAGGGGCGACACCAGCAGAAAGTCGGTTCGGTTGCGCCACCGCGCTCTGAACTCCGGGTCGGCCACGATCACGAGGGTGTCGCCGACGCGCAGTGGCACTTCGCCGAGCTTGGCGTTGACCCGTTGCCCGGCGCGATGGATCGCAACCACCGCCGCCTGATAGCGACCACGGAACCGCGCTTCCTTGAGCGTTCGGTTGATCAGCGGCGACGCCGCCCCGATGACGACTTCGTAGAAGCTCAACGGGGCCACCTCGAACTCGTTGAATTGCTCCTGCTCCCCGGATTCGAGACCGGGGATGCTCATGAGGTCGACGACGTCGTCGACTCGGCCGGCAAACCGGAGTCGGTCCTCGCCGCGAACCACGGACGAGGGGAGTACCGGTGCGATGACGTCGTCACGCCGGATGAGCGCCACCAGGAACACGCCGCGGAGATGGCGAAGCCCTCCGGCTTCGACCTCGACACCGTCGAGCGGACCTCCGGGTGTCACCACCATGTCGATCACGAACTCGCGTGCCGCTTCACCCAGGTCGTCACTCGACGAGCGCCGATCCGGTAGGACGCGCGGGGCGAGCAGGGTGATCAACCCAATGCCGACGACCGTGATCGCTGCTCCGATCGGCGTGATCTCGAAGAAACCGAGCGGCTCGCCCCCCGATGCCTCGAGGAGCCCGGAGATGATCAGGTTGGTCGAGGTGCCGATCACCGTGATGGTGCCGCCGAGAATCGCGGCGAACGAGAGCGGCATCAAGAGCCGAGATGGGGCGCGGCCGCGCCGGGTCGACCATCCAGTGATTTCGGGCACGAGCATCGCAACGATCGGTGTGTTGTTGAGGACGCTGGAGGCGCCGGCCACGGGCGTCAGGATCCGCACGAGGCCACCACGTTCCCCGTCGCTGTCGCCGAGAGCCTTCGTGACGAGCGGCTGCAGGACGCCGGTTCGCGACACGGCTTCGGCCACGACGTAGAGGAGCGCAACGGTGATGGGGGCTGGATTCGAGAACCCCGAGAACGCCTCGCCCGCGTCGATGACACCCGTGAGCAGCAGGACGCCGGTGCTCCCGATCATCGCGGCTGCGGGGGAGAGTCGATCCCGCACCATCGCAGCAACCGCAAGCAGGAGCACGACGATCGTGATCCATGCGTCGGCGGACATGACACTCCCGGGTCTCGGAGACCGACCTCCACGGCCGTGTTCCGGGCGATTCTCCCAGGTTTCGAACCTCCGTCGGCGGATTCGAGAGCGGGCGGTGGCGACCGTCAGGAACCCAATTCGGCCAACTGAGCGTTCCAGGGGCAGAGTGATCACACGAATCCCCAGCAAAAGGGACTAGTCATGTTGCGCAAAGCACGGATGTCCTTGCCTACGGAGGGTGGGCGTGCGTACACTCGGGGCAGGGCGTCGATAGCGGCGAGATGGGCTCTCACCGCACCTCGCCAGGGCTTGTAGAAACCTAGGGGGAAAGGCATTGGGGGCAGACACTGGGGGCGTCGCAGTCCCGTTCGATGGATCGCGTCGAACGAAGACTCCGCACGCGGATGTGCATGAGTTGGTCGTTGTCCCGGACCGGCTTCCAAAGGACGCCGGGGCCGGCGATGACGTCGTTATTGACCTTCGTACCGGGGAGCCCGTCCTCGAGCTGCGCGAGTTGCGCGAGCTCACCGCTCCGCCGGCAAACCGCCTCGTCAACGCAACCGCCGTCCAGCGTGCAGTGAAACGCGGCATCGACGTCGTGGTGGCGTCGATTGCGCTCGTGCTCCTGGCGCCCATCTTCCTGGCAGCTGCGGTTGCGGTGAAGGTGTCTTCACCCGGAACGGTGTTCTACTCGCAGCCACGGGTCGGAATGGACGGGAGGATGTTCTCGTTCATGAAGTTCCGGTCGATGTACGCCGACGCCGACCAGCGCAAGTCTGAGCTCGCCGACCTGAACGAAGCAGACGGACCGATCTTCAAGATGAAGGGCGATCCCCGCATCACGCCGGTGGGACGGTTCCTGCGCCGGACTTCACTCGATGAGCTGCCACAGCTCCTCCATGTGCTCACCGGTCAGATGAGTCTCGTTGGGCCACGGCCGCATCTTCCCGAAGAGGTCGCCGCATACGGCCCGATCGACTACCGGCGACTGACGGTTCAGCCCGGAATCACCTGCATCTGGCAGGTCAGCGGCCGATCCGAACTCGACTTCGACACGTGGGTTGCACTGGATCTCGAGTACATCGATACGTGGAGCACGTGGCTCGACATCAAGCTCATGGCCAAGACCATCCCCGCGGTCCTCTCCGGACGCGGCGCCTACTGAGTTTCGACCCGGGCAGGCCCGGGTCGAGCTTCTCGGACCCCGCCTCGGCGGGGTCCTCGCATTCGTGGCCCCTCCCGGCGCCGCTCATTCTGTGAGGGTCCGGCAAGGCCGCACCCTCACGATCGAGGGGGCCGGCACAAGGGCCGCCCCTCGAGCACCCCCCACGCTCGTGCTTCGCACATTGCGGCGAGCGCAACGCGCTTCGGACGCGTTCGGCGTGAGTGGTTGCGGTCTCTGTACTCAGTACTCGGTACTCAGTACTCCGGCCGAAGGCCGGCCTCAGCCCCTCCGCCCGATTCCTTCGTAATCGAGACCGGCGGCGACGACGGCTTCGCGGTCGAGGGCGTTACGGCCGTCGATGAGAAGGGTGCCGGCCATCGCGGCGGCGACTTCGGTGAAGTCGAGGGTCTGATACTGCGGCCACTCGGTCACCAGAACGACAGCGTCGGCGCGGTCGATCGCAGTGGTGTGATCGGCGGCGATGCGCAGGGCGGAGGCGCCGGGAAGGTCGACGACCACCGGGTCGTGGGCCGTCACGACGGCACCGAGTTGTTGCAGCTTGCGAGCGATGCCGACGGCGGGAGAGTCGCGGGTGTCGTCGGTGCCGGGTTTGAAGGCCAGCCCGAGGAGGGCGATGCGCTTGCCTCGGAGTGCTCCGAGGTGGGTTTGGAGCTTCCGGACGACTTCGAGGCGTTGGTAGTCGTTGACGGTGCCGATGGCTTGCAGGAGGGTCGGCTCGAACCCGTGTTCGCGTGCGGTCGTGGCCAAGGCCGTGAGGTCCTTTCCGAAGCAGGAGCCACCCCATCCGAGTCCGGCGTTCAGGTACAACGGCGAGATGCGGTGGTCCATGCCCATGGCCCCAGCGACCTGCGTCACGTCTGCGCCGACCCGATCGCAGATCTGGGCGAGTTCGTTGATGAACGAGATCTTCATGGCGAGGAACGAGTTCGACGCGTACTTGATGAGCTCGGCCGTTCCGAGGCTGGCACTCACGAGTGCGGGGGCCTTCTCCTTGTGACCCGAGCCGAGTCCATCCGGGACGTGCTGCTCGAGAATCGGGGCGTACAGCGCAGCGACCCGCTCGATCGCAGCCTCGTCGTCGCTCCCGATGACGACGCGGTCGGGGAAGAGGAAGTCGTCGATTGCCGTACCGACGCGCAGGAACTCGGGACAGGAGACGATGGACACCTCGACGCCTTCGATTCTGCGGTTGGCGACGCCGTCCTCGATCACCGAGCGCAGCCACAGATTGGTTCCAACCGGCACGGTGCTCTTCGTCACCACCGTGGTCGGCTTCGTGAGCGAGGCGCCGATGGTGCGTGCCACATCCTCGAGAGCTGAGAGATCGGGATGCCCGTCGGCAGCCGCCGGCGTCCCGACGCAAACGAACAACACGCTGCATGTGTCGGCCGCACTTGCGATGTCGTCGGTGAACGTGAGTCGACCGGATGCAACTTGAGCGGCGAGGAGGTCCTGCAGTCCGGTCTCGTGGAACGGGACATGCCCGTCACGCAGGAGTTTGAGCTTCGAGCGATCCGACTCGATGCCGACGACGTCGTGGCCGAGTGCCGCGAAACACGCCGCGACCACAGTGCCGACGTAGCCGCTGCCGATGACGCCGATGCTGGGTGTCGTGCTCACGTTGCTCCTCGGTGGTGCTCTCGATGCCGGTGGGGCAGACGTGGAAGTCTACGATCTACGGGACCGGCGTACCTCCATGTCGTCGGTCGGATGCCTGGTTGGCTTGACCGATCAGCGGCTCAGAGGAGGCTTCATGATCACCAAGGCAGTCGTCACCGGGGGCGCCGGGTTCATCGGCGCGAACCTCGTCGACCGACTGGTCGATGACGACGTTGAGGTGCTGGTCATCGACGACCTCAGCTCCGGGCGGCTCGAGCGTCTCGCGGAGGCTCGCCGCACCGGCCGAATGTCGCTGCATCAGATCGATATTCGGGCGCCTGAGCTCGGTGAAATCCTCGGTCGCTTCGAACCGGAAGTCGTCTTCCATCAGGCGGCGCAGATCTCGGTTCGGGATTCTGTGGACGATCCCGTGAACGATGCATCGATCAACCTCGTCGGAACCGTCAACGTCCTCAAGGCATCGGCAGAAGCCGGCGCGACTCGGGTTGTCTTCGCTTCATCCGGTGGGGCGACGTTCGGCGACGTCGATATCTTCCCGACACCGGAGACGGAGCCGAGAACTCCGGAGTCCCCGTACGGCGTGTCGAAGAAGCTCGTCGACGAGTATCTCCGGTATTTCAAGGACGCCTACGGCTTCGACTATGTCTCCCTCGGCTATGCCAACGTCTACGGGCCTCGCCAGGATCCTCACGGTGAGGCCGGGGTCGTTGCGATCTTCTCGCAACGGATGCTGCGAGGCGAGCGGTGCACCATCTTCGGCGACGGTTCGCAGCTACGCGACTACGTCTACGTCGAGGACGTGACCGACGCCTGTGTCCGTGCCGCCAACATCGGCGGCGGGGTCTACCTCAACATCGGGACCGGCAGGGAGACCTCGGTCGTCGAGTTGTTCGAGCTGCTCAAGGAGAGAGTCGCGGGGTATACCCGAACCCCCGAGTTCGCCGACGCGAAGCCGGGCGACATTCCTCGATCCTGCCTCGACCCGTCGGCTGCCAAGACCCATTTGGGTTGGGAGGCGTGGACGAGTCTCGAGGACGGGTTCACCGCAACGGTCGACTGGTTCGCCGATCACCGAGATTGGTAGCAACGTACGACGTCCTGCGTACAACGTCGCCCGAACCCATCGACGCGGTTCGCGCGCGGATGCGATTCCGTGATTCAGTCCAAGTACGGCGGTCTCGTACTCAGTACTCGGTACTCAGTACTCCGAGCGCAGCGAGGCGCGAGGCCTCAGCCTTCCAGCTCTTCGAGGGTCGATGGCCAGTCGTCCTTCAGGAGCCGTGACAACGATCGGTCGGCGAGGATCTTGCCGCCGGTTTGGCAGCCGGGGCAGTAATTGGTCTCGCGGGAGGCGTAGACGATCCGCTGGATCGGGGCCTCGCAAACGGGGCACGGTTCCCCGTACTTGCCGTGCACGGCCATCTTGGGGTGGAAGGCCGTCACCTTCTTCGGGAACCCGTCGCCGGTGTCGGCACGGCGGATCTCGATCCATTCGGTCAGGGAGGTGACTGCGGCATCGTGCAGACGGGCGATCTCCTCCTCGTCGAGGTTGGTGTTCATCTGGAGCGGGGAGAGCTTGGCGCGATGCAGGATCTCGTCTGCGAACGCTCCGCCGATGCCGGAGAGGTAGCGGGCGTCCGATAGCGCCCGTTTGAGCGTGTGGCGTTCGGCGAGCAGGCCTTCCGAGAACTGCTGGAGGGTCGATCCGATCACTTCGGTTCCTCCGGGATCGAGTGCCCGCAGCGCATCCTCGCCGGCCACGTAGTGGAGTGATGCCCGTCGTTTGGTACCCGCCTCAGTGAGCATGAGCGTGCCGTCGGCGAAGTCGAAGGCCGCCTGCCCGTATTTGCGGGGAATGGCCTTCCCCGGCGGCTCCCAATGCAGGCGGCCCGCCACCATCAGGTGGATGACCAGGGCCCGATCACCATCGAGCTTCAGGACGATACGTTTGCCGATGCGTTCGAGGCCGACGACGGTGCGCCCGTTGGCGTCGTCGATGGGCGGGTCGAAGGTCTTCATGAGTGAGAACGAGGAAACCCGGACTCGCTCCAGCTGCTCGCCGAGGACGCGCGGCTCGAGTGCGTCGAGGTAGGCGACGATCTCCGGAAGCTCGGGCATCAGCGAAACATGTCCTCGTGTGGCGGGCGCACGAGATCCGTCGCTCGGCCGTTGCCCTCTGGCCAGTCGAGTCCGCGGACGATGGCCGCCGGCACACCCGACGCTTTGCCCATCACGAGGTCGGCGGCCGCAGCGATTTCGTCCACGATGGCCACTTCGGTCACGTCGAGGACTCGGCCCTGCATGTCCGTTGTCCCGCGCAGGTCGGCGATCGGCGCGATTCCGGACACTCCGATCGCGACGTCGGTCAGTCCGCGGCGCCACGCCCTTCCGAATGTGTCGGTCACGACGACGGCGAGCTGCCGGCCGGTGACGTGTTCGAGCTTCGATCGGATGAGATGGGCCGATCGGTCGGGGCGCTCGGGCAGCAGCACGGCGTGC
>JASJAX010000124.1 GCA_030066755.1 Acidimicrobiia bacterium
TCGTCATAGAACGTGCCGAGGTTCAGGCTCGCCAGGTTGCACGCCGTGTTGTCGAGGAACATGTACTCCGAGCAGGGGTTCGACGCCCGGATCTCGCCCTCGGCAGGCGAGGTGTGCCACTCGTTCACCGTCGAGTGGAACTGGACACCGGGATCAGCGCATTGCCACGCCGCATCGGCGATCTGGTGCCACAGGTCTTTGGCCTTGACCGTCCTCATGACGGCTCCGTCGTAGCGGCCGATGAGGTCCCAGTCGTCGTCGTTCAGCACGGCTTCGACGAACTCGTTGGTGAGCCGCACCGAGTTGTTGGAGTTCTGGCCGGCAACGGTGGCGTAGGCCTCGCCGTTGAAGTCGGCGGAGTAGCCATGGGCCACCAGCGCCCTGACCTTCTTCTCTTCTTCGGCCTTCCAGTGGATGAAGGTCTCGACGTCGGGATGGTCGATGTCGAGGATGACCATCTTGGCGGCGCGGCGGGTCGTCCCACCCGACTTGATAGCGCCTGCGGCACGGTCGCCGACCTTGAGGAAGGACATGAGGCCGGACGACTTGCCGCCACCAGAGAGCGGCTCGCCCTCGGCACGGATGTTGGAGAAGTTCGAGCCGGTGCCCGAGCCGAACTTGAAGAGGCGGGCCTCACGCACCCACAGGTCCATGATGCCGCCTTCGTTGACGAGGTCGTCGTCGACGGACTGGATGAAGCACGCGTGCGGGGCGGGGCGGGAGTACGAGTCGGGGGACTCGGTCATCTCTTCGTTCGTCGGATCGACGTACCAGAAACCCTGCGAGGGGCCCTCGATGCCGTACATGTGATGCAGGCCGGTGTTGAACCATTGTGGAGAGTTCGGAGCCGACATCTGGTGGAGGAGCATGTAGGCGAGCTCGTCTTCGAAGACCTCGGCGTCGGTCTCAGACTTGAAGTAGCCGTGGTTCTCGCCCCACCAACGCCACGTGGCAGCGAGCCGCTTGATGACCTGGCGAGCCGAACGCTCCGGACCCGTGATCATCTTGCCGTCCTCGTCGAAGGTCGGGTTGCCCTTCTCGTCGAGCTGGGGGACACCGGCCTTGCGGAAGTACTTCGAGACCATGATGTCGGCCGCAACCTGGCTCCACCCAGCCGGGATTTCTGCGTCCTTCATCTCGAAGACGATCGAGCCGTCCGGGTTGGTGATTCTCGAGTCCCGGCGACTCCATTCGACGGAGTCGTACACGTCCTGGCCTTCAGTGGTGAAGTGCCGTTCGATCGTCAGGCCCTTGCTCATTCCGGTAACCCTCCCAGCGTTGACTGGCCGTTCCTGGCCGTAGTGGCCCGCCCTGCTGTGCCACCACTTATCCACAATTCAATCCACAACCACAACATCTAGGGGGTAGGGAAGTGGGAACACCCAAGATGTAGCGCAGGGACGTTCGATCTTAGTTTCACGCGTGTAATTACGCAACTGTTCTTTTTCGCCGCCATATGGGCGTTTCGCGCGCGAATCGACCATCTGACGCGGCGCCTTCGTGCGAAAGCGGGGGAAGCGGCGCCTTCGGGAGAAGGCAGCGGGGAAGCCGAGGAAGCGGTCTGTAGGTAAACGGATCCAGGCCCGGGGACGCAAGCCGATGGCGTGGGCAAGTTTCGCGGGCACGGGATTGATTTCGCGACCGTGCGAAGCGTCGTTGGAGCGTGGTGAGATTCATCGCCACAGCGAGTGATCACACGCGTACCGTTAGTGGGACAGTGATGGGGGTCGGGGTCGGGCGGTGGGGCCCGGCCCCTAGGGGTTGGAGACCTTTCGGCTCAAGTCGCGCTCTCAAGACTGCAGACGCTATGCCTCGGTCGATGCCGCAGAGAGAAAGCCGGTCGGAACACAGTTGGGATCGTCGAGCCGGACGGGGCCTCGGCGCCCGGGGATGATGAGGATGGCGCGATCCTCGGCGTCGAAACGGCAATACGTGGTCGGCACGTCGGATGCCGCGCCTTCATCCGGCCCGCCGCCGAGCCAGACGTGACACGTCGTGCTGGTTCGTGGCGCCGTCACAACCCACGCCACACCCATCTCGACGGTGACGAACCAGCGTGACGATCGGCAGTTGCGCGGATCAACGAGGAAGGACTCACCGTCCACGACTTCGGCAGCGTCTCGCTGATTGCCGAATGCAGCAAGGTTCGGCATCCCCGGAATCGTGGGGACTGTCGTCGTCGGCGTCGACGTGCTGGTCGTAGAGGCAAGTGCGGTTGCCGAGGTCAGGGTGGCGTCGAGCACCGTTGCGGTCGTTCCGTCGCCGACGGAACAGCCCGCAACTGCGAGGACTATCACCGCAAGTCCAACGCGCCTCCCCATATACGTATGACGGTAGCGATTGCCAAGAAGTTCCGAATGGTGGTCGACGAGTGCGTTCCCCCCTACCCCCGAGCGGCCTTCGGCCGCAGTACTGAGTACCGAGTACTGAGTACAGAGACCTATTCGGGCAATCGGTGGTCGACGAGTGCTGAACCCCCCTACCGCCAGGCCTGCGGCCTGGCGGTACCTTTTCCCCAAGGGGGGACTACTCCGCCTCTACTTCTGGCGTTCGAGGAACTCGATCACGGCGGGGACGATTCTCTCGTGGGCGTCTTCTTGGAGGTAGTGGCCTGCATCGGCGAGGCGCTCAACCTCGGCATCCGGGAAGGTCTTCAGCCAGAGATCGTCGATGATCTCCGGCGTGAAGGCGATGTCCTGCATTGCCCACATGATCTTCACCGGCTTGTCCCGGAAGTGGGCCTCGAGCCCGGCCTCGGTCTCAGCGAGTAGCTCGGAGATGGGACCCTCGGGTCCTGCCGGGATCTCACGCGGGAACACGAGGATCGGTGTGCGGGTGCTCCAGCTGCCATGCGGGGTGAGATATGCCGACTTCACGTCCTTCGTCAACCGATCGCGATGCTTGATGCCCGCTTGGAAGAGGAAACCACGGACGAAGAAGTGCGCACCCTTCACGAGGGCTTCGCCGATGCCCGGCATGCGGAACAGCTTGATCGGAGTCGGAAGACGCACCTTGCCGGGAGGCCGATGGGCGAAGGTGTTGAGGATGAAGAGCGATGCCACTCTTTCCGGATGGCGTGCGGCCCACGTGAGGCTGATCGGTCCGCCCCAATCCTGGCTGACGACTGTCGCTTCATGGAGGTCTAGCGACTCGATGAGTGCTTCGAACCGATCGGCGTGGCGAGCAATCGTGTAGAGCTCGGGCTCGTCCCGCTTGTCCGAACGGCCAAACCCGAGGTGGTCTGGCACGATGACCCGGTAGCCGGCATCCGTCAACGGACCGATGAAGTTGCGGTAGAGGTAGCCCCACGTCGGGTTGCCGTGGGCGAGGACGATCGGCGTGCCGTCGCGTGGTCCTTCGTCGACGTAATGCATCCTCCCGTCGGGCGTATCGAACCATTGGGGTTCGTACGGCCACGTCCCGTTGAATGTCCAGTCGATCGTCATGTCGGCGCCCTTCCCTCGGTCTGCGCATCGTATGCGCAGCGTGTGACAGGAACGCCGGTCGGGACGGGGTATTCCGTGTGCTTGCGGTGGTCGACGAGTGCTGATCCCCCCTACCCCCGAGGGCTTCGCCCTCGGCGGTACTTTCCCCCCAGAGGGGGGACTGTTCGTGTCGTGGGGTGGTTGACGAGTGCTGACCCCCTTTCCCCCAAGGGTGACTGTTCGGGTCTCTGTACTCAGTACTCAGTACTTGGTACTCACGCCCGCCAGAATGGCGGGCGTGATCGACATCTCGAATCCAGACAAGGAGTACTTTCCGGGGGTCAGCAAGCGACGGGTGGTCGAGCACTACGACGCGGTCGCCGAGGTGATGCTGCCCCACGTCGTCAATCGGCCGCTGACGCTCGAGCGGTATCCCAACGGGGTCCTGGCGAAGGGGTTCATGCAGAAGAACGCCTCGAAGCACTTTCCGGACTTCATCGATCGGATCGAGATCGAAACACCGAACACGACGACGGTTCATCCAAGCATCGCTGATGTCGACGGGCTCCTCTACCTCGCCGGGCAGGGGACGATCACGTTCCACATCCCCGACGCCCGCAACGATGATCTCGGGTTGCCGGACCGTTTGGTCATCGATCTCGACCCAACGGGCGACGATCCCGCGCAAGTGGTGCCGGTGGCGCTGGCGACTCGTGACGTTCTCGGACGGTTCGGTCTCGAGGCGACACCGATGGTCACCGGCTCCAAAGGCATCCACGTCATCGTGACGCTCGAACGCACGACACGGTTCCAGGTCACCGGGATCGTATCCCGGGCCCTCGCCGGGCTCGTTGCCGCCGCAGTCCCGGAGCTTGCGACCCTCGAGTTCCTGAAACGAGAACGCGGCGGGCGAGTGTTCGTCGATTGGCTGCGCAATCGACCCGGCGCGACCACGGTGGCTCCCTGGTCACTGCGTCCTCGGTCCGAGGCCACCGTTGCGGTCCCGATCAGCTGGTCGGAGGTAGGGACCGTTGATCCGGCCGGCATCACGATCCACGAGGTTGCTCGTCGCCTCGATGCCGACATCGCCTGGGCGCCTGCAGTCGAGCTGTCCGACCGTGCCGACGCGATCGAAGCTGCGGCACGCGAGGCCGGGGTCGATCTCGATACGCCGTTCGATCGGTTCGGTCGGCGCTGACACCTGTCGACGCCTGTGATCGTTACGGACAACCGGAACCGGAACAGGTGCGCGCCGATTGAATCAGTGCGCTCAGGGCGCTGGTGTCCGGATCGTTGGCGGGGTTTCCGTCCTCGAGCAGGTTGACGAGCTCATATGGATCGGCCACCAGGTCGTAGTACTCGGCGAACTGGATGCTTCCGTCCGGCCGGAAGTACTCGGCGTACATGTAGGTGTCGGTTCGGATCGACGTCCAGTCCGGGACGAAGTTCCCGTTGGCGTCGTCTTCCCAGTACTCGGTCAGCCGGTATGGCCGATCGAAACCAAGATCGAGGATGTTCGATCCGTCGACCGTGTGGCTCGGAGTCACTCCGGCGGCGGCCAGCACGGTCGGGAGGAGATCGATGTTGGCGACGAGCCGATCGTCGACCACTCCGGCGGCGACTCGACCGGGCCAACGGATGATCATGGGAACCGCCACCGCCTCGTTGTACGGGAGGAACTTGGCGCGCAGGTTGTGCTCGCCCCAGAAGACGCCGTTGTCCGAGGTGTAGATCGCAATGGTGTTGTCCAGCTCGCCGAGCTCGCCGAGCCTGGTCATCAACGCATCGATCCCGTCGTCCACCGACATCATGCAGCGCATCATCTGGGTGCGTTCGGTTGCCGCTCCCTGTTCCGTCTGGTTGATCCAACGCACCCATTGCGGCTTGTCGGACCGGTCGGCCTCGCCGACTGACGGCGGTGGATTCCACACGGGCACCGGAGCATTGGCGTACTGGGCTTCCGGCTCGTACGGCGCATGCGGTGCGATGGGCGTGATCTGGAGGTAGAACGGCCGATCGTCGTCGAATGCGTCGAAGTCCTCGGCGAACTCGATCGCTCGATCGAAGGTGTTCGTTGTCGAGTACGCGTTTGAGACCGCCGGGTAGCCGTCCCGGTTGGTGTACACGTCGAAGTAGCCGCCCTTGAAGTAGTTCCATCGATCCCAGTAGGGCGCTCGCCCGGAGACGTCGTAGTAGTGCACGTACTTGCCGGTGTGGCCGGTGAGGTACCCAGCCTCCCTCAAGTACTTCTGGATCGTGATGTGCTCGTCCATGCCTGGCGTGTCCTGGCTGGTTTGACCGTTGTTGTGGTTGTACTGGCCGGTCATCTGCGCCGCACGTGACGGGCAGCACGCCGGTGTGGTGACGTAGGCGGACGAGTACGACGTCCCGGCGTCCTCGAACCACGACCGGGTAGCGGGCATCACGTCCATCGTCTCCGGACGGGCATCGTCGACGTTGATGATGATGATGTTGGGTGCGCCGATCGGTGGGATCGTGAACGAGCGGTGGCCGAGGAGGCTGACGGCGAAGTCCGCCGCACCGCTCGCGGCCGATGAGGTCACCCGGTACTCCACGCCGCTGGTTGCCGTGAAGGTCACGGTCTCCGGGTTGCCGCCGGTCGACGAGGACCCAACCACTTGCCCGTTGGACCGGCGAGTCACCTGCAGATTCAGATTGGCGGAACTGTTCCAGGTCAACGCGGCCGTGACACTCCCGTTCGATTCGGCCACGACGTCAGTCCACATCGAGCCCGGCAGACCGCCGGTTGTTCCGATCCGGCCCCGTTGCACCACCAGGCCGTCACCAACCACGGGGGGCTGGGTGGTCGACGTGGTGGTTGTCGTCGTGGTCGTGGTGGTGGTCGTCGGCGGAGGGGCGCCGGGTCCGGTGGCTGTGAGGGTGTAGGTGCCGATGCCGCTCATCGACCAGACCGCCACCCGGTACGCGACGCCGCCGTTCAAGTTGATGGTCAGCGACTTCGGCTGTGCGGTCGAGACATCGGCGGCGACCCATTGGTTGTTCGACGCAGTGCGCACGTCGATGCGGAGATCCGCGTTGCCGGTCCAGTCGAGCTCGAAGGTGATGGGACCGTCGGCGTCCGGCGTGTAGTCCGTCGAGTTCCAGCGGGGGCCCTCGACGCTGTTGGCGTCGGCGATCCCGGCCATGATCACCTCGGTCGGGTCGGGCGGCAGCGTCGTAGTCGTGGTGGACGTCGATGTGGTGGTGCTGGTCGTCGTCGATGTCGTCGTGGTGGTCGTGCTCGTGGTGGTTGTTGTCGTCGTCGTGGTGGTTGTTGTGGTTGTGGTGGTGGTGGTCGTGGTCGTGGTCGTGGTCGTGGTCGTGGTGGTTGTTGTAGTTGTTGTCGACGTGGTCGTGGTCGTCGTCGTGCCACCCCCGGGATCGGCGATGGTCAATGTGAAGGTGCCGATACCCGACATGGCCCAAACAGCGATGCGGTACTCGACGCCACTGTTGAGCGTTGGGGTCAGCGTCTTCGGTTGGGCCGAGGACACATCGGCGGCGACCCACGCGTTGGTGGCTGCGACTCGTATGTCGATTCCGAGGTCGGCGTTGCCGACCCAGTCGAGGTCGAAGGTGACCGGACCGGTCGTGTCGGGGATGTAATTCACGGACGTCCACCGAGGACCTTCGACGGAACCACTGTCCGCAATACCCTCGAGCAAGACAATGGTGCCGCCCGGCGGCGCCGTGGGCGGTGCCGTGGTGGTCGTTCCACCGGTACCGGACGTGGCGTCGAGGGTGTACGTGCCGAATCCCTGTGTCGCCCAGACCGCGACGCGGTACGTCACACCTGCGGAGAGATCCGTTGTGAGCACCTTGGGTTGATCGTTGGACGTGTCCGATGCGACCCAGGCGTTGTTCGATGCTTGGCGGATATCGATGTCGATGTCGGCGTTCCCGATCCAGTCCAAGGTGAACGTCACCGGCCCCGACGTTGCCGGCGTGTAGTTCGTGAACGTCCAGCGCGGGCCTTCGATCGAGTCGTTGTCAACCGTTCCGGACATGATCTCGACGGCCGCTGCCGACGATGGGATCACCACCCACGCCAGAAAGGTCAACAGGGCGATCGACCAGACAACAGGACGGCGTCGACTCCTCGTGGCATTCGCCCAGCTCACCGCACCGTGCGTCGCGCCTCGCACGTTGTTCCCCTTCTGCCCCCGGTCGATACCGCAACACAGCACGACCGCTTTCTCGAACCTATCACGACCGGCCCCGGCGTTGGAATCGGCGACCCTCGGTGCGCAGCCCCGTTCTCACAGGATCTTCACATCCTCTTCATCGGGGCCACAGATCCGCACCGCATTCTGTGGTCATACGCTGATGCATCGATCAACGATGCAGATGCCACAACCGAACGGAACCGCCCCGGCGTATCCCCTTCCTCCGCCTCTCCTTGCCTCCCAGGAGGGGCGGTTCCGCGTGGTCACGAAGGCGAATGCCTTCGTGACCACGAGTACTGAGTACTGAGGCCCAAAAAGAAATCTCGAAAAACCTTCATCCGGGTTCTGGGGTGGGTGCGTATCACGGGTGAAGAAGCCAGCAGCCCCTCCCATTCCGGTCACTCCCAACGACCCGCCCAGCAGTTGGCTTCTTCACACAACTGAACGGAACCGCCCCCGGCGCCCCTCCTTCCCGCCTCTCCGTTGCCTCTCGGAGGGGCGGTTCCGCGTGGTGACGAAGGCAGCAGGTCGTCAGTCGTCAGTCATCAGTCGTCGGACGAGCCAAACCGCAGACACTGGCTACTGGCTACTGGCTACTGGCTACTCACTGGACCGGTGGCCAGCCCGGGCCGCCGGGGACCGGCTCGAAGCCGGGGGGGAGTGTCATCTCGTCTGACAGGCCGTCGTCGAAGCGGGCGATCCAGAGACCAGAGTGAATGTCACTCACGAGGATCAGGTCGTCGACGACGGTGACTCCCCACACCATGGGGAAGGCCTTCGTGCCGTCCGGCGCCTTCCAGTGGCCGGTCGGATCAACACGTGGTGGCGGGATGAAGAAGCCGATCTCCTGCGGCATCATCGGATCGGTCAGATCGACGATCCGAACACCGCTCGAATACCACGCGACGTACTCGGTCTTGTCGACGATCACCGCTTCATGGGCGGTGTAGTAGCCGTCGCGGCGTAGCGGCGGGTTCGTTTCTGCGAGTTCCGTTGTGCCGGTGGTGAACGTCGACAACTCCTCCAACTCGGCGTCCGCATTGATGCCGTAGACCGTCTGCCCGCCCCATCCGGCAATGTGACGGACTGAATCGTTCGGGAACAGGTCCTCGTCGGACCGGACGACGAGACTCCGCTCGTCGTCGATTGCAATGGCGTGGGCATTGCCCTCGGTGTTCGGGTCGAAGCCGGTCATCGTCATCACCGTCGGCGACGACGGCTCGGAGACGTCGAGCCGCACGACGCCGCCATCCCAATGCGCCACCCAGAGTTCGGTGCCGCCGCCTCCGAACGTGGCGCCGTGGGCATGGAATTCCTCTTCGTCCCTGGCTGCGAGCATGGCGGTGACGTCCTCGGCCGGGCCGTCTCGCCGCAGATCCCAGTCGGCGATCCCGACGGGACGGCGCGGGTTTGTCGCATCGATCACTCGGATGTCGCCCCGTGCGCCATCGGTGTGCAACAGCGATTGCATCACCGTGGCGGCGACGAGCACGGAACCGTCCTCACGGACCGCAACGTCGACCTCGTGCACACCCTGGGTCTTCGACCCGACCGCGATCCGACCGATGCGCTTTGGAGACGCGGGATCGGTCACGTCGTAGAACACCAGCCCACGGAACCCTCGTTCGAGTCGGCCCGATTCGGTGTTGTCGCACCGGCGTACTGCGATCACCGCCAGGTCGCCGGTGAACCAGTCATTGTCGAC
>JASJAX010000125.1 GCA_030066755.1 Acidimicrobiia bacterium
GTCGAATCGAGCGTCGCAAAGAGCTGGTTCTCCACGAGCACGTCGCTCTCGGTCATCCGATTGAAGAGGGTGGACTTGCCGGCGTTCGTGTAGCCAACGATCGAGACGAGGGCGCGATCGGACTTCTGGCGCGCCTTGCGCCGGGTCAGCCGGCCTCGCTCCATGTCCTTGAGGTCTCGCTGCAGCTTCGAGATCCGTTCGAGGATCCGTCGCCGGTCGGTCTCGAGCTGGGTCTCGCCGGGCCCTCGGGTCCCGATACCGCCGCCGAGGCGGCTCATCTCGACACCACGGCCGCGAAGCCGTGGCAGCCGGTACTTCAGCTGAGCGAGCTCCACCTGCACCATGCCTTCACGGCTGGTGGCGTGCTGGGCGAAGATATCGAGGATCAGTGCAACTCGATCGACGACGTCGCACTTGAAGACCTTCATGAGGTTGCGCTGCTGGGCGGGTGACAGCTCGTTGTCGAAGACCACGACGTCGATGTCGAGTGCAGTGGTCTCGACGGCGAGCTCGGCCGCCTTGCCCGATCCGATGAGCATGGCCGGATCGAACCGGTCACGTTTGACGAGCGTCGCGCCGGTCGGCTCCGATCCGGCAGTGTCGGTCAGCAGCGCCAGTTCGTGGAGGCTCGTTTCGGCCTCAGATGCGTTGTCCTTGCCGCGCACGACCCCGATGAGGTACGCCTTCTGCTTGACGACCTCGAGATCGGTGGTGGTGGCGGTGAGCCGCCGCCGTTGCCGTCCGGTCCTTGGTTCCTGTGTCACGGGCCTCATGTTGCCAGACCCTGGGCGGCTGTGGTCCGCTTTGGACTCACGCTGCCTATCTGAGACTTGAGACCTGGGACTTGAGACTGCGACTCGAAAGGTCGCAGCGACGTCGTGCGAAATCGCTTGCCCAAAGCCCCACCCAACTAGCTATGCTCCCGGCAACCCTCGGTTCACCCGAGGGTTTATTTAGTGAGGCAAAGACGAAAGGGGAAGCAATGAAGAAGCTTCCTGTGTTGGCGGTCTTGCTCGCATTCGCACTCATTGCTGCCGCATGTGGTGACGATTCGGGCGACGACACGACAACGGCTGCACCCGCCACGACGGCTGCACCGGCCACGACGGCTGCACCGGCCACCACCGCTGCACCCGCAACGACCGCTGCCCCGGCAACGACGGCTGCACCCGAAGCATGGGCGCCGCTGTACGACGGCACCCTGAAGATCGGTTACGTCCTCCCATCGACCGGTGGCCTGAGCGTGATCATCGATGCGTTGGTCAGGCCCATCGAGATGGCATTTGCCGAGATCGAGGCTGCAGGTAACACGTTCATCGAGGTGATCCCGACGGACAGTGGCACTGATGCTGCGATCGCGACGGCATCAGTCGAGCAGCTCATCAACGATGAGGTCGACATCATTCTCGGCCCGGCCGGTACGGGTGTCGCGCTGTCAGTGATCGACCGGATCACCGGAAGCCAGATCCCCATGTGTTCACCGTCGAACACCGGCGCGGTCTTCACGACGTACGACGACGGCGGGTACTACTTCCGCACGGCGCCGCCGGACAACCTCCAGGGTCAGGTCCACGCCGACCTGATCACCGACGATGGTTGGTCGAGCGTTGCCATTGCGTTCCGCAGCGATGAGTACGGTCGTGGACTCGCCAACGCCGTCAAGGATCAGCTCGAGTCCAACGGTGTCGCGGTTCCAGAGTTCATCGAGTTCGACAAGGACGGCACCAGCTTCGATGCCGAGGCCGCCCAGATCGCAGCAGCCGGTGTCGACGCGATTTCGCTGATCCCGTTCGCTGAGGGTGCGGCGTTCGTGCAGGCGCTCATCGAGGCCGGAGTCGGTCCGGCCGACGTGCAGCTGTACGTCGCTGATGGCTTCAAGGACAACGTGAAGGCCGAGGCGATCGATCCGAACAACCTCGGCGTTATCGAGGGCGTGCGGGCAACGGCACCCTCGGTGGCTCCGCCCGATGGCGAAGCGACGTTCGGAGAGCGCCTTGGCGCATTCGCCCCGGACGTGCCCACGATCTTCAGCGCTCACTCGTTTGACTGTGCCACCGTTATGGTCCTCGCGGCCGAGGCGGCCGGTTCGACCAACTCCGTGGACATCGCGGCAGCGGTCAACGACGTGACCCGCGGTGGCGAGAAGTGCACGTCCTACGCGGCATGCCACGCGCTGCTGCAACAGGGAGTTGACATCGACTACGACGGTGCGGCTGGTCCACTCGACTTCGTCGATGCCGGTGAGCCCGGCGCTGGCGCTTACGACGTGTTCACCTATGACGCCGATGGCGTTCCACAGGTCGACGACACGGTGAGCATCCCGTAGCGAAACTCAGACAAACGACTGAAGGGGCCCGGCGTTAGCCGGGCCCCTTCTTCTTGGAGTAGCTAGTAGCCAGTAGTCAGTAATCAGACAGTGCACAGGTTCGGTGGCCGGTTATCTCCGCGGGGTTCTGGTCTGGCTACCGGAAGCGAGCGGAGCGAGCGTACTGGCGACTGGCTACTGGGTCACTCGGCTCTGCCGAGTGTCCCGAGGTAGAGGTCGATCACCTTGGGATCGTGCAGAAGCTCGCTGCCCGGGCCGGTATGGGCGTTCTTGCCCTGATCGAGCACGTACGCCCGGTCGCAGATCTGCAGACACCGGCGCGCATTCTGTTCCACCATGATGATGGAGACGCCGCTGTCGCAGATCTGCCGGACCCGCTCGAACACTAGGTCCTGATTCGCCGGCGACAGCCCGGCACTCGGTTCGTCGAGGAGCAGAACCTCCGGGTCCATCATGAGTGCTCGCCCCATCGCCAACATCTGGCGCTCACCGCCGGACATGAACCCGGCGCGCTGGTCCCGGCGGTCGGCCAAGAGCGGGAACAACTCGTGCACGGCTTCGAGCCGCTCGTCCCAGGCTTCGGGTCGGAGGTAGAGGCCCATCCTGAGGTTCTCCTCGACGGTCAGCGTCTGGAACACGTTGGCTCTCTGGGGGACATACCCAACGCCGCGAGCCACGAGTTCGTGCGCAGCGAGGTTGGTGATGTCCTCTCCGCGGAGGAGGACTCGGCCCTCGCGGATTCGCACGAGGCCGAACACTGCCTTGACGAGCGTTGACTTGCCGGCTCCGTTCGGACCGATGATCCCGACGAGTTCGCCGTCCCCGAGCGTCATGTCGACGCCGTTGAGGATGTCGACGCCCGGGAGGTATCCGGCGATGACGTCGTCCGAGATGAGCGTCGGGGTCGAGTCGCTCACGGCACCTCTCCATGGTCGCGACCGAGGTACGCATCGATGACCTCGGGGTTCGACGCAATGTGTGCCGGAGGTCCCTCGGCGATCACTGCGCCCTGGCTCATGACCACGACCCAGTCGCTGATCTCCTGGACGACGTCCATGTCGTGCTCGATGAAGACCACCGTCTTGCCGTCGTCGCGCAGCGCCATGATGTGGCTCAGCAGCGACTGCGTGAGCGCAGGGTTCACGCCCGCCATCGGCTCATCGAGCATCACGACTTCGGGCTCGACCATGAGCGCCCGCGCCATCTCCAGGAGCTTGCGCTGCCCACCGGAAAGACTGCCGGCGTATTCATCCACCATGTGCTCCAGACCGAACCGCTTCAACTCGCGCATGGCTCGCTCTTCGTTGGCCTCTTCGATGTGACGCCACCTGCCGAACAATGCGCCGAAGAACGTCTCGCCGACCTGGTCCTTGGCGGCGACCAACACGTTCTCCAGGACCGTGAGGCGCGCCAACGACTTGGTCAGCTGGAACGTCCGCACCATGCCCTTGCGTGCGACGCGGAAGGACGGAATCCCCACGAGCGGACCACCGTTGAGTTCCCACTTGCCTGCTTCTGGCCGGTCGAATCCGGTCAGGACGTTGAACAGCGTGGTCTTCCCGGCGCCGTTGGGTCCGATCAGCGACGTGATCGTGCCGCGCTGGATCTCGAGGTGGTTCACGTCGACGGCGCGCAGGCCTCCGAACGCGCGCAGCACCGAGTCGAGCACGAGGATCGGATCTGGCTTCGAGACTCCCGGCTCGGGGGCGATGCGCGCGAGGGGATGGGCGTCACTGTTCACCGATCAGCATCTCCTCGCGTCGTCCGAACAGGCCCTGCGGGCGGTAGATCATGAGCCACATCAATCCGATGCCGAATAGGGCAAACCGGATCGGACCGATGTCGGTGGAGTCGAGCACGTCACCGAACCATCCCTCGAGAACGGCTGCCGTCATGAAGCCGTCGAGGAACTCGAACAGGAACCAGAAGATGATCGATCCGATGATGGGGCCGAACAGTGTCCCCGGTCCGCCCAGGATGACGATGGTGAACGCATAGAAGGTGAGGAGGGGGATGTAGGCGTCGGGGTTCACGTTCTGCTGATCGATCGCAAGGAACATCCCCGCCAACGCGCCGATCGCACCGCCGACCATCAAGCTCTGCAGCTTGTAGCCGAAGACGTTCTTCCCGAGGCTCAGAGCGGCGTCCTCGTCATCACGGATCGCCCGGATGGCGCGGCCCCACGGGCTTCGGGTCAGCTTCCACATGAACAAGGTGGCCAGCGCAACCAACCCCCACCCGAGGAGCAGGACCCACATCGTTCTCTCGTCGAACCTGAAGCGGCCGATTCCGTACAGCCCGACGGGAATCGGATTGACATCGAAGAACGGGTCCGCGAACTGCTGGATGCCGAAGATGCCCTTCGTGAGAGGTGCCGCCCACGACGAACGCACCGTGAGCCGGAGAATCTCGCCTGCGGCAATCGTGACGATGGCGAGATAGTCGGCGCGCAATCGCAGCGTCGGGACGCCGAGGATCAGTCCCAGGATCAGGGCGGCGACGATCCCAACGATGACGCCGAGCCAGAGCGGGCCGCCGGAATCGACGGTGATCGCCATGCCGTAGGCGCCTACCAACATCGATGCAACGTGGCCGAAGTTGAGGAGACCCGTGTAGCCGAACTGGAGGTTGAGGCCGATCGACGAGAGTGCGTAGGCAGCGGCCGGCACGCCTACCGCGGTCCGACCGGCATCGATGAGGATCTTCACGAGGTCCATCAGCCGATCCTCTCCCTCACCCCGAGGAGTCCTTGCGGACGCACCAAGAGCATCGCGATCAGGATTGCGAGAGCGACTGCCGTCTTGAACTCGACGGGGATGACGAGCGTGCTGAGTTCAACCGCGACGCCCACGATGAAACCGCCGAGCATGGCGCCGTACGCAGTACCGAGACCTCCGAGGATGACCGCTGAGAAGATCAGGAGGAGCAGTTTGAATCCCATGTCCCACTGAACTTGCTCTGAGATGCCAAACATCACTCCGCCGAGTCCGGCAAGTCCGGCCCCCACGATCCAGGTCACGAGGATCACTCGCTGAACATCGATTCCGGATGACTCTGCCAAGTCGGAGTTGTCCGCCACGGCACGCATCGCAGTGCCGAGTTTCGTGCGAGTCAGGAACAACCCGATGAGTGCCAGGACGACCGCCGTGAATCCGATGATCGCAAGGTTCTTCGGAACCGTGGTGATGCCGAGGATCTGGATGTCGTCCTGAATGGCGTAGTCCCGGAACGGCCGCGGGAGACCACTGAACACCACGAGGATTGCGTAACGGATCACGAATGACAGCCCGATCGAGACGACGATCATCGCCACGAGTCCCGTACCGCGATTGCGCAGAGGTCGCCAGAGGTTGCGCTCTTGGAGGCCGCCGAACCCGGCGACGAGTAGGACCGCTGGTACTGCGGCCAGCAGGATGTGCCAGCGCGGACCACCTCCAGCGGCGTTGAACCAGAAGGCGATCACTGCACCAAGGGTGACGAGGTCCCCGTGAGCAAAGTTGACGAGCCCGGTCACACCGAAAATGAGTGAGAGGCCGATCGAGCTCAGTGCGATGATCGCCCCGAACTTGAGGCCGATCACGAACAGGCTCCCGACTCGCTCGTACGTGCTGACCCCGGAGGTGAGGCCCGGGCCGAGGTTGAATCGGGTGGTCTTGTTCTGATTGTTCCGGACGCTGACGTCCGGGAGCTCGAACTTCTCCGGGTCCGTCAGGGCTACGCCGTCGGGCAACGTGTCGACTTCGAGCCGGACGAGATAGGTGCCCGCTCCGGGCACCGGGATCTCCCACTCTCCATTGTCGTTCGACTCGGCGGTCCCGATCTCCTCGCCGTCGAGTTCGACCGTGATCGTCACTCCGCCGACCGGCTCACGCTCCTCGCCATCGATCTTCTCGAGGCGGCCCTTGATCGACTCGTCTTCTGCGAACGCAGCGAGCGGCGTGAGGACCACCGCCAGGATGGCGAGGATCGCAGCGATCAAGATGCGTCGGGTGGTCTGCAAGGTGGTGCGAGTCTAGGTTCGCCGGCAGACGCCTCGCCCAGCCCGCCCCCGACGGCTCCGCCGTGTATGTTTGGCGCCACGAGAGGAGGGAACGATGAAGAACGTGGCTCGTCTCCTCGACGAGAAGGGGACCGACGTCTGGACGATCGAGCCCGGCGCCTCCGTCTATCGCGCCTTGGAGGTCATGGCCGAGCACGGGGTCGGTGCGTTGGTCGTGATGGAGGGTGATCGGCCGGTAGGCATCATCTCGGAGCGGGACTACGCCCGGAAGGTGATCCTCCTCGATCGCGGATCGCACGACACACCGGTGTCCAGGATCATGACTGCGGAGCTCAAGACGGTGACCCGCGAGCAAACCACGAGCGACTGCATGGAGCTCATGACAGAGAAGCGCATCCGTCACCTGCCGGTCGTCGAAGACGACCGCTTGATCGGGATCATCTCCATCGGTGACGTCGTCCGCTCCGTCATCAGCGAGCAGCAGTACCTCATCGAGCAACTCGAGGGGTATATCACCAGCTGAGCGGAGCTCAGCTGGAGTCGCCAGCTGCCAGTACGGCCGGCTCCGCCGGCCTTCCAGTCGCCAGTCCACGCTGAGACGTCAGGACGTGTCGGACGCGCGTGGGCCTCGCTGGCTACTCGCTACTCGCTACTCGCTACTCCGTTGAGAACTGCTCGATTCGGTGTTGAGCTGCGTCGAGGAGTTGGCCGGCGAGGTCTTGGAGGGCTCTGGCGAGGGCGAGTTCTTCGCCGACGGCGGGGCTCGGCGGATCGATCGGGTTACGACGAGCTTTCCCGACGGCCTCGAAGTGATCGCCGCGAAGGTCGAGCTTGGTATGGACCACGGTGCTCGTGTCGTCCTCGACGAGATGCAGGCTGATGTCCATGGCGCCTCCTGCTGGGTGGGACGCCATCGTCTGCCATTCCTCCCGGCATGTCTAGGGGAAGAGGCCCCCGTGGTCGTGCTGCGATCTCAGGGGTGGCCGTTCACGGGTCCGAACTTGCACGCTCGTCCGAGTCGCCAGCCACCAGTCGCCAGTTGAGGTTTCGCGCGTCGGCCGGGCACAGCAAGATGCAGTTTGGACTGGCGACTGGAAGGCCGGCGGAGCCTGCCGTACTGGCGACTCGGCGATCCCAGATCGACGTACGGACGTACGGCCACCCGCCCCGCGGAAGCTCAAGCCCCGCGGGCCGCCATCACCTCGGGATCGTATGGCTCGATCATGATGCACTCGCCCGGGCACTCGGTGGCCGCATCGACGACATCGGCGACCTGTGAATCGGGCACACGGGCAACCCCGCGGCTGCCGTCGGGAGCTTCGTTGCCGTCGAAGATGATGGTCTTGCCGAAGTGGGACGCCTCTTCCTTCACGACCCACAGCCCATCGTCGCGGCCGAGGAAGACATCGGGTGCGATCTCCTCGCAGATTCCGTCCCCGGTGCAGAGATCTTGATCGATCCAGACCATCAATTGCGTCTCAGCCATGGCATTCCCTGTGTGTGTTCGGTGCGCGACATGAGGATAGGCATGCGGCCGTCGACACCCGGTGCCGGTTCCGGGCCGTGATGATCCGGGTACGCTCATCGGCGGAGGCGTCAGGATGCCTGGTGGGTCCCGCGGTCTTCAAAACCGTTGAGGGTGTGACAAACGCCCTGGCGGGTTCGATTCCCGTCCGCCTCCGCAATGAAGACAACCGGCCCGATCTGGGCCGGTTGTCTTCATGAGCAGACGTGGAATCGAGCTGTTTCTGCTGCCTCGCGTCGCGTGCTGCAGGGGAGGGGGTGGCCAGGGCCTCCGCCGACAAGCAAAACGACCCCTATCCGGGGTCGTTTTGCTTGTAGACGACCGTGGAATCGAGCTGTTTCTGCTGCCTCGCGTCGCGCAAGCGAGGTTGGGGGTGGCCAGGTTGGAGCGGTCTCGGGTTGCGGGGGCGAGGGTTCGATTCCCGTCCGCCTCCGCGAGTCTTCGTTGCAGACGTGGAATCGAGCTGTTTCTGCTGCCTCGCAGTCGCGTGGTCGTGGGATGTGGATTCCTTGTGGCGTGATCACGGCCTTCGCTGCTCTACTCAGTAGACGAGGGAGTGCGATGTGACGGAGAGGCCATCGAGAGCTGACTTCGAGGAGTTCGTCCTCGATGTCGAGCCTCGGCTCCGTCTTGCGCTCAGCGCGGTGTTCGGGCCCGACGGCGGGCACGATGCGGCCGCATCCGCCCTGGCCTATGCCTGGGAGAACTGGAACAAGGTCACGGCGATGGACAACCCGGCCGGGTATCTCTATCGAGTCGGTCGCAGCTCACAACGCCGTCGCAAGGAACCGGCCTGGCTGCCGGTCCCGACCCACCGGAATCCGGAGATCGAGCCGGCACTCCCGCAGGCATTGGCGCGTCTCTCTGAGAAGCAACGACTCGCTGTCGTCCTCGTCCATGCCTACGAGTGGACCCGCCGTGAGGTGGCCGAGTACACCGGCTTGTCCGTCTCGACCATCGACAACCATCTCGCCCGGGGGTTGCGCAAGCTCCGGGCCGGCCTGGGGGTGAGAGCCAGTGCGTGACCTCCAATCGCAGATCCGTGACTACTTCGACGAGGTCGGCGAGCCCGTGACGATCGAGGACGTCTTCTTCGCCGATGTCGGCGACGATCGAGTCCGCCCGCTGGAGCCATTCCGCCGTCCGGTGGGATTCCGCCGTCCGTGGCTGATCGCTGCGGGTGCGGCCCTGGCCGCCGCTCTCCTGGTCGGTGTGCCGCTCCTCATCCGTAGCTCGACCCCGTCGAGCACGCTTCCGCCCGCCACGCAACCACCTACCACGACCGTCACATCGACGACCGAACCGAGCACGACGACAACGCGACAACCGACCACGACCTTGGAACTGGACCCCGTGTTCGATCCGGGCCCCCTTCCCGAGTTTGGCGCGGAGGTTCCGCTCGATCCGGCAGTTGAGGCCGTCGTCGCCGATCTGGTGGCGCTCGCCACCGAGCTCGGCATCGAGCCACCTCTCGAGGTAGGGGCGCAGGTCGACTCGGAGACCGGCAGGATCGAGGCCTATGTGAACCTCAACCCCGACAACAACGCCGAAACCCTCGTCTGGGTTCTACCGATTGATGTGTACCGGTCGGTTGAGGAGGCCGAAGCGGCCTTCGATGCAGCCCT
>JASJAX010000126.1 GCA_030066755.1 Acidimicrobiia bacterium
GGATCCACCCAGGCGATCGAGCCACCTCCGGCACCGACCGTGTGGATCGCAACAGAGGGCATCAGGCAGGCGTAACCATCGATTGTTCGGCCGTGGCTGATCTCCGGGCGCCCGGCTTCGATGCGACAAACATCGGTGGACGTACCGCCCATGTCGAACGTCACGATTCGGTCCCTGCCGAGCGCACGGCCGAGTGCCGCAGCGGCCACGACGCCGCCCGCCGGTCCGGACAGCAGGATGGCGGCGGGGAGTTCGGCGGCTTCGCGCACGGGTATCAGGCCGCCCGAGGAGCGCATGACGGCGATCTCCGTCGGGAGACCCGCCGACCCGGCACGATCGACGAGGCCGTCGAGGTACCGGCCGACCACGGGCATGAGATACGCGTTGAGCACGGTCGTCGAGGTCCGCTCGAACTCACGGAACTCGGGCGCGACCCGACCGGATTGCGCAATTGCGGCGTGGGGTCGCAGCTCCCCGATCCGCTCCGCGATCGCCGCTTCGTCGGGTTGCCGCTCGTAGCCGTAGAGCAGCGAGACCGCAATGGCCTCGATGCCGTCGAGGTCGGCTGCGGTGAGTGCCTGTTCCGTGTCGAACCGGTGCTGTGGCGTCACGAGCGGCTCGGGGCGATCGGCAAACGAGTCGTAGAGCGATGGCCGATCCTGCCGGCCGATCTCGAGAACATCCACGAAGCCGGGGCTCGTCACGAGCGCCGTCGACGCGCCCTTGCGTTCGAGCAAAGCGTTCGTGGCGACGGTCGTGCCATGGAGGAAGTGGTCGATACGGCCGTCGCTCACCTCGACGGCCCCCTCGACGACCCCAACACTCTGGTCGACGGTCGACGCCACCTTGCCGGTGACGACCGTGCTGCCGTCCCACACCACGAGATCCGTGAACGTCCCGCCGACATCGACGCCGAGCGCTGACGAGTGGCGGGCGCGGGGCGTCATGGACGGAAGCGTACCGCGTGGGCCTCAGCGTTCGAGGAGCGGCAGGAAGCGGTCGCGAACTACCGCATACGAGAAGTGGTCGAGACACACCTCGTAGTTGTGGTCGACCTCGGATCGACTGGCATCGACATCGTCGAGACGACGCTCCACCCGCCGCACCACATCGGGGGTGATGCCATCGTCGATCTCGATCGCACGCAGTCCGGTCGGGGCGATGTCGGCGGTGTAGACGGCGTACCGTCGGACCACCAGGGGACGGCGGTAGTAGCAAGCCTCGAGAAGCGCGTTGCCGAAGCCCTCGATCCGCGACGGGAAGGAGACCACGTCGGCGGCGGCGTAGGCGTCCGCAAGGCTTGGTCTATCGGGTCCATCGACAGAGAAGAACTCGAGTCGAACGCCTTGCCGCGCGGCGTGGCTTTCGAGCACGCCTGCGTACTCGTCACCCTCGTCACGCTCCGGGTGGGTGACGATCACGATGGCCTCCGAGCCGATCCCGGCGGCGAGATCGATCGTGTCCTCGATGGCCTTGCGCGGAATGATCCGCGTCGGCTGCAACACGAGGATGTCGTCGTCCGTCAACCCAGCGGCCTGCCGAAAGGCCTCCGCATCACCCGGATCCGGCGGGTGTTCGAAGTCCATCACATTCGGGAGCACCACCGAGTCGATGCCGCGCCGACGTTGGAGCTCGTCGCACGCGATCGAGTTGATGACCATGTGCCGCATCGTCGGTTCGCTCGGCGGGAACGCCTCGTCCAAGAGCGGCGCAACGCCCGTCGGCGTGAACCGATCCCGCTCCCACCAGAAGTCATGGTGGTGGTTGACGGTCGGGATGCCGCGCCGCCGGACCACCTCGACCGTGGCGAGGCCCAACGGCAGCTGCATCGGGATCGTGTTGCTGTTCTGCGTGACCAGCACGTCGACGCCGAACTCGTCGATGAACTGGTCGAGGGCATCCACCAGATACGCCGTCCTGCCGCGGAGCGCAGGGTGTGCCCAGTCGGGTGCCGATGAGGATCCGAAACAGGCCGCTTGGAGCTCCCGATTCACGTCCGAATCGAAGTGGGCTTCGGGCACGAGCATTCCGGGGGCGAAGTCCTCACCCAGCTCGCCGGCGAACCACACGACGGTGTGGCCTGCCTCCCTCGCGACGGCAGCGAGCTTCGCCGCCTCCAGCGTGACCCCATCGAGCCCGGCAAACCGCGTCGAAACGAAGCCAACAGTGGCCATTGTCAGCTGCTTCGAGTGTCCACGTGTACCCCAGGAGCGACACGATTCGACCGAGCTTGCTCCGGACCCGTCTCGACTGGCGACTGGCGACTGGCGACTGAGGCCGCCCCGTCGACTCCACTCAGCCCGCCCGCCTGAGCGCGGCCTCCCGGTACCTCGTTCATCCCTTCACGCCGCCGGCGGTCAGCCCCTCGGTGAGGAACCGCTCGGCGAGGAAGAACAACACGATGACGGGCAGCGTGATGATCACCGACCCCGCCATGAGCAACGTCTTCGGTACCTCGGTCGTGTCGAGCTGTTGCACGGACAGCGGCAGCGTCCACAGATCGGGCTGATCGAGCACGAACAAGAACGCAAAGAGGAACTCGTTCCACGCAATCATGAAGACGTACAGCGCCACGGCCGCGATCGCTGGTGCCGACAGCGGCAGGGTGATACGCCGAATCACCCCGAATCTGGAGAGGCCGTCGATCAGGCCGGCCTCCTCGAGGCTCGCCGGAACCGTCTGGAAGTAGCTCCGCAGCATGTAGAGCGCGACCGGAATGGTCTGCGCCACGTACACGATCAGCAACCCGAGTAACGAGCCCCGTAGACCCACCCGGCTGAACACCACGAACAGCGGGATGGCGATGACGACAGCCGGGAACAAATACACCACGAGGATGCCGAGGCTGATCGCCCGCTTGCCCCTGAACTGCAGTCGAGCGGCCGCATAGGCACCGAAGATGGCAATCGTCGTGGTGATCGCCACGGTGAAGAGGGCGAGCACGCCCGAGTTCACGATGAACTTGATGAACCCACGCCCACCCTCTTCGACCGGCCGCAAGATCTGGCGGTAGGTGTCGAGGGAGATGAACTCATCCCATGTCGGGAAGATGTTCGCCGGCTCCTGGATCAGCTTCGAGATCGGCTTGAACGAAAGGCCGATCATGTAGAGCAGCGGGAAGACCGTGATCGCCAGGAAGAAGGCGATGCTGAGCCACTTGAGCACGCCGAAGAACCGGTCCTCGAAGTCGGCTCGACTCATGCGACGACGCGTCGACCCTCGGGTCGGAGTGGTGGTTGGAGCTGTCATTCCTCCACCTCCTCCGTGTAGAACCACTTGAAGTAGACCAACAGCAGCAAGATCAGGACGAACGCCAGAATGATCGAGAGCGCCGCCGCCGACCCGACGTCACCGCGGGCGCGGAGCCAGTCGACGATGCCGACCGTCACGACCTTGGTTCCCGCCGCACCCCCGGTCAGCAGGAAGATGTCGTCGAACTTGTTGAACGTCCAGATGAACCGCAGCAGGAAGAGCACGGACAACACACCGCTCAACTGCGGCATCGTGATGTAACGGAACCGCTGACTGAGCGTGGCTCCGTCGACCATGGCCGCCTCTTCGAGGTCGTCCGGCAGCGCTTGCAGCCGGGCCAGGATGAAGAGGAAGGCGAACGGGAAGTACCGCCATGCCTCGAACACGATGACCGTGCTCAATGCGAGCGGGAGGGTCAGGTCGAAGCCAAGGAGCGAGAGGGTGAAGTCCCGCGAACCGAGGAAGTCGACCTGCTCGCGGCCGGCGTTACGGATCCACTCGTTGACGATGCCGAACTGCGTGCTCAGCATCAGGCGCCACACGAACGTCGCCGCGATGACCGGAGCCACGTACGGGAAGAGCATGAAGCCACGGACGATCGAACGGCCGATGAAGGCCTTCTTGACGACGAGCGCTGCCCACACGCCCAACGCCAAGGACAGGAACGTCCCGCCGAGCGTGTAGACGATCGTGACCCGGATCGTCTCCCAGAAGTCCCGGACCCCGGTAACCCGCGAGTAGTTGCCGAAGCCCGCGTTGAAATCGAAGTAGTTGAAGTTCTGCAGGTCGATCAGGCGGATCCGCTGCAGGCTGAGCGCGGCGTTCCACAGGACCGGGAAGATCACCAGAGACAGAACGATGATTGCGCCCGGCGCCACGAACCACCATGCGAGGCGTTGCTCACGCTGCGCGAGCGACAACACCTTCCGCTTGCGTGGAATCTCGGTTGGCGGCGGAGTCTCAGTCTGCGCGGTCACGGGCCTCCCCTCCCGGTCGCTTCAGATGGACGGAGGGGGGAGCGACCGCAGCCGCTCCCCCCTCTCGGGTAGTTGGGTCAGTCCTGCAGGAGGAGCTGTTCCTCCTCAGCAGCTGCTTGTGCTTCGGCCGCAGCTCCGGCCGCATCGAGTGCGCCGTCGAGGACGTCGCGGATGACACGCGGAACCGGCAGTGACGTGTACACAGCGGCGACGAGCTCACCCGCACCCTGGGTGAAGCCCCAGCGTGAGAAGCCGTCGGTGCCGGCAACGAGTGCCGAGATGATGTCTTCCGGATAGAAGTCCGTCAGCTGTGCCTGGCGATCGACGCCGGTGCTCAGCGACTGCCAACCCTCGACGTATGCGGTGGCGTTGTCTGCATTGCCCTTACGGAGCGGGAACTTCCCCTCCGGCGAGGTCGACAGCCAATCGAGGTATCCCTCGCTCAGCCAGTACTTGACGAACGCCTGCGCGTTGCCGGTGTCGGCTCCGGTGGTGATACCCATGAGCGACACCTGCCCGTACTGGGCGGGCGCTCCGCTCGGACCGGCGAACGACGGCACGAAGTCCGAGTTCTTCGCCAGGAAGGCCGGATCGGCCGTGCACTCGGCGCAAGACGGGAACGCCGAATCACGCAGACCGGCCATCTCGTCCAGGATGAACGGCGACCACACGATCATGGCTGCTTGGCCCGCGAAGTAGGTCGCACGGGTCGTCACAACGTCCTGCACGCCACCGGGGCTGTAGTTCTCCATCATGTTCGTGTAGAACTCGATGGCCTCGACACAGTTGGCGCTATCGAGCGTGACGGTGCCGCCGTCGTCGATCAGCTCACAGCCATTGGCGAGAGCGAAGTGCTCGAACGTCTGCTGCGTGAACACCGCACCACCATCAGTCGATGCAGTGATCCCGAAGAAGTTGTTGCCCGGATCGTGCAGCTCCGCAGCCGCCGCCTCGATCTTGGCGAACGTGTCCGGCTTGTCGAGACCGGCCGCGTCGAACAGGTCCTTGCGATAGATGAGGAGCTGGCCCCACCCGTCGGACGGGACCGCCGCGACGTTGCCCTCGTACGTGCCGAGATCGAGCGCACCGGCGGAGAACGTGTCCGCACCGAGTTCATTCACCACTTCTTGCGAAGCGTTGGTGTCGAGCAGACCGTTGGCTGCCCAACCGATGGTGAAGTCGATCGGATGGAAAACGACGTCGGGCAAGGTGCCGGACGCCGCATTCGTGATCATCAGCTCGGGAAGCTGATCCTCGGCCGTTGCGACGAGCGTCACGTTCACGGAGGTCTCCGCAGTGAACTTGTCGATGATGCCTTGCGTGATTGCGAGGCGCTCCGGGTTGGTTTCCGTGCTCCAGAAGGTGATCGTCTCACCCGGGACGATCCGCTCTTCGATCTTGGTCACGGTGTCACCCGGGACCTGCACGGTGTCGCCCGGTACTTGGACGGTCACGACCACCGTCTCCGGGGTGGTGTCTTCACTGTCGCCACATGCGGAGGCCACCATGGCCACCGTCACGAGCAACAGGAACAGTGCTCTGAATTGCTTCATGAACCCCTCCGTTGTCTCCCATTTGCCCAGGGATGGCCCCGGCGCGGGCTCCCCACGCCAAAACCATTTGTTGTACCGTAGCAACAATAGAGACCGGGAACAACGGCGCGCCAACTGCATCCGCGGGTATTCTGGCGCGACTTGTCATTGACAGATGATAAAAGTGGGAAAATCGAGAAAGGGTCGGTGGTGAGGGCCGAGCCGCAGTGGAGAGCACTGCTCCGAACGATCTACGGAGACGAAGCGCGCTTGGAAGCGCGCTTCGAGACGCTGCTCGCCCGTCACGCGGAGGACCGGACCGGCGGTGTCGAGTGGAGCGAACGCGACGTGTGGCTGATCACCTATCCCGATCAGTTCCGACGGCCCGACGAAGCACCCCTCGACACGCTGCGGAACGTGTACACCCGTCACCTCCAACCCATCCTCAACGGGGTCCACATCCTGCCGTTCTTCCCCTGGACCTCGGACGACGGCTACTCCGTCGCCGACTACACACGGGTCGATGATCGTTACGGCGACTGGAGCCACATCTCGTCGCTGGCCGGCGAGGCCCGCATCATGGTCGATGCCGTCGTCAACCACATGTCGGCGCAGAGCTCGTGGTTCCGACGATGGCAGGCCGACGATCCCGAATACCGCGGGTTCTTCCGAACCGCCGACCCCGACGCCGACCTGACCAACATCGTCCGGGCGCGGGAGCACCCGCTCCTCACACCCTTCGAGACGGCACGAGGCACGGAGTGGGTGTGGACCACCTTCTCCGCCGACCAGGTCGACCTGGACTTCCGCAATCCCGAGGTGCTCGCCCGTATGACGGAGGTCCTCCTCGACTACGCGTCGCATGGCGCTTCGATGATTCGGCTCGATGCCATCTGCTTCCTGTGGAAGGACGAAGCCACGCCGAGCATCCACCTCCCGCAGACTCATGCCGTGGTGCAGTTCCTGCGGGCGTGCCTCGACGCCACCTATCCGCATGTCGGGCTGATCAGTGAGACCAACGTTCCCCATGCGGAGAACATCTCCTACCTCGGCGACGGCTCGATCGCAGAAGCCCAGGCCGTGTACCAGTTCACCCTGCCTCCGCTCGTCCTCTACAGCTACCTGACGAGCGATGCCACCGTGCTCGCCGATTGGGCGCGGGCACTCGCACCTCCCCCACCGAACACCACGTTCCTCAACTTCCTGGCGTCCCACGACGGCGTTGGCGTTCGACCACTCGAGGGGATCCTCACGCTGGATGAAGTCAACCGATTGGCCGATGGGGTGCGCGCTCGCGGCGGTCTCGTCAATGCACGGACGCTCCCGACGGGCGAGTCCAGCCCGTATGAGCTCAACGCCACGTGGTACGAGTTGGTCCGCGGTGACTCCGACGGAGCGGACGCGCTCGAACGCCACCTCGGATCCCACGCGGTCATGTTGGCAATGCGTGGCATCCCGGCCGTCTACGTTCACAGCCTCTTCGCCAGCCGCAACGACCACGACGGCGTTGCAGCGAGCGGCGCAGCCCGGTCGATCAACCGCCACAAGTTCGACCCCGTCGACGGCCTCGAGAGCGAACTCACCGATCCGACCACGGAGACGTCGCAGTGCTTTGCGGCCATTTCGGAGCTGCTCGAGCTCCGCCGCACCCATCGTGCATTCCATCCTGATGCTCCCCAGCGGATCCTCGAGACCGTGCCGGCGGTCTTCGGCATCGAACGTGGGGACGACGGCGCACCCGTTCGCGTGTACGTCAACGTCTCAGGAGACACGCAGGCCGTTGCGGAGTCCGGAACCCTTCTGCTCGGGCGTCGCGCCACCAGCGACGTCGGGTCGATCCGGCTGGGCCCATGGGGTCAGGCGTGGGTGTCCGCATGACCAGCGCCATCGATCCATCACAGCCGATCCCGATCTACTACCAGCTGAAGACACTCATCCTGGAAGAGATCGCATCCGGTCACCTGCAACCGGGCGATCGGATTCCGACCGAGGTCGAGCTGTGCGAGCGTTACGGGATCAGCCGCACCCCGGTCCATCGCGCACTGGCAGAGCTCGCCGAAGAAGGGGTGATCCTGCGGCATCGGCGCCGCGGGACGTTCGTCAACCCGCACTGGGTGCCCCGCGTCGGCGACGGCGCCGAGATGCGGGTGCTGGTCAGTGAGTCGCGACTCGCGGAGAGCATCACGGCGTCTGCCCCACCGGGTGTCGAGCTCAACGTGGCGACGGTCGACTACACGGCGCTGCACCGGACACTGATTCGCGCCATCGCCGAGGGTCGCGCCCCGGACCTCGCAGTGATCGACGAGGTGTGGATCGCCGAGTTCGCCGACGCCGGATTCCTCCTCCCGCTGGATGAACTCGATCGTGACTGGATCGAGGCGGAGTTCATGACGGACTTCGTCCCGGCGTTCGTCAACGGCCGGGAGTACCGGGGTCACGTCTACGCCGTGCCGGAGGAGATGAACGTCGCCGGTCTGTGGTGCCGTCGATCGTATCTGGCGGCGGCCGGCGTAGAACCGCCCCGGACATGGGACGAGATGGCGCAGGTCGCCGCAGCGACCCAGCCGCTCCTCGCTGCGGGAGACCACGCCATCGTGATGCCCGGCGGGCACGTTGGGGCGGAAACGACGACCTATTGCCTCCTCGCCGTGCTCGCGTCAAACGGCGTGAGCGTCATCGATGACGGCGTCGGCTTCGACACCGGAGCCGCAGTTGAGGCATTGCGACTGCTGCGGAGCTTCATCGATGAAGGCTGGATGAGCGACGAGGTCGTCGCCTTCGATTGGCTCCGGGCGCCGTACCTGATCGGTGCAGGTCGCGCCGCCATGGCGATTGGGGGCAGCTACGAGGCGGCGACGATCGCCGAGGCGGCGGGGATCGAGCTCGACGACGTGTGGGATGAGTTCGTCTTCGTCCCATTCCCGGGAGGTCCGGATGGGATGCCGGCGACGGTCGCAGGCGGCATGGCCTACGTCATCTTCCGCCAGTCGGCGGATCCGGCCCAAGCGATGGGTCTCCTGCGCTACCTCGTCGAGACGGAACGGCTGGCATCCCGGGCGACCGGCCTCCCGACCATCCCGCCCCGGAAGACTGCGGTCGACGTCGTCGGTCCTGACTCGCCGTTTGTTGCGTCCACTGCGGACCTGGTTTCAACCGCCATCATCCGCCCCGGCCTTCGCAGCTACTTCATGGTGTCGACGCAGCTTCAGAACATGCTCGAGGCGGTGCTGACCGGCCGCTACCGGCCTGCGGCAGCCGTAGAGCGCACCGCCGACATCATCGGAGCCATCACCGGGCTGCCCGTTCGCCACTGAGCAGGCTGCTGAGCAACGTCGATTCTCGGCACACCGCTGAGGCTACGATTCGCCCCCGAGCTGAAGACGAGGAGCCATGGCCGTCACGATCTCGAACACCCCGAACCCGAACGCCCTGAAGTTCACGGTCGGCCGCGACGTTGGGGGCCCGGCGACGTATGTCGCCGGCAAGGACGACGGTGACCCGCTCGCGAGCGCGATCCTCGCCATCGATGGTGTTGCCAGCATGTTCATGACGGCGGACTTCGTCACCCTGACGAAACAGCCGGACGCAACCTGGGACACGATTGCGCCGGCCGCGCAGGAGATTCTCGAAACCCATTTCGCCTGATGCGACCGCTCACGATCGTCTACGTGACGGACATGGATCGATCACTTGCGTGGTATCGATCTCTCCTCCCCGACGCCGAGCTCGTCAGCAGCTCACCCTTCTGGTCGGAGTTCGCAGCCGACGGCGGGACGCTGGCCCTCCACGCCGCGGAATCCATCGATCCTGGCAACCAGGTCGGCCTGTCGCTCGTGGCCGAACAGCCGCTCGAAGCCA
>JASJAX010000127.1 GCA_030066755.1 Acidimicrobiia bacterium
CTGACGACCAACAAGACCTGCCCGGTGGTGTCGGACTCGAGACGCTCTCGTAGCTCGTTGAACGCTGCGGCGGCAGAGCCGTCGGGGGCCACCAGTGCCGGGGCCGGCGTGCCGACCACGGGTGGGATTGAGGCGAGCAACGGTGCGTCCAGCGAGGCACCCGGCTCAGCGGGAGTGCGCCATCGCCACCAGAGGTACCAGACGGCACCGGTGACGATGGCTGCGGCTGCGGCTGCGGCGACGGCACCGATGAAGGTATCCCACAGATTCAGCGTGGCGAGGAAGACGGCCACGCCGGCGACGACGGCGACGATGTTGGCTGCGGTGAAGATGCGCCGCCATCGCGATCGCGTCGGTTGGTGGAGTTGGCTCGCCATCGTCTCTTTCCGGACCCGTGTCACACCCGGTCGCGGGTCGGCGCCATGATATTGCCTCCGCTGGGATGGCCAGCTGCCGCGCGATGGTTGGCAATGATCACGGTCCCGGCGGCCCGTCGTCGCACCAGTAGGGAGCGTGGATTCCCTGCACCACGGCGCTCGCTGACGATCCGGTGAGCGGTCCCCACAGGAGCGTCCGCCGGTCGGAGGATCGAAGGATGAAGATGTGGGGGCTCCCGTCGACCTCGCCGACTTCGACGAGCGAACCGGCGTAGATCGTGTCGACCTCAGCAACGGTGTTACCGATGCCGGCCCCCGACAAGGTCTCGAGCCCAGCTGATGGATGACCGTCGGGTCCATCTTCGTAGCGGTAGCCGACGAATGTCTCGTCGCCTTCGTCGCCGATGACGATCGCAGTCACCCAGCCGTACCGCACGGCCCGACCGGTGTCGGTCTCGCAGATGCCGAGATCGCCGCCGGCGAGTTCCGTGATCTGCGTCGGTTGACCGAAGGTCCCCGCGAGGCGCTCGAGCGCAGTGGTTCCGTTCGATCCCACCTGGAGCGGACCCAGCGCAAACGCGCCGAGTGTCACCTCGTCGATCGGTATCGGTGTGCCCTCAGCGATAGGCGGCAGCGTGGTCGTCGTGGTGGTCGTGGTGGATGTGGTTGTTGGCGGCGGCGTGGTCGTCGTCTGCGGAGGGAGCGTCGTCGACGCAGGTGGCGATGTGGTCGACACAACGGTGGTTGGAGGGGTCGTGACGGCGGTGGTCGTGGTGATGGCGGCAGTGTCTCCTTCGGTGCCGTCGTTGAGGAGCAGGCTGAAGACGATGCCGTATACCGTGATTGCGACGAGGGCGACTCCACCGGCGATCAGCCACAGGGGGATCCGCCTTTCCGGTTCCGTCTCGATGGGTGTCTCGGCGACCTCGCCGACTTCACCGAGCGGAACGATGGCGCCCTCCGCCGCCTCGGAGATCCGCTGATCGATCCATGGCCGGCCACAGGTGGGGCATCGTTCGAGTTCCACCGGGAACTCGCTGCCGCAGAACACACAGAGGGGGCCGTCCGTCACCTGCGGTAGCTTACGACCGCCGCAGAATCACCCCGTGCTTTCGATCTCGCTACTCGCCAACTGCGCCTCGAGTGTCGCCGTGTCCGTGACCGGGAGCTCGCACACGAAGTCGCGGCATACGAAGGCTTGCGCACCTGCACCGCCTGGTGTGCGGTGTTGGAGCAGCGGAACGGGGGTCGTATCGCCGCTGCCCGGAGCGAGGACGCAGTCGGGCCGGAACTGTCGCCACACGGTGGCCTCCAGCTCCCGGCGATCGTCGGCGGGCCCGACAATGGCGACTTCCTTCAGCGGGGCGCTCGCCAGCACTGCAATGAGATGGCCGACCGCGGACGGGTATTGGTCGATCAGGCGTCCTGCCGAGCGGGCAATGCCGTCGACCAGAGCGGCGGCATTCGGATCGCCCGTCAAGGCGGCGTGGATCTGAATGGCCTCAGCGGCGAGCGAGTTGTCCGAAGGTGTTGGGTTGTCCATGAGATTCTTCGGACGGGCAATCAAGGTCTCCGCGTCGTGGGCCGTTGCGTAGAACCCGAGCCCTGTCTCGTCGGCGAAGAGCTCCGTCAGGTCGGCGACGAGTTGCTCGGCTTCGGAGAACCACCGCTCGTTGCCCGTGGCCGAATAGAGGGTGTAGCAACCAACGGCCAGGGCGGCATAGTCGTCGCAGAAGCCGGCAACTCCGGCCCTGCCATCCCGCCAGCTCCTGACCAGGCGGCCATCTGACCCACGCAGGCGAGTCGTGGCGAAGTCGGCGAGATCGATGGCGGCGTCGAGGTATCGGTCACTCTCGAGAATCGCCCCCGCCTCGGCGAGAGCCCGCAACGCGAGACCGTTCCACGCCGTCACGATCTTGTCGTCTCGTCCCGGAGCGACCCGCTGCGAACGTGCCGCTCTCAGCGCCGCATCCGACGTTGCTCGGCGCTCAGCGAGCTCTGCTCCGGTGAGTCCGAACTCCTCGGCGATGTCGGCCAACGAACGGGGACGATGGAGCACGTTGGAACCCTCGAAGTTACCTTCTGGGGTCACTCCATAGATCGTGGCAAGGAGTTCGGCGTCGTCCCCGAGCACCTCATCGAGCTCGTCCCGGGTGAAGACGTAGTACTTGCCTTCCTCACCTTCGCTGTCGGCGTCCTCGGCTGCGTGGATCCCGCCGCCCGGGTCTCGCATGGCGTCGATCAAGTAGTCCAGCGTCTCCTCGGCGACTGCTCGGTAGTGCGGGCGGCCGAGGAGTTGCCATCCCCGCAGGTACAGCCGCGCCAAGAGCGCGTTGTCGTAGAGCATCTTCTCGAAGTGCGGAACCAGCCAGACTCGGTCGACGGCGTATCGAGCGAAGCCGCCACCCAGGTGGTCGTAGATGCCGCCGCGACTCATCCGGTCGAGGGTGAGGTCGAGCGCTTGCCGGGCTGCAGCGGCATGGGCGCCGTCGGGTCTCAACGCAATCGACCGGGCAAGCAGTTCGAGGTTCGGAGCCTGGGGGAACTTCGGGGCACCGCCGAATCCGCCGTACTCGTGGTCGAACTGCTGGAGTATCCCGGCCGTTGCGTTGTCGAGAAGCTCGTTGCGGTCGGCCGTTGGGTCGGTGGGCGGTATCTGCTGGTTGACACCGGCCGCCAGGCGGTCTGCCTGATCTTCGAGATCGCCGCGACGCGACTTCCAGGCGTCGTCGACGCTCTGCATGACCTGGAGGAAGGAAGGGAAGTGCCCGCGGGGTTCCTTCGGGTAGTAGGTCCCGGCGAAGAAGGGTCGTCCGTCCGGAGTCATGAAGACGGTCATCGGCCAGCCACCACGCCCGGTCATGGCCTGGACGGCGTCCATGTAGATGCGGTCCACGTCGGGGCGTTCCTCCCGGTCGACCTTGACGTTGACGAAGTGCTCGTTCATGTACGCCGCCGTCGCATCGTCCTCGAACGACTCGTGCGCCATGACGTGGCACCAATGGCAGGCCGAGTAGCCGACGGAGAGCAGGACCGGGACGTCGCGCGATCGAGCCGCCGAGAACGCTTCTTCCCCCCACTCGTACCAATCGACGGGATTGTCCTGGTGTTGGAGCAGGTAGGGAGAGGTGGCGTCGGCGAGGCGATTCGGCATGGAGCACACCCTAAGGAGGTCGCACCGGCTACGCCGACGAAGCCCGCCGTACGGGAATACGCTTCCGTACTGTGACGTTGACGATGGTGCGAACCCCACCGTGACATCTGCGGGAAAAGTGGGTTCACAAATCCGCATGTCTATGTGATATTGGGCAGACCACTTTGCGGTATTCGTGTCGCGGGCGCATCCACGACCCCGATTCCAGGTGGTGGTGGGGACGTTTGCCCGTGAGAGCGGGTAGGTGAAGGCACAACGACACTCAGGGCTGAATCACGTGTTGGAGGACTCGATACATGGCTGCTGGCAACGCGCGTAACAAGACGCTCGACCGAGCGCTCAAGGAACGCGAGGAGGCGAAGGAGCGTATCGCTCGGGATACGCTGACTCGTTCGCGCCGTGAGAAGGATCGCAACAAGCTGACCGACGAGCGCGGTCGACTCACCACCGACCTCGTCAGCCAGTACCTGACCGCCATCGGCGAGTACGAGCTCCTCACTGCGGAGAAGGAAGTCGACTACGCCCAGAAGATCGAGGCCGGCCAGGACGCCGAAGACAAGCTCGCCGAAGGCGACTTCGCCTCCAAGAGCGAAGAGATGGCGCTGCGCCGCAAGGTTCGTCACGGCCGTGAGGCAAAGGACGCCTTCCTCACCGCCAACCTGCGCCTCGTCGTTGCCAATGCCCGCCGCTACGCCAACACGTCTGGCATCGACTTCCTCGACCTGATCCAGGAAGGCAACCTCGGCCTGATTCGCGCCGTTGAGAAGTTCGACTGGCGCAAGGGCTTCAAGTTCTCGACCTATGCCACATGGTGGATCCGGCAGGCGATCACTCGTGCCATCGCCGACAAGTCGCGCACCGTTCGTATTCCCGTTCACCTCCACGACACGCTCGCCGCTGTGCGCGCCGCTCAGGCCAGCTTGAAGGCCGAACTCGGTCGTGAGCCCAAGCCCGAGGAGATCGCCGAAGAGGCCGGCGTCAATGTCGACAAGGTCGAGCTTGCGCTCGGTGTGGCGGACACCGTTTCACTCGAGCAGCCGGTCGGTGAGGACGGCGCCCAGCTCGGTGACTTCATCGAGGACGAGGACGCGGTCGACCCGGTCAAGGTCACCGAAGAGATGGACATCGCCAACAGCCTGCGGAAGTCCATCGAACGCCTGCCGGACCGCGAAGGCCGCATCCTTGCGCTCCGCTACGGCTTCTACGACGGCGTTCCACGAACGCTCGAGGAAATCGGCGAGGAGTTCAACCTCACCCGCGAGCGCATCCGGCAGCTCGAGAAGCTGGCACTGTGCCGCCTGCGCCACCCCAGCTTCGGTATCCGCGAACAAGACCTGATCTAGGCAGCGGCTCCGCCGCTGCAGTACCGAGTACTTCGTACTGAGTACTGAGTACTCCGCGCAGATCTCGGGACGTGATCGCAAAGGATTGCTATCGACTGGCCGCTCCCTGACGACATTGCCGAACGGCGCCCCGGACGCGTTCGGCGGGGGTGGTTGCGGGTCTCTGTACTCAGTACTCAGTACTCGGTACTTCGGCCGAAGGCCGCCGAAGGCCGCCGAAGGCCTTCAGGGCGGGGGATACAGGTAGACGAGTTCCGGGTTCTCGGGGAACGACTCGCAGCCCAGAGCAGCGACCACGGTTTCCTTGAGGTCTCCCGGGAGCCACGGGGTATCGGCGAAGACTCCTCGGGCTGCCGTCGCATCCATCTGGGCCTGGAAGTTGTCGCAGCCGGCCTTCCCTTCGGCGAGGGTGAGCCGGTAGGCGGCCACCTCGGGGGTGTTCGAGAAGGCCGTCCAGCCGGCAACGGTGCCATCGAAGGTTGCGGCGACGGTTGCGAGGGACTGCTCGATCTCGATGAGGCGGGCGTGCCAGGTCCACAGTTCGCTATGGAGGTCGGCGACCTGCTCCGGCGGATCGATGTCGTCGATCGCATCCTGCAGCGGTATCCGGATCTCTTCGAGCGCGCGCTCGTGAGTCATGGCCACGTCCTTCGGACTGAAGTCCTCGATCTCCGCCGCGTCACGTACGAGTTCAGCGCCGCGTGCGCTGGCGACGGTCGCTGCAGCGTTGACCTGTTCCACGTACTCGGTCAGCGTGAGTTCATCGTCGCCGCACGCGGACCCGATCAGCACGAGCACCAATGCCAAACCGATCAACCATCTCCGATTCACCCCCACAGTCTCGCGCGACTCCCGTGCCTAACGGCAAACACCCCGGCAACCCGTGAGCCGCTTCGGAATCGCTCGGCGAGAAGCCAGAGCGACAGTCCCCCCGCAGGTGTCGGGTTGCGCGACTGGCCCGACGCCCTTGGCGTTCTCCCTCTTGGATCCCCCTCCCTACGAGGGAGGGGGACCCGAGCACCGAACCGTCGGACCCAAAACGCGACAGATCACCGAAGGGGGGACTGTCCCAGCCGTGCGGTGGTCGACGAGTGCTGGTTCTGGTCTCAGTACTCAGTACTCGGTACTCAGTACTGCGGCCGAAGGCCGCCCCGCGCGATTGCGGCCACCGTCCCCTTCGTCGCCGCCAGATAGTCCTCGGGGGTCACGACGAGTTGGACGCCCTTGGCGCCGGCGGAGAAGGCCATGGTTTCGAGGGTGGTGACGTGCTCGTCGACGTAGACCGGGAAGGGCTTCCTTGCGCCGAGGACGGTGACGGCGCCGCGGGCGTAGCCGGTGAGACGTTGCACGTCCTTGAGGGGAGCGAGGTGGGCTTTGCGGCCGCCGGCGGCTTTGGCGAATGCCTTGAGGTCGAGGTCGGCGTCGCCGCGGACGACGGCGAAGCAGGGGCCTACTCCGTCGACGTCCACCACCAGGGTCTTGAAGACCCTGTCGGCCGGTATGTCGATTTCGGCGGCAACCGCCTCTGCCGAGAACTCGTCCATTGAGAGGTCGTAGGTGCGGATCTCGTAGGTGGTGCCGGCACCGTCGAGCATCCGGGCGGCGTTGGTCTTCGGCGCCTTGGCCACGATCAGCCGCCGGGACGGCCGAGCTCGTCCCAGCAGTTCTTTGCCGCAAGGTCGATGATGGTGTGGGCCATGGCGATTGCCCCGTCGCGGATGGCTGCCTCGCCGTCGGGTTCGACGGTGTGCGCGGCGAACTCCTTCTGGTGGTTCACCCAGGGAGCGCTGTTGATCCCGAGCATGGGATGGATGCTCGGGACGATGTGGCTCACATTGCCCATGTCGCTCGATCCGCCTTCGGCGGGGTCGAAGTCGGCCATGCGGCCCATGGGTCGTCCGAGGGCTGCCGAGTTGTCGGCGAACAGATCGACCATCACGGCGTCGTTCACCATGTCGGTGTACGGATGGCCCTTCTCCTTGACCTCGAGCGTGCACCCGGTTGCCGTCGCCGCCGCCTCGAAACACGCGACGACCTGGTCGTAGAACTCGTCGAGCCTCTGCTTGGTTTCGGCCCGGACGTACCAGTCCATCGCCGTGTAGGCGGGAATCACGTTCGGAGCGGCGCCGCCGTAGGTGATCACACCGTGCACCTTGTCGGTGGCGTACATCGCCTGGCGCAAGAGCGACACATTGACATAGGCCTGGACGGCGGCGTCGAGCGCGTTCCGGCCGAGCTGAGGGGCGAACGCCGCGTGGGATTCCTTGCCGTGGAACTCGATCGAGATGTGGGCGATCGCGAGGAAGCTCGGGTCGACGAGGTCGATCGGGGAGGGGTGGACCATCATCGCAGCGGTTGCCGTCTCGAATGCTCCCGCGTTGATCAGATCGACCTTGCCGCCGAACTGTTCCTCGGCCGGAGTTCCGAGCACCCGCACCCGAACGCCGAGCTCATCGGCGAGCGGAGCGAGGGCCGCCCCGGCACCGGCCGCGGCGGTGGCGATCACGTTGTGGCCACATGCATGACCGACTTCGGGCAGCGCGTCGTATTCGGCGCAGATGACGACCTCGGGGCCATGGCCGATCACCGCATCGAACGCCGTGTCGAGCCCCCATGCGGGGTACTGGACATTGAAACCCTGGCTGCGGAGGAACGCCACGAGCTTGGCGGACGCCTCCCGCTCCTCATACGCCAGCTCGGGGTTCTCGTACATCCACCGTGACAACGTTCGGAGCTCGTCCTCGACTGCGGCGAAGCGATCCACCGCAACCTGCTTCGGGTCCACTGGCCCTCCTCATCGTCGGTCGTGTCTGGCAGCGTAGTGCCGGCAAACAACCGCTCTGTGGGGAGGCCACGAGGTATGGGATCCGGTCACTATCACGATCTGCTGAAGGCGATCGGTGAGCCGACGCGGGAGCTACGGCAGCACATCGGCGAGGTCTACGACGGGTTCGGGCAGATGCATCGCGGGGCCTTCGCCGAAGGGGCACTCACGCCGGCGTTCAAAGAGCTGATCGCCACCGCAATCGCCATCACGGAGCAGTGCGACGGCTGCATCGCAAGCCATGCCCGGGGCGCCGCCCGGAAGGGCGCCACCGACGAGGAGTTCGCCGAGATGGTCGGCGTCACCATCCTCATGCAAGGCGGCCCGGGCACGATCTACGGCCCGAGAGCCTGGGAAGCATTCCAGGAGTTCAAAGCCGGTTGAACGGCTTCGCCGTTCAACCGGAGTACTGAGTAGCGAGTACTGAGTAGCGAGATCCCAGTCCGGTACTCGCTACTCGCTACTCGTTACTCGCTACTTCTTCTTCCCCCATCCGGTGGCCGATGGCGTGGCCCCAGAACCCTCTTGGGGCGAGCAGCATGTCGATGAGCCATTCCATCTGGGCGTCGAAGCGGCGGCGCAGCTCCAGCATTCGGGTGCGGGCTTCGTCGATCGGAAGCAAGTCGAATCCGGCAGCCGCCAGCTGGTCGTACATCTCGCGGAACTGTTCGGACGAGCCTTCGGTGTAGGCCTCGTCCAGGCGAGCTCGGTATTCGGAGAGGTCGACGCCGTCGGTCAGCTCGGTGAAGAGACGGATCGAACGACGCAGGAGCCAATACGGGGCACGGTTCTCGGCGCCGCGCATCATCTGGCACGTCAGCGCGGCATCCGTGACGACCCCGAGCGCAGTGATCCAGTGCTGGCCGGGGTCCTTGGAGCGGAACAGCCGCAACATCGGGAAGGTGGAGTGAGTCTCGATCACGCCCGCGATCCACTCCTCCCACTCGGTGAAGAAGGAAAACAGCTGCGTCGCATCGCCGTCCGGGGCACGCGCCAGCACGAGGTTCGCCGGAGTGATGCGATCCTCGCTCCCGTCGTCGAGCAGCATCAGCTTGCGTTCCCGTTCGCTGTAGGCCGTGTAGAGGGAGGGGAGATAGCCGATCACCAGCGCCGTCGTCAGGACACCGGCGAGGGCCTCGACGAGGGCGCCGATTCGCGGGACAGCCTCGGCGGGAACGATCTCGCCGAACCCGAGGGTGAAGTAGACGACACCGGAGAAGTAGACCGCGTCGAAGAGGCTGCCGACGCCGGTCACCCCACCGACGCCCCACCAGATCAGGCCGAAGCCGATGACCTGTTGGGTCACCCAGACCACGAGGAGGAGGAGCACCGAGACCGGGGCAAAGGTGCCGAGCAGGCGCTCCCTGGCGGCATCGGTGCGAAGCCGAATCGCCACGAAACGAATGACACCCCAGGCGAGGACGTAGACCCGTCGCGTGAGCCACCACCTGCCCTGGGCCGTCTGAGTCGTCACCAACGTGTTGACCATGTCGACGAGCACGGCGACGACGGCGGCAGCCCCAATGACAACGGCAAGGAATTCGAGCATGGGGCGAGGCTATACGTGCCGGCGCCACCGGGGGGCCGACGCGGTAGGCGGACGACCGCAGCTGGCTGAGGTCGAGCATCGAGCCCGGACGCCGTTTGCGCTCGGGCTCTGGGACGCCGCAGCCGTGTTCCGCGTGCGGCGGTGGGGTCAAGCCCCGAGCCTCGAGGAAGGAGGTTGACGGAACCACCAGCAAGTGTGAATGCTCTCGTGGCTCGTGGCTCGTGGCTCGTGGCTCGTGGCTCGTGGCTCGTGGCTCGTGGCTCGTGGCTCGTGGCTCGTGGCTCGTGGCTCGTGGCTCGTGGCTCGTGGCTCGTGGCTCGTGGCTCGTGGCTC
>JASJAX010000128.1 GCA_030066755.1 Acidimicrobiia bacterium
TGCAGACGCTATCGACGTCCAGCGTCTACGGAGCCGGTATCGCCCTTACGAAACCGTGAATTCGGATCCCCTCCTGAAAGGGAGAGGTGCCGGAGCGAAGCGGAGGCGGGGAGGGTCTCAACAGTGATCCAGTCAACAGTGGGTCCCGATTCTTCAGTCTGATCAGGGGTAGCGGTCCTACCCGCCGACCACTGGAAACCCGCCCCTGGCTGCTGCGCAGCCTGTCCCCGCCCTACAAGGGCGGGGGATCCGACTACTCGCGCTTGCGGCCGACGGCTGATTCGCGTTCGGTGATGGCGGCGCGGATGAGGGTGCGGATGGCCGGGGTGTCGGCGTCCGCGATCGAGCGGATCTTGACGTGTCGCATACGGGCGCCGGTCCCTTCGAGCAAACCATCTGGGTCGGGGAGATCGGCGCCTCGGTAGAAGCCGAGGTTCACCCAGTTGGAATACGGCAGGACGTAGGCGTAACCCTCGCTCATCTTCTTTGGGCCGACCCCGTAGGTTGCGGCCCGATCCCCAAGTCGCACCACCTCGACCGACTCAGGGTCGATCTCGAACACGAGCGTGCGGAGCCGCTCGGCGATGGGACGCATCGCCTCCTCGGCGAGGTCGAGGAGTTCGGCAAAGGTCCCGATGGTGGCGCCCGTCATGAACCAAGCGTAGGCACCACGCATGCGCTGGTCGACGAGACGGCAGGTGCTCCCTGTTCGTCCTCCCCCACCAGAAGGTGGGGGAGGTGGCTGCAGGCGACGAAGGAGCCTGCAGACGGAGGGGGCACCGCCCGAAGGCTCAACCCGATACGACGCGGTTCCGCACCACCCACGGTCGCAGCGTGACGAGGCCTCGGTGCCGTGGCCCTGCGGGTGATCTGAGGAACCGGGTGGTTGTTGGTGCCCCCTCCGGCCTCGCTTTGCTCGGCCACCTCCCCCGCTGCCCGCGTCGATTGGCCCTGCGGGTGATCTGAGGAACCGGGGGATCGTTGGTGCCCCCTCCGACCTCGCTTTGCTCGGCCACCTCCCCCGCTGCCGCGGGGGAGGACGAATCCCTGTTGCGCAGCCCGACACTATTGGGGGACTATCCGCACCCGGTCTAGAAGCTGCGGTGGTAGCTCATTGACTCTTCTACTCGGCTTCTAGCGAGCTCGGCGGCGGCGGTTGCGGGCATGGTGACCTTGTCGAGGGCGTTTTCGAGGACCTCCCGGGTGTTGGCGCGGATCTTCTCCTCGATCACCTGGAACGCTTGGGTTGCGGTTCCGCCGTGGTACTCGACGGCACCGCAGATGACGCCGCCGGCGTTGGCGATGAAGTCCGGGATCGACAGGATGTCGCGCTCGAAGAAGATCTGATCGGCCGCCGGGGTCACTGCGATGTTGGCGCCGGGCAGGATCACCTTGGCGTTCACCTCGGCCGCGTTGTCGGCCGTGAAGACGTCCGGCCGGGCCGCCGGCACCCAGATGTCACACGGATGACCGATCAGCTCGTCGTGGAACACTGCAGTCCCGTCGGCGAACTCGCGTACCGGATGACCTTCGGCCTTCCACACGAGCAGCTTGTCGAGGTCCAGCCCGTCGTCGTTGACGACACCCCCTCGGCTGTCGGATACCGCAACTATCACTGCTCCACGCTCGGCGAGGAACCGGGCGCCGTGGGTACCCACCGCACCGAAACCCTGGATCACGACCTTGGCCCCGTCGAGGCGCACGTACTCGAGTTCCTCGGCGACTTCGGCCGCGATCGCCAGGCCGAAACCGGTTGCGCCGAGGGTGTCGAGCGGGATCCCGCCCATCACCTTCGGAAGCCCGACTACCCGGCCGATCTCGTCGTACAGGTAGGCCATGCACGCTTCGTCGATGCCCATGTCCGGTCCGGGGATGTAGTCCACGATGTCTTTGATCGCGATGCCGAACGCACGGACCAGCCGTTCCTTCTCGGCATCCGGCATGTCGGGATCACCGATGATGCCGGCCTTGCCTCCACCGTGGCGGAGCCCGGCCGCTGCATTCTTGAACGTCATGGCTCGTGCGAGCCGGAAGACCTCATCGACGGTCACATCGAGGGCCATACGAATGCCACCGATCGCCGGGCCCGCAGCGGTGTTGTCGACGACGAGGATGCCCCGCAGCTCGGTTGATGGCTCGGTGATCAGAATCACCTTCTCCGGGCCGAGATCATCGCTGAGTTGCAGCCATTGGGCTTCCATCGTGAACCTCCGTGAAGACTGAGAACTCTCCACGGTCATTGGAGCGGGTCACCGTCTGGAGGGCTAGCGGCCATTGGGACTGATCGGGCCGCCGATAGCCCAATCCGAGCCGCTTGCCGTCCGGCAAACCACTCCGGCGTGACAGTTACCCGCCGATACCCCCAGAATGCAGGTGATGGGACTGCAGGGGCGTGCGCTCGTGGCGAGCGCGTTGCTGATCGGCGTGCTCGCCGCGCCGGCAGTGGCGCAGTCGCCGACCACGGTGCCCGATGTTGCGTTGGATGCGGCACCGGTCTCGTTCGACGCGGTCATCGAGCCGGACATGGGCCTCGAGGGCACGCTGGCGATCAACGGCACGGGCATCGATCGAGGCACCTTGCGACTCGTCATCGACGGTGACGAACCCTTCCTGGTGCAGCTGTCGATCGACGGATCCGACACCATCGTCCGGGGCATCAACAGGGCGGAAGGACCGTGGGGGTGCCTGCAGACGTCGTCGTGCGGGGGTCGGGTGCGGTATCGAATCGACGCACTCGATCGGATCACCGCACCCGTCAACGTGCGGGTCGCAGTGCAAGCCCGGGCGTTCGATGAGACGTTCAGCGATGACGCCGCCGTCAGCGTGGAGCCGGAGACATCGGGTTCCGTGACCTCGCTCGCCACGTACGTGGCTCGTGAGACGGTCACCTTTCGGCCTGAGGAACCCGTGGGTGCCGTGACTCTCGAATGGGACTTCGCTGCACCTGAAGCGGACTGGGAGCTCGTGTTCCTCACCCATCCGGAGATCGATCGCGATGCGCCGCGGCCGTTGTCGGCCAACGGGCCGCAGCGGACGACACCTGCGGATGTGGTCGTCTGGTCGGCTGATCCCTGCCCGGACGACCGATGTGTCGGTCGGGCGGTACAGCCACTCGGTCTCGACGTCGCGGGCGAAGTCAGCGAGATCACTGCCTACGCAGTCCTGCTCGGCTTCGCGCCTGCTCCGTCCGAACCGCGGCCGGTCACGATCCAACGTGCCCCCATCGCCACAGCGACCGGATCGGTCGTTCTCGACGGGGATGCCCCCGATGCCCTCATTCCCGTATTCGTGGGTGCGGACGGACCGCAGCAGTTCGAGGTGTATGCGTTCGTCTCGGTAGTCGACGTCGTCGGCACCCTGTCCGAGCCGATCAGCATTGCGATCGATCATCCCGGTGCCGATCGCTACTGGCGAACCCAGGTCGCCGAGATCGCCGAGCGCCAACCCGACGGCCTCGCCGACTACGAGCTCGCACTGGCATCCCGGCCGGCATATCGCGGCGATGCCACGGTGATCGCAACCTGGACCGTCGTGGCGGTGGCCACACCGTACGAGGACGTTCCCATCGTCAACGGGGTCGAGATCCGAACCGGCGAACCCGCACGGGTGACCTTCGTCGAGGGCGAGGAGGGAGACCCGGCTCGTCCCCTCGAAACAGCCTGGTGGAGCTGGGTGTGGCGGATCGCACTGAGCGCAACCGCGCTGCTCGGTGCAGCTGCGGCAGCGGTCATCATCTGGCGTCGCGGCGTGAGGGTACGCCGGCCTGCGAGCTGATCTCCGGGCGGCTCGACGCAGCGACCATCGCATCGTGGGGCGGGTCGAAAGTCACATTCTTCCTGTGCTCGCGATGAGATACCTTGTGTTTGCTGGCTGCTTGCATATGATCGCGGGTTGTAGCAAAGGAACGAGGAGGAAGTGGTTACTAGATCAGCCTCAGATGCCGATGCTTTCACTATGAGCGCTGCAGCTTCACCACCGGCCAGGCCCCTCTTGTTGCTCAATATCGACGGAGTCATCAACGACTTGGGGGCGGTCATGAAGGTCCGGCCGCTCGGCGACGGCGCCGAGGCCAAGGCCAAGCACCTCGGTGTCGACCTGATCCGCTCTCACGGGTTCTGGGTTGCGATCCCGGACTCGATGCCGTCGCTCATCCAGGAGCTCACCGCGCAGTGTGAGACCTACTGGTGCACGACGTGGCGCGGCAACGCCAACGACGAGATCGCTCAGCATCTCGGCGTCGGACCGTTCCCCGTCGTCGACGACTGCGCCAAGCGCACCGAGATGATCGACGACGCCGTCGACGCCGGACGACCCGTCGTCTGGATCCAGGACTTCAAGGGTCAGCTTCCCGAGCTCGACGGGGTGACCTTCGTCGACACCGGCGAGCAAGGTGTGCTCCGCTGGTCCGACATCCCCGACGAGCTGCTCGAGCCCGCGGCCTAGCCGGTCCCGCATCCGGGGGTAGCTCCCCCTTGTATCAACGCGTCCTTCCCCGCATGATGCATGCAGGCACAGCTCGTGCGACTCGGTACGTGAGTGGGAAGCGGTACCGCCATGACTGCTCGCGTGTGAACGTCTAGCGCAGCGGTCGATCTGCAACTCGGTCCAGCGCCTCGGTGCGCAGCGACCGGCCTCATGGAATCCCGATCGGCGGGCAAGTGCCGGAGGGAGGAGGTGCGTCATGTTGACGCAGATCAGTCGTGCTTCGACCAAGACCAAGAGACGTGCGATCGGGCTCGCTGCGGTAGCCATGCTCACGATCACGCCGGCTGCGCCCGCAGTATCCGCCGACCACACCGAGCCGGTTCCCGAGATCACTGCAGTGCTCGAGTTCGTACTGGGCGAGGCCGTCTTCGTGGGGCAGCTCACGGAGTATGCATCGGCAGAGGCCGTCCTCACGGCATCGTTCGGGGGCCTGGAGGAGGCCGTCACGTCCACCGGCAACGTGAGGGCGGACTGGCTCATCCGGCGCGACCACTTCGGGGCCCCGTCACACGTTCTGGCGCTCGGCGAAGTCGCCCAAGGCGAGATCGACGTGGTCGTGTCGGTGCCGAGGAGCATCAGTGACTACGACGGCGACGCCGGTGGGGGTGCCGGCAGGAAACACTCCTGGTACGTCGGCGCCACCGACTATCGCCGCGGCGTTCACAACGAGCTCACCGTGGGCGCTCAGATGCAGGTGTTCCAGGAGGACGGTACCGACCTCACCATGGAGCGGCCCGATGCCAACATCACGACGAAGGGCCCATGGCGGGAGAGCTTCTGCGACTGCTGGTTGGGCGGCAAGGTGCTGCGCACCAGCAAGAAGTGGGCGCGCATGACCTACACGTTCGAGGCATCCGAAGATCAGGTCGTGGCGATCGTCATGCCGATGGCGCCCAATCGAGGCAAGGCGAAGATCAAAGTCGACGGGGTCCGCCGGGGCACGGTCGACACCTACTCGCCGACGCGGGACAACCGGATCGTCGTGTGGCAGACGGAGCCGCTCGAGGCCGGCGTACACACGATCACCGTGATCAACCTCGCCACTGAGGGTCGGCCCCGCATCGACGTCGATGCCTTCCTGCGCACGCAGGGGTATGTCGATCCCGTGTGGCACCTGCGGTGACCTGCTGACCGAGGCTGCATCGGAGGACACCACGAAGGAGGGGAGGTGTGTCATGGAACGACACACGCATCGAAGGTCGATCAGAAAAGGAATCGCACGCGCATCGGTGTTGATCGCAGTGCTCGCCCTAGCTCCAGCAGCACCGGCGTTCTCCACCGACCCGGCTACGGCACCTGAGGTCGACATCGAGCTGAAGTTCGTTGTTGGCGGAGTGGTCGAGCAGTACACCGGTGGCGGCGACGAGGAGGTCTACGCATCGATGCCGGTTGAGCTACTTGCAGAGTTCGGCGGCATGGAGCGGATCAGCAGGGGCGGCGAAGCCGTGCCCGGCAGTTGGGTCCTGGAAGAGTGGTACGCCGGCGGCGGCCCACGGATCCTCACAACTGGCGAGGTCTATGACTCAGCGACCTCGGTCGAGTTGACCCACGAGCTCCGGATCACGAACTATGACGGGACATTCGGTGGTGGGAGCGGGGTCTACGGCCACTGGACGCTCAAAGCGACCAACCCGGGCGATCCGGACACGACGACCACGGCCCATGTTGCTGCGTATCCGGATGTGTTCCAAGAGGACGGCACCGACCTCACCTCGAACGAGCCCGACGCAGACATCACGACGCGAGGCAAGTGGCGCAGCAGCTACTGCGACTGCTGGCTCGGCGGCGAGGTGCTGCGCACCTGGCAGAAGTGGGCTCGCATGCGGCTCACCATCGACGCAATCGATGGGCAGGTTGTGGCCGTTGTGATGCCGATGGCGCCGAACCGTGGTCAGGCAAAGATCAAACTCGATGACGTGTATCAGGGTCGGGTCGACACGTACTCACCGACCCGAGACAACCGGATCATCGTGTGGCAGACGGCTCCGCTCCAGGCGGGGACCCACACGATCGATGTCATCAATCTGGCGACCGAGGGCCGCCCGCGTATCGACGTCGACGCCTTCCTCGTGACGTACGGGAACGTCGAACCGTAGGTCCGACTCGGAGCCCGGTGATGGTCGCCGGGCTCCGTCTCGTCGGCGTCTCGACCGGCCGAGTCGCCTACGATGCTCGACGTGACGCAGCAGACTTCCCGCGGCACGCTCGGCACCTTCGCCGGGGTGTTCACTCCTTCGATCCTCACGATCCTCGGGATCATCCTGTTCCTTCGGCTCGGGTTCGCCGTCGGCAACGCCGGGCTACGGAACGGACTGCTGATCATTGCGATCGCCAATGGTGTGTCGATCCTCACGAGCATCTCGGTTGCGGCCATCGCAACGAACATCGATGTCCGGGGCGGTGGCGACTACTACATGATCTCGCGCACCCTCGGCGTGGAGTTCGGCGGCGCGATCGGCATCGTGCTCTTCCTCGCCCAGTCGGTATCGATCGGCTTCTACGCCGTCGGCTTCGGCGAGGCCGTGGCGGCGATCGGGGGATGGGAGGCGGACTGGGCGCCGCAGATCATTGCGGTGATTGCGGTGGTCGTGCTGTTCGGGCTGGCGTGGCTCGGGGCCGATGCCGCCAGCCGTTTCCAGTTCGTTGTGATGGCGCTGCTCGTCGCCGCCCTCATCTCCTTCTACGTGGGCGCCATTGGTGGTTTCGAAGTGGATCGGGTCGCCGACGGGTGGAGCCGGCCCGAGGGGGCGCTCGGGTTCTGGGCCGTGTTCGCCATCTTCTTCCCGGCGGTGACCGGGTTCACCCAGGGTGTGTCGATGTCCGGCGATCTGCGCGATCCGGGACGCAGCCTGCCGCTCGGCACGTTTGCGGCGGTGGGCCTGTCGATCGTCGTGTACTTCAGCGTTGCGTTTCTGCTGGCCGGCAACGCCGGTTCTCAGGAGCTCATCGACAACACCGGGATCATGAACTCGGTTGCGGCATTCGGGCCGCTCATCGATGCCGGGGTCATCGCAGCCACGCTCTCGTCGGCAATGGCGTCGTTCCTCGGTGCCCCGCGTATTCTGCAATCGCTCGCCGCCGATCGGATCTTCCCGTTCCTGACGTTCTTCGCCAAGGGTCACGGGCCGACGAAGAACCCGCGGCGTGGCGTGCTGCTGTCGCTCGGCATTGCGCTCGCCACCATCGCCATCGGCAGCCTCAATGCCATCGCCGCCGTCGTGTCGATGTTCTTCCTCATCTCCTACGGCTTGCTGAACTACGCCACGTATTACGAGGCGCGCGCCGCCAGCCCTTCATTCCGTCCGCGCTTTCGGTTCTTCGACCGCAGGCTCAGCCTCGCCGGCACGATTGCCTGCTTCGGGGCGATGCTGGCGATCAACGCGCTGACCGGAGGCATTGCGATTGCGATCCTCCTTCTGATCCACCAGTACCTGCGCCGGCTCGATCGCCCGCAGCGGTGGGCCGACGCCAGCCGCTCGTACCACTTCCAACGGGCCAAGGAGAGCATCCGGGCGATGACGGCAGAAGCGTCGAACCCACGCAGCTGGCGGCCGCAGGTGCTGGCGTTCTCCGCCGACCCCCATCGCCGCGAGCGGCTACTGCGGTTTGCGTCATGGCTCGAAGGGTCGAGCGGATTGACGGCTGCGGTCGAGATCGTCGTTGGGGAGGGGGCGATCAAGCGGCGCGAACGGGAGGAGCGTGAGACGCTCCTCGAGGCGCAGATCGATCAGCTCGACCTCGACGTGCACGGGCGAGCGGTGCTCGCACCAGATGCCATGGAAGCGCTACCGGTCATCGTGCAGTCCTTCGGCCTCGGCCCGCTCGAGGCGAACACGGTGCTGTTCGGTTGGCCTGAGGTCAACGAGGATCATCACCTCCTGGGGTACGCCCAGGCGGTGCGCGAGATCCACCGGATCGGTGTCCACGTCGTGTCGATGGTCAGCGACGAGGAGCGCTGGGCCGTGCTCGATGCACTTCCACAGAACGGGCGGCGCATCGATGTCTGGTGGCAGGACGACGACGCCAGCCGTCTCGCCCTGCTCACCGCCTACCTCTTCACCCGCACCACCAGGTGGTCGCACAGCAAGATCCGCGTGCTCGGGACTGCGGAGACGGTTGCGGGCCGCACGGACGTCGAGGATGCGCTCGAGTCGATGCTCGACGACGTGCGAATCCCGGCCGACGTTCATTGCGTGGTCACGCCGAACGTGGACGCAATCGCCAGCACCTCGGGTGATGCCGCCTTCGTCTTCGTCCCGATGGCGTTGCGCCGAACCGAGTTCAAGGGACCGTACGACCTGCGGACGGCCGACGTGCTCGACCGGCTCCCATCCTGTGCCGGAGTGCTCGCGGGTGCGCCGATCGACCTCGTGGCCGATCCGGAGACGGAGTTGTCGGTGCAGATCCGGACCGCAGAAGAGCAACTTCAGGTCGTCGAACAGCGGCTCCGCACGCTGGAACGCCAGCGGCCGCGTCTCGTCGCTGAAGTCGACGGACGACGAAACGCCGCGGAACCTTCGGAGAACGCGGTCGCCGAAGCGGAACAACGGTTGCACACGCTCGAACGACGCATCACGGTCACCCGAGTCAAGCTCGAGACGGCGCGGGCAGAGCTCGACCAGCTGATTGCCACCGAACGATCGTCGACGTGACGACCTCGGCGCGGTGTTTCGGCATCGACTTGGCGTGGTCGGACAACCATCCCACGGGTCTCTGCGCACTCGACGACGGCGGCGCCATCGTCGACGAGCAGCTGGTCCAAACCGATGACGAGATCGTCGAATGGGTGCGTGAGCGGCTCGATGGTCCGGCGGTCGTCGCCGTCGACGCGCCGCTCCACGTCCCGAACGAGACCGGGCGGCGGGCAGGGGAGAACGAAGTCGCTGCCGTCTACGGCGGACGGAAAGCTGGGCCGCACTCATCGAATCGCCGGTTGTTCCTCGACCGCTACGGGCGGATCCGGGGCGAGGATCTCGCAGCCCGATTCGCCGCGATGGGCTTCGGTGGACCCTGGGATGGAGGCGAACGCACGGTGCTCGAGGTGTATCCCCATCCAGCGCTGATCGAGGCGTTCGGGCTCCCCGAGCGACTCCTGTACAAGGCGAAGCCGGGTCTCGGATCCGACGGTCGGCGTGCCGGGCTCCGCAATCTCGCACGGCTCCTCGCATCACTCGAGCAGGCCGATCCGCCACTGATTGGACCGGTGGTCGACGTCCCGGACGATGCACGCGGCCGTGGCGCCAAGGCGATCGAGGACCGACTCGACGCCAGAGTCGCCGCCTGGGTCGC
>JASJAX010000129.1 GCA_030066755.1 Acidimicrobiia bacterium
CTGAAAGGGAGGGGGATCCAAGAGGGAGAACGCCAAGGGCGTCGGGCCAGTCGCGCAACCCGACACCCTCCGGGGGGACTATCTGCTGCACTCGTCGATTACTGCAGTAGCGCTGATGTCAACCCCGGTGCACGGCGTCGACGACCGGGGCCATGGCGGCGACGGCGTCGACCCGGCCGCCCAGGCGTGCAGCAACATCGACCCGGACCTCGTCGATCCCGATCTCGGCGAACCGCAGGATCGATGCGGCGATCTCATCTGTCGTACCGGTGAAGACCCAATCGGAACGGTTCTCTCCGGTGATGCCGAGCGGGTCGTACGTGTAGACATCGACGCTGCGGTCGATCGACGCTGGATCCCGTCCTTCCTCGGCGCACGCCCTTTCGAGCTCGTCGATGATTGCCGGGAGTTCCTCCGGTGCGCGGAACGGGCTGCCCCACCAGTTCCAGCCGTCCGCGAGCCGAGCACACAGGCGCAGCATCTTCGGCCCACCGGCAGCGATCACGAGCGGCGGGCCCGACGGCCGTGGACCACGTGGCGCGAACCGGGGCGTGTGGGCGGTCTCGTAGGCCCCGTCGTAGTCGAAGACGCTGTTGCGCAGCAGGCCGTGGATCACTGTGACGGCCTCGGCGAACCGGGAGTACCGAGGGTCGGCGGGGATGGCGAACTGTTCGTAGTCGTCGGGGCTGTTGCCGGCCCCTATGCCGAGGACGTAGCGACCGCCCGAGATCTCGTCGAGCGTATGCGCTGCGCGGGCCACGATGGCCGGCCGGCGGAGCGGAGCATTGACCACGGAATGCGACACGGTGATCGTCGTGGTGGCGGCGCAGATCGCACCTGCGATCGTCATGGCCTCCCAGTAGCCACCGCCGCCGAACGACATCGCATCCTCGAGAATGACGAGGTCGAACCCAACTTCCTCCGCTGCAACCACCTGCTCCTGGATGTCGTGCCAACGCGGGGCAGGGTCACCGTCCGGTCCTCCGTCGTGTAGCCCAATCACGAGTCCGATACGCACGGCGTCACCTCCAGGTCGGATAGTCCCATGGGGGAACGGTACCGCTGCCGGTACGGCGGTGGTGGGGAAGGCACGACACCGAACTGCGGTGGCGCACCGTCGGTGTCGCGGGCCCGGTCGTTCCTCAGCCCCGCGTTTGAGCTACAAACGCTCGCCCCACCAAAGAGCGCCGTACGGCACGATCCTCGGCCCAGGCATGAAGACCAGCCTGCCATCCCACACACACTGGTCGTCCGGGCTTGGTCCGCCCATCGCCTGAATCCGGAAGCTCGAAACGCCTGGGGCAAAGCTCATCCGGCAAGGATCCTCGGACGGTGTGCCCCAGTTTGCCCAGCTCTCGATCTCCGGTACGGGACTCGTGCTCCAGTTGGACAGCGCAGCGAAGGCATCCTCGCGCAGGGCCCAGCACGACTCGATCATCACATTGGGAAGCGCGTCGCAGTCCACGAGCGTGGCGAAGAAGTCCTCGAAGCTCGTGATCTCAAGCAGATCGCTGATCGCATCGCCGCCGTCGTTGGGCAAACTCAGCGCCTCGGGTAGGCCAACGCTCTCGAGCGCCCATACGAGAAGCTCTCCGTAGCTCAGGTTCACGTCATGCTGCCCGACCGCCAGGCTGTACCTCTCGACTTCAACGGGATGAAACACCACTGACGCTGCGATGTTGTCGCCGCGGATGAAGGACTCGTTCCGCATGTCGATCGTGCGCTCACCGGCCTCCCACTGCCAAGAGACTTGGTTGTAGACCACGCTGTTCCGGCTGCCGAGATCGCCGGATCCGTCGGGATCCTGAGTGATCACCAGATTGCCGGCCAGTCCGATGCCCGTCGGTGCCAGCACGGCGTCCTTCGCCGACCGCAGAGCTCTACGGAGATTCGCTTCTGGCACGGACCAGTACTCAGCAAGGTTGGCGTCCATGTGCCGCTTCAGGCGCTTCGCCCTTCTGAGCCCAGCGTCGGTCGGAATCACTTCCGTGCAGTATTCGATCCCCCGCCATGTGTCATACCCCTCGCAGGTGAAGAACCGGCTCCACGGCCTCGACTCCCAATAGCTCTCGCCGCCGCCTGCGATTGCGATCAGGCGCATGACGCCGAGCCCAGGATCTGTGAAGAACTCCCTGATCGTCTTCGCGGTGGCCCGCACATGTCTGGGTTTCGGATCGAGCAGACTCAACTCCTGGTCGATTTGATAGGTGCCTTCGACCTCGGGCCAGAGGTTGTGCATATCGATCTCGATGACCGCCGCCTGCGTCGGGTCGACGGCCGGGATCTCATCTGTGCAGCCAAAGGTGACGTAGTAGTCCGTTGCTCCGCCGGCTCCATCCGAGGCTGTGGCTCTGGCGACGGCGTAGTGGAGCTCCACGTCAGCAGGGAGGTCGAGGCCTCGATCGGGAATGTCGCCTTCGGCGCCAGGGCTGATTTCGACCCGGGTCCATGCCATGTCTCTCGACGGGGGCTCGGTCGGGCTTTCGATCAGTGTGTTGCACGCGCGGTCGACGTCGTAGAGGAGCACCTCAATCGTGTCGAGCGTGACCGGCCCGTCGTAGCTCACGCGGATGATGTAGTCCGAATCGTCTGCCCCGACCGGGGCCGCTGAGAAAGTGAGTATCACGACCGAGAGCAGACCGACGTACCACCTGATTCTCGACATCGCGTGCTCCTTCGATCGGAGACTCACCCGTCGTGCACGAGCGTCGGCGGAGCGATGCCGCTCAGCGAAAGGGCGCATGCGGTTCGCCCCGGCTCTTCAGTCATCATCTCCCACCGAGAATCTTGGGCGCAACCCCCAACCAACAGGGATCACACCTCCGGCGTAGCCGCGGTATCGCCCGCCTTCCAGGCGTCGAGGAACGGCACCGGGTCGACTTCGCCTCTCCGGATCTCCCAGTCGCCGAGTGCCGTTGGCCGTGAGATCCCGAAGTGGAGGTGCGGAGGGGTACGCCGGGCATTGCCGGACGCACCGACCAACCCGAGGAGCTGGCCGGCCTTTACGCGCACGCCGGCTTCGATACCATCGGCAACCTCCGAGAGGTGCGAGCCGTAGTAGCGGACGCCGTCGTCTCCGATGAGCGAGACGAACAGCCCGGCCTTGGTGGCACCGTCGCCTACCTCGGGATCCCACGTGTCGACCCGGGAGACACCCTGGATGACCCCGGACGTGACCGCGACGAACGCCGTGCCCTCCGGCGCAAACAGATCGGTCGCCGGATAGGAGTGTCCGCCAGGCGAGTACGAGGCGGCGTCGGGCGGATCGATGGGAAACACGTGGACCACCTCGGTCGGGACGGTCGTCGAGGTCGGTGGCGGAAGCGTCGTCGACGGCGCCGGCACCGTCGTGGACGGGTCGGTCGTCGTCGGCTGGGTTGTTGCCTGCCCAGTGGTCGTGACCTGCGTCGTAGTCGTCGGGTCGGCCGGGGACATGGACGTGGTCGACGCTTGCTCTCGTGCGGTTCCGCCGCACGCTGCAAGGAGAAGCAGCATGGCGGCCGCGCAACTCAGCCGCGTTCGATCCATGCCTTCACGGTCGCACCGCAGGCGCGACCGGGCAAGGACCGGACCGACTGCCGTGATCGGCGCGGTCTACGGCGCTTGGGCGAGGGCGAGGATGTTGCCCTCGCTGTCCTTGAACCAGGCTCCCTTGCGTCCATCCGGCATCGTGATGACGCCGTCGACGGTCGTCATTCCTTCACCGAAGTCGTACTCCTCGAAGACCACGCCGTTCGAGCGCAGTTCGGCAACTGTTGCGTCGAAGTCGTCGACCGTGAATCCGGCGGCAGTGGCCTGGTTGGTACCGGCGTTCGGCGACGGGTACAGCATGAAGCGCGTACCGCCCGTCTCATACATTGCTTCGCCCATTGGCGCTTCCTCGACGGGTTTCAGGTCGAGCTTGTCGCGGTACCACTCCTTGGCACGAGCCATATCGGCCGCGGGCAGCGTGGCAAACATCGGTGCGTCCATGGTTCCTCCCTCAGGACCGATTCCCCTCGGGACCAAACCTACGCGGGTCGTCCGCCGTACGTCCGGTCAGTGATCGATCTTGCCGTTCGTGGGATCGGGGTGGAGCTTCTCGATCTCCGAGTTGAGCTCGGCGCCGATCAGCAGCGCGATGGCGGTGAGGTAGATCCACAAGAGCAGAACGAGCGGCGTGCCGAAGTAGCTGTACGCCGAGTCGGACTCGACGAAGTTCGTGGCGTAGATCCGCAAGCCGTAGCTGCCGCCGAGCCATACCAAGAACGCCAGGATCGCCCCGGGGATGTCGCGCCGCCACCGGGTCGAGTGGGGCGGGACGATGTGATACACCCAGGTCAGCAGGCTCAGGCCGAGCGCGATCACAACGGGGAAGTAGAGGATCGCCCAGAGCAGATCGAAGGCACGCCCAAGCCCGTACTCCTCGGCGAGGGCGCCGCCGAACTCCGGTCCGATGACGAGGAGCGGGAGCAGCACGGCGAGCATCAACACGCCGGCGACCGTCAGTGCAAGGCCCAGCAAGCGGTGTTGCCACCACGTCCTCTGGTCCCGCATGTCGTAGGCGATGGTGATCGCCTCGGTGATCACCTTGAGCGCTCTCGACCCCGACCACAACGCGAGCACGGCACCGATCGAGAGGATGTCGGCGCGGCCTTGGGCGAGCAGGCTGTCGACGGCCGGGCGAACCACGTCGTCGACCGTTTCGGCCGTGAGCACCGACGACGCAGTCTCGAGGATCTGATCCTTGATGGCCGTCACCGTGTCTGCGCCGAAGAGATCCCCGACGTATCCGAGTGCGCCGAGGCCGACGAGCAGCAGTGGCGGCAGGGACAGCAGGAGGTAGAAGGAAACCTCGGCGGCCAGCCCCGGCAGACGATCGCGAATTGAGTCCCGGATCGTCATGACCGTCAGCTTCCACGCAGTGCGGACGCGGTGCTTCGAGGCGCCGGCTCGGGGCGCCGGCGTGGTCTCGATCGGGGTGTCCACGTCGGTCATGGGTGCTTCACGGTAGGGGGCAGCGCGGAGATGTCCGCCGATCGGGCGATCTGGCGTGTCGGCGGACGATACCCATGATGATCGGCCCCTCGACGCCGGGCTTGATCCGCGAGAAGATGAAGGGCACTGGCGACGGGAGGTAGCCGATGGCGCACGGAACACTCCACAAGGCACTCGATGTCGATCGTGAGTACCAACTCCTCCAGGAACGCCTCGACCGCAACGTCACCGGCGCGCCCGATTCGCCGGCGATGCGCCGGGTGCTGCGCATGCTGTTCTCCCCGGAGGAGGCGCACGTTGCCCGGTCGCTGCCGCAGCTGATCTCAGTCCCGAAGCTGGCAGAGAAGCTCGGGGTCGACGTCGACGCCCTCGACGAACTCGTCACGTCGATGGCGCAGCGCGGGCTGATTCTCGACTTCGTTCGCGACGGCACTCGGTATGCGATGGCGGCGCCGGTCGTGATTGGATTCTTCGAATTCACGTTCATGCGGGAGCGGCCCGATGCCCCCATGGAGGAGTACGCCGAGGCGTTCGAAGGGCTGTTCGACAACGAGGACTTCATCCGCAGTGTCTTCTCCCATTCCACGCAGCTGGGGCGTTCGCTGGTCCGCGAGGAGACCTTGCTGCCTGAGATCGAGATCCTCGACTGGGAGCGGGCAACCAAGGTCGTCGAGAACGCCGACGCCGTCGCCGTGAGCCTGTGCCCGTGCCGAATCGACGCCGGTCTTCGCGGCGAGGGGTGCGATGCCCCGACCCGCACGTGTATGACGTTTGGGAACTCGGCCCGGACGCTGATCCATTCGGGCATCGCCGAGCCGGTCACGAACGACGAAGCGATGGAGATCCTCCTCGAGGCGAAGGCGGCCGGTCTGGCGCAGACGGGCGACAACGTCCGGGAGGACGTGTCCTACATCTGCAACTGCTGCGGTTGTTGCTGCGGGATGATGCGCTCGATCAAGAAGTACGAGATCTACGACGGGATCGTCCCGTCGAACTTCGTCGCCACGATCGATCACAGCAAGTGCCGCGGCTGTGCGAAGTGCTCGAAGGCATGCCCGGTCGGAGCGATCCGCGTCGAGCCCACGAACGGCAAGGGTCTGCGCAAGAACTGGTCGATCGTCGACACCGACAAGTGCCTCGGCTGCGGCGTCTGCCACGACGCCTGCCGGTGGGATGCCCACGGCATGGAGCGTCGGGACGACCCGACCTACATTCCGGCCGACATGATGGAACGAGTGGCGTTGATGGCGATCGAGCGAGGCAAGCTCGGCGATCTTCTCTACGACAACGTCGGCAGCCGGCTCGGCCACTTTGCAGCGGCGTCGCTCCGCGCGATCGAGAAGCTGCCGCCGTGGAAGGCCGCCATGGCCAACGAGAAGATCCGGTCGACGTTCATCTCGACGATGCTGAAGCCGGTTCGCAAGGCGGCACCGATCTAGGCGACATGCCACGGCGGGAAGGGGTTCCCGTCCTACGCTCGCAAGGTGCAGACGACCACGACCGGGTGGCGGGAACGCGTCCGCCACGTCATCTTCGACCACAACACGCCTGAGTCGCGTGGATTCGACATCGGACTCATGGCGCTCATCGTGTTCAGCGTGGTCCTCGTCATGCTCGAGACGGTCGAGCAGATCGAGGCCCGCTACGACACGCTGCTGTTCGTGCTCGAGTGGATCATCACGATCCTCTTCACGATCGAGTACATCGCACGGATCCTCACCGTTGCGAACAAGTGGCGGTACATTCGCAGCTTCTTCGGGGTCGTCGACTTCCTCTCGATCCTGCCGGTCTACTTGAGCATCCTCCTCCCGGGCGCTCAGTCGCTCCTCGTGATCCGGTCGCTGCGTCTCCTTCGCGTGTTCCGGGTGCTCAAGATGGCTCGCTTCATCTCCGAGGCGAACTACCTGGTGCGGGCGATCCGGTCGAGCTCGCGCAAGATCATCGTGTTCCTCATCGTCGTCGTGCTGATCAACGTGATCGTCGGGTCCACGATGTACCTCATCGAGGGTCCGGAGAACGGGTACGACTCGATGTTCCGCGGCCTCTACTGGTCGATCGTGACCATGAGCACGGTCGGGTTCGGGGACATTGCGCCGTCGACGCCCCTCGGTCAGGTGCTGGCGGCGATGTTGATGATCACCGGCTACAGCGTCATTGCCGTTCCGACCGGCATCGTGTCCGCTGAGGTAGCGAGCAGCCGCCGGCCCCGCGAGGAGTCGTGCCGCAACTGCGGGTCGGCGGTGCATTCGGAGTCGGCACGGTTCTGCGATGCGTGCGGCTTCGAGCTGAAGAGCTGATACCGCCGTTCGGACCTAGCCCGCTTCGTTGGTCACTGCGCATCCTGGACTTGGCGGATCAAGGAGCATCCATGCAGAGCATCAACGCCGCAGCTGCGGCCTTTCTCTCCAACAACCGTGTCGCCGTCACCGGGGTGTCCCGCAAACCCGAGAATCACGGGGGAAACCCGGTCTATCAGCGTCTGCGCGAACGGGGGTACGAGGTCTTCGCCGTGAACCCCAACGCCGACGAGGTCGAGGGCGATCCCTGCTTCCACGACCTGAAGTCGATCCCCGGCGGCGTCGACGCGGTAGTCATCGCCACCCGCCCCTCCCGTGCGCTCGACACGATGAAGGAGTGCAACGAACTCGGCATCCGCTACGTCTGGATGCACCGTGCCTTTGGCGGCGGCAGCGTCAGCCCCGAGGCCGCCGAGTGGGGCCGCGCCCACGGCATCACCGTCATCGACGGCGGCTGCCCCCTCATGTTCGACAAGACCGCCGACGTAGGCCACAAGATCATGAAGATCCTCCTGGCCCCCACGAAGAACGTTCCAAAGCAGGTGTAGGCACGAACACTCCCCCAAAGGGGGGAAGGTACCGCCGGGCCGGAGGCCCGGGGGTAGGGGGGAAGCACTCGTCGATCAGTTCAGTTTCTGTTCTCAGTACTCAGTACTCGGTACTCAGTACTGCGGCCGAAGGCCGCTCGAGGTAGGGGGGTTCGGCACTCGTCGATCAGTCGAGCCCTACTCCTCCTCTGCGTGGCTTGGCAGGCGTGGGTAGTGTCGCCATGGATGTTTGGCAAACGCCGGCGAAAGACTGTTGACCCGCCGTTCCCGCAGGCGGATGGTGTCGACCCGCACCCGCGGTTCGTTGAACTCGAAGTGAGGACGGCACTCGACACGCTCGCCGCACCAGATGCGGGCAGTGATGACGACGCAGTAGTACATCTGATTCAGCGAGGCATCAGCGCCGAGCGCGCCAGGAAGCTCGTGCAGCTCGTGCCGGAAGCCATGGCTCACATCGTGATCGAGGGCATCGGTGTCACTTCGCCGGAGCAATTCAAGATCAAGACGAACGAACGTGACGTGCCGGCGATGCGCGACTTCCGTTCAGAGCCCTACTACCGGGTCGCACGCCGCTTGGCCAAGGATGCGTACGTCACCGGCTACCGGGAGCTGCTGATCGCCATCGGTGGGAGGAGCGCTACCTGGAAAGCGGTCTCTGCGGGACAGGAGCAGGGCTACACCCTCGATCAGCTATCGGGAGCCAAGTTCAACGTCGTCTTCTGGGGATTGGAGCCGGAGGTTTGGGACGCGAACTGAGAGCTAGACGGTCTGCTCGATGCAGATCGCATAGGCCTTGACCAAGCTCGCCTCAACTCTCGGCCAAGACATGTTTGTCACGATGTCGGCGGCCGGATGATCGAACTCGCCGTTGATGAACACGTCAACTGCCGTGCTGTGCTCGCCTCCGCCGTAGCTGAAGCGGACGGTGTTCACGACCGGATGGAAGAAGCGTTCGATGACTCTCTCTTCGATAGCCGGCAGGATCGGGTTCTCTACGGCCCATTGAGCGAGTTCCTCGAGCGGACCGGAACCGAAGGCAACACTGGTGAACACGCAGTGATAGTCCTTGAGGCCCGCCGCGTCTCCAGCGTCCAGGTGGAGGACGCCGTCGGCGGAGTGAGTCGTGACGTCGCGTGCCGTCGCAAAGGCAGTCTTTCTCCATCTCGCAACGCCTTGTTCGAGCCAAAGCTCGCCTTGGGTTGCCGGGAAGCCGACGCAGTCCCAAGCGATCGGACTCGCCGGGTTGTTCCGGTCGAAGACGATCCCCACGTCCACATGGGTGAAGTCCTCTGAGCTGGGATGGTGATCGCTGAGCACGGCTGCGAGAGTGCCGGGTCCGTTCAGCTGTCTCGATGAAACCCGGACCCATGCGTCCTCGGCCGCAATTGCCTCCGCCACCTGGTTGAACGCCGAACTCATGGACCGACACTATCGCTTCGGAGGGCCATGGGGAGTTGACCGTCGAGCTGCTCCGCTGAACGGGCCGTGCGACTGGGCGCCGAGCACGGCGCGTGCGCCCCTACTACTCCTCCACCAGGTGCCGGGGCCAGCCGCCCTTGGCGATGGGGCCCCAGCGGTCGATGGTGATGCGGATCAGGCACTTGCCCTGGTTCACCATCGCTTCGCGGTACTCATCCCAGTCGGGATGCTCACCGGCGATGTTGCGGTAGTACTCGACGAGCGGCTCGACTGCGTCGGGAAGGTCGATGATCTCGGCGGTCCCATCGATCTGGACCCACTCGCCACCGAAGTCGTCGGACAACACACACACCGACACGGAGGGGTTGCGCCGGATGTTGTGCACCTTCGCTCGGTGGGGATAGGTCGAGATCACGAGCCGTTCAGCGTCGTCGACCCCCATGGTGTTCGGTGACATCTGAAGCGACCCGTCCCGCCGATACGTGGTCAGGATCACCTCATGCCGAGGCCGCACAAACTCGAGCAGCCGATCCCGATGGACAACAGTGTTCGTAGCAATGCTCCGTGCCATATCGCCAGGTTACGCGCCGTGAGGGCAGGCAAGCGGGCCGGGGGGGGGGGGGGGGGGGGGGGGGGGGGGGGGGGGGGGGGGCCCCCCCCCCCGGCC
>JASJAX010000017.1 GCA_030066755.1 Acidimicrobiia bacterium
GCTGCGCTCGTGGCCATGATCGTTCTGTCGTGGGAGCTGACTCTGCTGGCGCTGGTCACGGTGCCGTTGTTCGTGTGGGCGACCCGGACCGTTGGTCGCAAGCGACGCGAGTTCACCGGGCAGGCTCAAGAGGCGACTGCGACGATGAACGTGATCACCCAGGAGACGCTGACGGCTTCGGGTTTCACGCTTGCCCGACTGTTCGGTCAGCAGGACCGTGAGATAAGTCGGTTCGAAGAAGCCAATGCCGCGCTCGCAGACGTCGCAACGCGCCAGCAGGTGATTGGGCAGGCCTTCTTCACCGTGGTCGGCGCCTTTCTCGGCGCAACCCCGATCATCGTGTACCTGGTCGTCGGCTTCCTCATCGACGGCGGAACCGGGATATCGGCAGGAACGGTGGTCGCATTCACGACGCTGCAAACCCGGGTCTTCTTCCCCGTCGCCCGACTGCTCGAGACGTGGGTCGAGTTGCAGTCTTCGCAAGCTCTGTTCGAACGCATCTTCGAATACTTGGACACGCAGCCCGACGTTGCCGAAACGTCGAATCCGACCTCGCTCGCCCGCGAGGACTCCGACGGCAGGTTGGCGTTCGACAAGGTGCGATTCACCTATCCGGGAGGCGACGACGGTGCCACGGCGGCGCTCCAGGGGGTCTCGTTTGAGGCGCGCTCCGGTGAGTTGATCGCCTTCGTCGGTCCGTCTGGTGCCGGGAAGTCAACGATCATCAATCTCGTCCCCAGGCTCTACGACCCTTCTGACGGAGCCGTAACCGTTGACGGCATCGACTTGCGCCAGTTGAGCTTCGCCTCCCTCGCCCAGCTCGTCGGCGTCGTTACCCAGGAGGCCTACCTCTTCGCAGACACGCTGCGGGCCAACATCGCATACGGACGACCGGATGCCACCGACGCTGAGATCGAGAAAGCGGCCAGGGCGGCCGCCATCCACGGCCGGATCCAGGAGTTCGACGATGGCTACGAAACGGTGGTCGGAGAACGTGGGTTCCGGTTGAGCGGCGGAGAGCGGCAGAGGATCACCATCGCCCGAGTCCTGCTCCACGATCCGCGTATCCTCGTGCTCGACGAGGCGACCTCGGCGCTGGACAGCGCTTCCGAACGCCAGATCCAAGCGGCCCTCGGCGAGCTGATCAGTGGTCGCACCACCCTCGCCGTAGCGCATCGCCTCTCCACCATCCAGGCCGCCGACACCATTCATGTGGTCGACAACGGGCGGATCATCGAGAGCGGCACGCATCAGACACTCCTGGAGAACGGAGGCGCGTACCGGCGGCTCTACGAGAGCCAGTACGGCGGAGGTCGGATCGAGACAAGGTGCGCCGACGGCGTCGTCTATACGGACGGCCACTACCAGCCGTACAGCGAAACGGACGAGAGCACGAGGATCGCCGCACTGCGGAGGTGAGGAGCCGCCGGCGATGGGTTGGTGGCGCGATTCGTGGTTCTCAACGCAGTTTCAAGCGGAACGTGCGAGGACGTCGGCCGGGCTACCGAGTGCTCGGGCAGATTCCCGAAAACCACTGGACGACCGAGTCCACCGTGATCTCATAGGCACGAGGATCGGTCAGTTCATGGTCGGCATTCTCAACAACGACCATTTCCTTGGGCTCCCCGGCCAGTTCGTACAGTCGCCTGACCCCCGTCATGGGGATGTCGGCATCCGAAGCACCGTGGATGATCATCAACGGGACGGGAGAGAGCTTCGGAATCTCATTGAGGGGATTGTGGATACGCGAATCCTCGATCAGCCTGCTCAGCAAGGATGCCCGAATCTCCGGATCGTCGATCCCGCGGATCTGTGAAGGGTCGGTGGACGCAATCTGCTCTACTGCGGGATCGATCATCGGGGACTCCGCAAACCAAAGCGTGTCGAAGACCGGAGCTCGCAGACACAGTGCGTCGAGTCGCTGATCTTCAGCAAGAGCGCAAACTGCGACCGCTGCTCCCCAGCTTGCTGCGTAGACACCCGCCCATGATCCCTGTGTCAGCTCCGACTCCATGAGATGCGAGAGAGCAACCCCGGCGTCCTTGACCTGGCTCGATAGGGCAAAGAGGCCGTCGCTATTCCGAAAGCCTCGGAAATCGAAAGTGAGAACGACAAACCCGGACAGCGCAAGCCTGGTTGCAATGCCGCGCACTTGGTCGCTGCCGCCGGGGAGTCCGTGGAGCTTGCAGATCCCGGGGAAAGGGCCGTCTCCCGGCGGGACCACGAAGTGCCCACGGAGCGTCTCGTCCTCCGAAGTGAACTCGGTCGGAATGACCTTCACGCCATCGGCCATTGGTCCCCCTCAGAGTGTGTCGAACCGGACGGGCCGCACGCCGTCGATGTCCGTGAATCCGTACTCGTGCGCCAGCACCGATGCTTCCTGGATCTCTCCCGACCGCGCCAGGATCGCCGGATCCGCCGCCAGCGCCGCGATGGCACGACCGACGAACTGGGAGGACTCTCGCTTCGGTGTGGGTTTGGACTTCTTGTCGATCACGTGACCCGGGTAGAGCGACACCACTGCGACGCCGTGTGGCTTCAGCTCGGCGGCCATGTCGCGACTCATGGCGTCCACGGCTGCTTTGGCTGCAGCGTACGCCACGTTCCCGTAGTAGCGGCGGGCAGCGTAGAACGAGATGTTCACGATCAACCCGCTGCTGCGCTCGATCATGTGGGGCGCGGCCAGCGCGCTGGCGACGTAGTTGGACCGCACACCCACTCGGTGCATCTCGTCCCACAGCTCCAACGGCTGCTGCCAGAAGGGGTTCTTCCACTTGAAGCCCTTGTTTGCAGCGCGGTTCCGCAGCCGGCTGTAGCCACCCCAGGCGTTGTTCACCAGCACGTCAAGGCGCCCAGCCTCTCCAATGCTGGCCTCGAAGACCGCTGAAACGGCATCGTCGTCGTCATGATCACAAGGCATGGCGATTCCCTTGCCGCCAGCGCGGGTGATGGCCGCGACCCCGCGATCAGTCACCGAGCGGCCCGTGACGTAGACGGTCGCACCCGCTTCGCCGAGACCGAGCGCGATGCCCTTCCCGACACTCCGTGTGCCGCCGGTTACCAGAGCGATCGTCGCGTCGAGTGCGGCCATCACTGCGCTCCTTCATCGGGTACGGCATCCTCCCGAAAGGCTATGCCGCTGTCCAACCCGGGCTGGACCAGCCCGCCTGTCGACACGCCCAACCGAGAACCAGAAGAGACCGATGGCGGATCGCCATCGGTCTTGGTCGATCACATCCAGTGGACCTTGTAGGACAGCTTTCACACCTGAAGATCCCGGAAGACTGAGGTCCACAGACTCTCCTGAGGGTCGTGGCAACGGCTGGGCTCGCTCAGGATTCGAGCAGATCCTTCAATGCCTCGACGTCAGCCTGATTCTGCCTTCTACCAATTCGGGCGAATAGCGGCCCCAGCAGCCGCAAGAAGCCTCGTGGTTCGACATTGGCAACAAGCGTGAACCGGGTGTTCCCGTCAACGTCCTCGAACCGATAACCGCCAGAACCACCGTACGGCCCCTCGGTCAACTCCCAGTCAACAGAGACACCTGGGGCGATCGCCGTGACCTTCCATCGGGCGACCTTACCCCCTGCCTTGACGTAACCCTCGGAGCCGTGTGCAAGCGGAGGATCCGTGGACAGTCCTGACTCGGTGACGCCCGTTCGCCAGTTCACATCGTTCGCCGGATCGGACACGTATCTGTACACCGCTTCGACAGGAACGCTGATCATGGTGGTAGCGCTCAGATCCATAGCCCAGAACCTGATGCACGGAATATGGAGAGGCGGCTAGCACAACCGACAGACTGCTTCTTCACCTTGGCCTCCTCGAAGCTCGTCCTTCAGACGCGTCCAAGCGCGCAGGATCTTCGACAATCGGCCCGTTCAGGGTCCCGAGGTCATACGCCACCATATCGTTCTCGCAGGGATTCTCTGTATAGATGCGCATGGTTCGTCCAGCCGGATCGGCGATCATTGCGGCACACGTCTGCTTACCGCCAGCGTGCTTGGGATGCATACACATACTGCGCATGTGGCTGCCGTCGATGTCGATACCGTGGTCGCTGAGAATGGTGTGCATCGCATCGCCATCGAAGGACCCTCGGAAACTCTCGGAGAAGTGTGTGAGGCGTTGGATTCGGTTGCGGGCGAAGAGGCTGTTGACATCATTCATGGCGTCGAGCATGCCGAGAGGGGCCATGGTGTCGGAGTTAGGAAAGTTGGCGTTCCACCGCAAGCCGTCCTCGACGATTTCGATCTCTCGATCCATCGCGTTCTGTTCGACTCGTACAAACCGTTCCCCGTCGGCGAGGTAGAGCACCAACCCGACGTCGGTTCTGGGCAGGGACCGGATTGCCTTGGTCGCCTCGTCGACAGTGGCGCACCGATTCAGCAGAGAGAAGTAGATCAGCATGGGCACGCGAGCAAGTGCGTCCTCGTCGCTATTGACGAAGAGAAAGGTGCCTGCCATCGCCAAGCCTTTTTCGTTCATCCCGAAGTTGAAGTACAGCACCCCCTTCATAGCGCACACCTGGTACCGATAGCCCATCAGGGGACGGACGTCGAGTACGACCTCGAATCGCTCGACGCCCTTTGCCTCGTCGGCGTTCATTGCGAGGATCGGGGTGCCGGTGGCTGATTCGGTCCCGGTGGCGGCGATCGCCGTGCAGTGCAGGGATGCCTCGGCTGCGGCATTGAGGAACAGCAGGTCGTCGAAATCGACCCGCGCACCCTGTGCCATGCCGGCGAGCATCTCGAGACTCTCCGGATAGTGCTCGCTGAGGATCTCGAGGTAGCGGCGCGCTTCGGCGCGATAGCGCTTGCGATTCGTGAAGAATCTCGGGAGCACCAGCGGCAGGTTGCGGTATTTCGGTGTGAAGAAGTCGGCTCCGGGGCGCTCGGCTAACGCCCTCATCACCTGAACTACCTTGGTGAAAACCTTGATGCTGCCCCGGCACGCCCTCCCGTATTGCCGACCGATCTCACGGAAGTCGCCGGTCAGAACGATCTCCTTCATGCGGCACCTTCGATCCGCTGTGTAAAGAGACCTTCCATCGCCGTGGTCTGCCGGCTATAGACGCTTGTCGTCATGGTCTGTTGGCCTTTCTGCCACCGCCGGCGGCGCGCCTTCGTCGCGATCAGTTGCGGCCGGTCTACAGGTCTCGAACTTGACCACCTCGATGCCAAGTCGCCACAGCCGGTCGAGGATGCCGCGCAACTGCGACTGGTCGACGAACGGCCCCTCGAGCGTCGACCCGCACGTTGATCGCATGAGTTCGATCTCAGCAGCGCCGTCGACGAATCGCTCATCGAGTTGGCCGGCGACCCAGATCCGAAATCGTCTCGGCCCGGCCGACTCGCCCGGTGTGTCCGTCTCCATGTTTGCCATGATCCGCCAACGCGGGGTGGGTCGTCACCCCCCACCGAATGAACCCCCTCGGGGGGATTCACAGGACCTAAGTCGAGCGCAGCAGCGGACCGCAAGTCACCGCAGTCATGCTCGGAGGTTGGAGCTCTCCGGCACTGAGCATGCGCTGGCGGGGAACGGTAGCCGGCGGCGGCTTCGGTTGATCGAGTGCGCAACCCCCCAGGGTGGTTCCCAGTCGTGGGGGAAGACAACCCCCCCTGACATCAGGGAGCGTGACTCACACAAGGCGACGACTTGGCCCGCGAGAGGAGAGGACCGCCCCATGAACGCACACCTCGTCAACGCAACCGCACAAGCCGAGCCAGGCTCAATGCCGCGTGCTGTGCGCAGGGGCGGGATGACGCCAGCACAGTTCGTCGCTCTGGTGGTGATGGGTTTGCTCGTGGCCGGGCTTCTGTTTCTGCGGTTCTCCGGTGACGACTCGGTGACCGTGCCTACCGGGGCGCAGGCCGGCGATCTAACGCTCGAATCATGCGCGTATCGGGGGTACGACGCCGACTGCGGGACTCTGATAGTGCCCGAGAACCGTGCCGACCCGGGGTCGAGACGCATCGCCCTGCCCTTGACACGAGTGCGGGCCGCCGGAACGGAAGCCGGCCTGCCTGTGTTCCGTCTTGAAGGCGGACCGGGCGTCACCAACATGACGTTCCCTTCCGTCGACCTGCTGGCCGACGGCCAGGACGTGGTACTGGTCGGATACCGCGGCGTTGAGGGTTCTGCCGTGCTCGACTGCCCCGAGGTGACATCTGCCGTGAAGCGGTCTGGCGACGCCTTGGATGACGCGACACAGCGCTTGATGAGCCAAGCGTACGCCGATTGTGCCGAGCGCTTGACCAGCGAAGGGGTCGATCTCGACGGGTACACGCTGGCGGACCGGGCCCAGGATCTGAACGACGCCAGAATCGCATTGGGCTACGACCGGATCAATCTCATCAGCGAAAGCGTCGGGACCCGGACCGCGTTGGTTTACTCATGGATGTTCCCCGAACACGTTCACCGATCGGCGATGATCGCGGTCAATCCGTCGGGTTGGTTCCTCGGAGATGGACAGGTCACCGACAGTCAGCTTCGCTACTACGCCGACCTATGTGCCCGAGATACGGGCTGTAGCCGCCGCACCGATGACCTGGCCATGTCGATGCGCGCGACGTCGGCCGAGATGCCGAGCCGGTGGCTCTTCCTTCCCATCAAGGAGGGCAGCGTCCGGGTGGGGTCGATGTTCGGGCTGCACGACACAACCTCGGTGAAGGAGCCGCTGTCGGCACCAAACATCCTCGATTCGTGGCTGAACGCCGCCAGCGGAGACCCAAGCGGATTTTGGTTCCTGTCGTTCATGGCAGATCTCACATTCGCCGAAGCGTTCGTATGGGGTGAGTTGGCATCAGTCGGCATGATCGACGTCGACTTCGCCGACGACTACTACGGAGCAGGCGGCGATCAGGGTTCGATCCTCGGCAACTCTCAGACCGAGTTCATCTGGGTCGGCGGCGGTCTGGCGAGCGCGTGGCCGGACAGCCCAAACGATGACGCCTACCGGGAGGTTCGGACTTCAGAGGTCGAGACTCTCATGGTCAGCGGCACCGTCGACTTCTCAACCCCCATGGAAGCGGCCACGAGCCTGGAACCGTTCCTCCCGAACGGCCACCATGTGATCCTGCCCGAGCTCGGGCACTCAATGGACTTCTGGAACGACCAGCCCGACGCCGCCCAGCGCCTCCTCACCAACTTCTACGCCACCGGCGACGTCGACGACTCCTTGTTCACGCACCAACCCGTCGACTTCCAACCGGGAACCACGCACTCGTCTCTGGCATGGGGGTTCGTCGGAACGATGGTTGGGTTCGCCTTGCTGATGCTGTTCTCGCTGTGGTGGATTCCGGTCAGGGTGCAGCGGCGGGGCGGGTTCTCGCCGGTTGGAGGGGTCGCAATGCGGTCCCTGTATCCGATCGTTATGGGCCTCGGTGGCTGGTTCCTTGCCCTTCTGATCGTCATGGCGCTATTCCCTTCGATGTACATCGGGAACATGTGGCTTGCGGTCATATCGATCGGGACGCCGGTAGGGATCGGGATCTACTGGGCCTGGGTCCACCGGGATTGGGCCGCCGACACCAAGCGGACAGGTTTCTGGACGTCATTGGCTGGCGGGCTGGTCGGTGCCTGGTTTGGGTTTGTGGCCACGTCCGGTCTCCTAGCGCTCATCACAGCGATCGTCGGAGCCGCCGTAGGAGCCAACCTCGCCCTAGTGCTACTCGACGCCACCTCAGGTCAGGCAGCTCAGCCCCAGGCACCCGTAGCGGACCGCGTCATGGAGTTGGGCCATTGAGACAGCGGGTGGCAGGCCAATGAGACCCATCAGGAATAGCGACAAACCCAAGAAGGAGAGTTGACCATGGCCAAACATCAGTACCCGAAGTGGGACCTCCAGCACCACGCTGTGCCAACCGTGTATGTCAATGCGTTAGCCGAGCGCGGTATCACTGGGATGGACGGAGTTGCGTTCCCGAAGTGGTCCGTCAAGAAGTCGCTCGGCATGATGAATCAATGGAACGTGGAGAGAGCCTTCCTGTCGGTGTCTTGCCCTGGCATTCACTTCGGCGACGACGCCGCAGCCCGTGACCTGGCAAAGTCCTGCAATGACGAGCTCATGGCTCACATGAGCAGCCATTCGAATCGTTTCGGCGGATTTGCGTCGCTGCCGCTCCCAGATGTGGACGGAGCGATCGCCGAATACGACAGGGCCGTCAGAGACGGCGGCATGGACGGCGTGATCCTCATGAGCAACGTCGGCGGACGGTATGTCGGTGATCCGTCATATCGGCCGCTGTTCGAGCGCATGAACGAAGACGGTGCGTTGGTCTTCATTCATCCCAACACGACTCCGACCCAGGCGGGCAATGGTTTCCTGAACATCTACTACTGGTGGTTTCTCGACACAACGAAGGCGATCCTCAGCCTGCTCGACTCGGGTTTCAATCGCGACTACCGGCATATCCGCTACGTCGCCGCCCACGGGGGTGGCATTCTGCCGGCCATCGCGGAGGTGCTGCGGCGCGAGCGGCCCATCCAGGCCGCGGAACTCGACGCATGGAAAGACCAGCTGTATCTCGACACCGCCAAGTTTGTGACCGGCGATGCAATCCCTTCTTTGCTCGAGTTCACTGACCCCAGCCATGTTGTGTTCTCATCCGACTTCCCGTGGGCGGGCAAGTCGAAGATGGCGTACTGGACACAACAGTTGGACGAGAGCTTCCCCAAGGCGTATCGCGAGAGGATGTATCGCGGCAACGCGCAGGTGTTGTTCGCCGACGAGACGGTACCCGTGAGCGCTATCGCCACCCCTTCGGGCCCGCTACCGCAGCTCCACTTACACGCGATACCAGAAGCCATCGAGGCCGACATTCGAGCGTTGGGGATCGAGCCGGACCCATCGCTCCGCTTCGACATCGGGCGGATCAAGACGTGGAAGGAAGACCATGGAGATCTATGCCACGTGACGCTCGATCTCCCTGAGCTGTGGCTGCTCCCCAGCGGCGAGGTCGACCAGTTCCTCATGCGCTACAACACCGCGCTTGCACGGTGTGCAGCTGAGTACCCGGGCGAGTTCCTGGCTGTCGGTGCGATCGATGCCAGTGACGAAGGTCGGGCGATCGGGGCTATCGATCACTGTCTGGAAGAGCTAGGACTCGACGGCATCTGCCTTTTCCCCAGCAGCGACCTCGCGAACAACGACACAGCCCTCGGTCCACGCTTGGTGTCTCGACTTTCCCAGGTGGAACAGCCGATCCTCATCCATCCGACCGATGCCCGAGGGTTGCCCGTGGCGAACGAGACAAGCCTCGACTCGGTGCTCTTGCTGGCAAAGATTCTGTGGTCGGGTGAGGCCGACGAACTCGAAGAGTGCAGGTTCGTGGCTACCCACACGCATAGAGTTCACCGAATCCTCCACGACTTCATCGGGATGCTCTACTACCTCGGCAAGGACCGCAAGCTGATGGGGCGCTTCGTACTCGACTACGTCCGCAAGCGTCCACTGCGGGGCGAGGCGTTCCTGGAGCGGGTCCTCGCCGACTGACGGGAGCCTCGGCGAAGCTGGCTAGATGAGATCGAGTTCGCGCCCGATCTCGATCGCCGATGCTCGCGAGGAGACCCCGAGCTTCCGATAGATGGACTTCGTGTAGCCCTTGATCGTGTTGTGGGAGATGTAGAGCCGGTCGGCAATCTCCCGCTGGGAGAGATCGGTCTGCAGCAGGCGAAGTGTCTCGAGCTCTCGGTCGGTCAAAGGCTCAACGTACACCGACCCCGGCGAGGCCTTGGCGGGTCGACGAATCGCGAGCTTGCGCTCCATGGCGGCGATGAGTTCGGGCAGCCGTCCCGGATCCGCAGCGGCGTCGATCAGTTCTCTGGCCTCTCGCACCAACGCGCGCTTCTCGACATAGTCATCCAACGCATCGGCAAGAACCAGGCAGCCGTAAGCGGTGAAGATAGGCCACCCAAACTGGCGCGCCATTTCCAAGCCCTTGTTGATCTCCTCGATTCCCGACTGGCGCTCAGCCCGGGCCACGAGGGTCCGCCCGAGGGCATAGTGGGCTGGCATCAGGTCGGGCCAGGCGTACCCATCGAAGTGGCGCGCAACTGTGAAAGCAACGGCTGCGGCCTCTTCAGCGGCATCCCACTCGCCGACCTCGGAGTGAGCTAGAGCGAGCAACGAGGCAAACCCGTCGTCAGGAATGGAGGCCTCCGCACGTGTCGTCACCGCCTCTTGCAGAACGGGAATGGAGTCACGGGCGCCGAGCGTCCAGAAAGAATTGAGAGCCACTAGGCCAATCGCCCCGGCATGCATTGCAGGGCGGAGCGGTCGTACCATCGCGCTGTCGGGGCGCCCGAGTTCGTCGGCGATCACTCTTGCCCCTTCTCGGGCCCACTCCATCTCGCCATCGAAGAAGGCGACGGCGACACGGAACAGCTCGGCCATGATCTCAGAGGTGGGTCGCAGATCGGCTGGCACCGAGTCGATGCCTGCTTCGGCCGACTCGATCCAACGAGCCGCTCCTGCCAAATCGCCGGTGACCATCCCGAGCCAGACCCGCGCCGTAATTGCGATTGGATGCAGCTCGATCACGTCGTCGGGCAGCTGCTTGAACCAGGAGCCGAGGAGTGGCCAGTTCACTTGCGGCCAGTGCGTCACGTAACGGTCGATCCAATCGGCGGCCAGCTTCGGATCGCCGCCCGCAATCGCATAGGTGACGGCCGCTTCCAGCCTTCCACGCTCAGCGTGCCAACGGCTCGCGGTGATTCTCAACTCAGCGGCCGCCCCAGGCTCCGTCCGGCCTAGCTCGTGCCGGAGCCAGTCCCGCATGAGATGGTGATAGCGATACCAAATCCGCCGATTGTCGAGCGGAATCAAGAAGAGGTTCGTTCGCTCCAGGGCTTCCAGAGTGTCGTGTGAATCAGAAACTCCGGCGACCTCATCGCACAAATCACTGCTGAGACGGTCGAGCACCGATGTGCGGAGCAAGAAGTCCCGGCGCGAGTCGGGCAATCGCGTCAGCACTTCTCCGGTGAGGTAGTCCGCAACGTTGCGGTCCTCTCCGGAGAATCGCCTCACGAATGATTCGGGATCTGGTTCGGATTGCATCGAGATTCCGGCCAGTTGCAGTCCAGCAGGCCACCCCTCCGCTCTCCTGTGGAGCTCCTCCACAGCGTCGTCCGGCAAGGCCAGACCGAACCGATTTGAGAGCAGCTGCGCAGCCTCGTCGACCGTGAGTGCAAGGTCAGCGGCACGCAGCTCGGTCATCCCCCCAGATGCCCGAAGCCGACTGAGCGGAAACGGTGGATCCCATCGGGTAGTGATAACGACACTCAGGCACGGCGGCAGATGGTCGATCAGGAACAGAACAGAATCGTGGATCGCCTGCTTGGTGATCGTGTGATAGTCATCGAGGACCAGGACGATGGGATTGTCGCTCATCGAAAGCTCGTTGATGAGGCGCGGGATGACTCCGCGCATTGGATCCACCCCGGCCGACCGCAACATGGCGTCTGCTCCGTCCATGAACTCGGCGCGAACCGTTCGCAGCGCTGCGAGCACGTAGCTCCAGAAGAGCGGCGAATCGTCATCGGCCGACTCCAGACTGAGGAAGGCAAAGGACTGGTCGGCCGCGATCGTCTCGTACCACGCGGTTACAAGTGACGACTTGCCCCAACCGGCTGGAGCACTGATCAGCGCGAACCGTCCGTGCCGATCACTCAAGTGGCTGACGAGATCGGACCTTGCCAGCAAATCTGGCACGGTGACGGGCGCGGCGTACTTGGTCGCGATCAAATCACTGACTGCGTCACTAGCGAAAGCGTCCTCGCCAGGGATTGCCTGATCCTCGGAGTGTTCTCCGACCGCATCGGTCCCCATTTGGGAAGACTAATGAACTCTGCGGGAGCCCACGGCGCGAACGGTCACCGAGGACGCTGGATTCCGAGCTCTTCTCGCACAACAACGCCGCACTACCGTACAGAACTCCAGATCCCGGGTCCGAGCGAGCAGGCAGTCAAGGCGGAACCTCGATGCATGGCACGGCGTCGGCGACGAAACAGAAACGTTGTCCAAGCCACAACAAGTGGGCCTTATAGGACAGCTTTCACACCTGAAGATCCTGGGAGACCCATTGGAGTAGCGCCGAGTTCGGGCTTATCGGTGGGAGCGGCATCAGCCTGTGAAGGATCGGACACGGCGAGGGTTGCGAGTTCCGGTCTCCCTTAGTGCCACTCCACGTCGTTGCCGCGGCTTGTGGCTTGAAACGGGCTGCCACCTAGGATTCCCGGTCGCTGCAGCGGACCGGAGTGATCATTCATGAAGAAGCAGAGAGGATGTCCATGGGGAAGCGTCTGATCCCTGTCTTGGTCTGCCTCACCATGGTGGTCGGTGCTTGTGGCTCTGCCCCTGATCCGTGGTCGGGACCGAGGCTGAGTGAACCCCGCGATCAACTGACGGTGGCACAGCTGCAGCGTGACGACATCCTGCCGCTCATCGATATGAGTTTCTTCGCCAAGCCCGAGTGGGCCGTTGAGCCGGCGCATGGATTCTCCGGCTCCCTGACGTTCTCCGATTCGGAGCTGACGTTCCCGATCGAGAGGGACTACTACGACGGAGAGAACGTGTTCCCGCGTTTCGCTGTGGACTTCGTTGTCCACGATGGAGAGCTGATTCCACTCCAGCGGGACATCATCATCACGAGACATGAGAGCGACAGTCTGTGGGATGTGTTCGTCGGGGCGGGAGCGGTGTGGCAGGAGGAAGGCGATGGCGAGTGGAGTCGAGCCTCCTTCCCGCTGTCGCTGAGGGACCGCTACATCGGACAAGTTCGGAACTGTGTGGCGACGTTCATCTACACGCCGGACGCTGCGAGCAACGTGTACGTGCAGTGCAGTCAGGAGACGGCCGATCACGCAGATGGTCAGCTGGGCGACATGAGGGTCATGCTGCCGGCCGACTACGAGCCGCAGGTCTACGCCGAAGCGAGCCAAGCCATCGAGCGGCACATCCAGACCAGTGCGGATAGGTTGCCGGTCCGCTCACTGGGCGACCTCGACGTGGACGGTGAGATCGCCGACTACTTCGACCGATCGTTGCTGACCAATGCATCCACGAGTGTTGGGGCCGTGTTGGTCGACGAGCAGCTGTATGTGCAATCGGCCAGCACACGGCATGGAGCATATCCCTACCCGAGCGAGATGCGCCACGGCGTCTACTCGGTCAGCAAGAGCATGGCCGGTGCCCTTGCTCTCCTGTATCTGGCGGAGCGGTACGGCGAAGGGATCTTCGACGAGCTGATCACCGATCACGTGCCTGCCCTGGCGTCGAACCCTGCATGGCGGGGTGTGTCCTTCCACCACGCGCTCAGCATGGCGACGGGTACCGCGGGAAGTGAGCGGTTCGAAGACCTTGCAGCGCTCCTTGTGCTGGCCGAGACAGCAGAGGAGTCGATCAACAACATCGCCACGCTCGGAGACCGGCCCGAGGGACCGGGACAAGTGTTCAACTACGCGTCGACCAACTTCTTCGTCCTCTCCTATGCGATGCAGAACTACGTCGAGCAACAGGAGGGCACGGGGGTCTTCTATTGGGACCTGGTCCGTGACAACGTGCTCGTTCCGATCGGCGCTGAGCAGTTCACCGTGCTACACACGCTCGAGGCGGAGGGCACGCGTGGCATCCCGCTGCTGGCGTACGGGGCCACGCCCACGCTCGACGAGGCGGCAAAGATCGCCCTGCTGTTCACCAACGAAGGAGTCCACGACGGGCAACAGCTTCTGCACCGGAAGCGAACGCAGGAGGCGCTCTTCCGAAGTGAATGGCCCGGATACCCAACCGGCAACCGCGAGGTCACGTATCGCGATTCCTTCTGGTCGAGAGCCGTCAACACGTCGGACTGTCGTGTCGACGTCGTGTACATGCAGGGGTACGGGGCAAACCATGTGCTGCTGTTGCCCGACGATGTCATCGTCGTGCGGTTCATGGACGAATACGATGAAGACTTCGGCGACCTGGTTCGCGGTGTAGCCGAACAGGTGCCCATGTGCCGGTGACGCAGTCGGGGAAGCACGCTGCAATGATGAAGTGACGCCTCATGAGAGTGAGGGCGCGGCGTTCTGTGCCGATCTAGGAGAGGGAGCGTGATGAAGGGGATTGTCCAGAACGGGTTCGGGGACCCGAGCCAGGTTCTGAGGATTGGTGAAGTCGAAACGCCCGTTGTTGACGATGACGGTGTGTTGGTGCGGGTTCGGGCAGCGTCGATCCACATTGGAGCTGTCTACGGCGTCCGTGGACTCCCCAGGGTCATGCGTCCGATGTTCAAGAGGTTCATTGCTGATAGCGGCGTGATCGGGCAGAACATCTCCGGGATCGTTGAGGCTGTCGGGAAGAATGTCACGCAACTGGCGGTCGGCGACGAGGTCTTCGGCTCAGCCAAAGGAGCGTTTGCCGAGTACGCCGCCACGACATCGGAGGCAGTGGCGTTGAAGCCGGCCAACTTCACGTTCGAACAGGCCTCAGCGATTGGCGTGTCGGCGTTCACGGCCCTCCAAGGGCTGCGCGACCACGGCGACCTGCAAGAGGGGCAGCACGTGCTCATAGCAGGGGCTTCCGGTGGTGTCGGCACCTTCGCCGTCCAGATCGCCAAGGCAATGGGCGCGGAGGTCACCGGGGTCTGCAGCACCCGCAATCTCGAGATGGTTCGATCCATTGGTGCAGACCACGTCATCGACTACACGCAACAGGACTTCACCAGGGGCAAACCTGAATACGACCTCATCTTCGACAATGTCGGAGCCCACTCGCTGAAGGACATGCGAAGCGTGCTCACCCCTGATGGGCTGCTGTTGGCCAACGGAGCACCAGCTCCGACCGGCTGGTTCGGCGGCTTGGGACACCCGCTCAAGGTCACGTTTGCTTCCCTGTTCTCCAAACAGCAGGGCCGCCCCTTCCTGTCCATGGAGAACAAGGAGGATCTGAGCACGCTTCGGGAGCTAGCAGAGACAGGCAAGATCACGCCGGTCATCGACAAGGTGTTCCCGTTGGACGACGCCGTTGCTGCGATCACTTCCGTAGGCGAGGGCCACAACCAAGGCACAACCGTCATCGCCATGTGACAGACCACTGCGAGTCGGCCACCCAGGGGACAAGCGGCCGGAGCCTCTAGGGGATGCGGAAGGGATAGGCGTCGTAGTGCCCGGGACTGAGATCGAGAGCATTGTTCGTGTACCAGTTCGATGCAAATCTCACGACGATCACCCCAGCAAATGCAACGAACCCGACTCTGTCGTCCATCGCGGAGAAGAACGGGAGCAGGAACACCCAGAAGGCAGCGTTGTAAACAAACCTGGCAAGCGGCGCTGGATCGGCGAATCGCTGCTTGACCGGAAGGTAGTCAGCCGTGTGTTGGCGGAGCCATGCGAACCGCATGGCAGTGCGACACTCCACCACGAGTCAGAGGAACGCTCCGAACACGAACAGGCCGATCAATCCGCCCATCCCCAACCAGGCAGACGTGGCGAATGCGGCAACAACGTAGATTGCGGTCGGGATCCCGAGCGCCAGAGAGAGCCGGTTGTTCCAGATACCTTGATGCGCACCGAGCAGGAACGTTGTAAGGATCACATCCAGTGGGCCCGGCAGGACTCGAACCCTCGCCCCCGCAACCCACCAATGACCGCAACGCTGCGCCGAGCGGCGAGAACGCAGCCGACCGATACGCCGAGGAGCAACGCCATCCGGCCAACCGAGAACAGAAAGAGGCCGATGGCGAACAGCCGGCGGCCTCGGTCATCACATCCAGTGGGCCCGGCAGGACTCGAACCCTCGCCCCTGTAACGCACGACCAAGGGCAATGCTGCGCCAAGCAGAGAGAACGCAGCCAACGGGTACGCCGAGGAGCAACGCCATCCGCACAACCGAGAACAGAAAGAGACCGACGGCGAACAGCCGTCGGTCTCGGAGACCACACCCAGTGGGCCCGGCAGGACTCGAACCTGCGACCGAAGGATTATGAGTCCTCTGCTCTAACCAACTGAGCTACGGGCCCGGAGAGACGAAGTCTAGAAGTGGTGTTGGAGCGCAGGCCCCGATCGGATTCCGAACCAGCGCGTGGTCTGCCCAGGTAGGGTCGCCCAATGTTGCGAAACCTCTTCCACCCTGAGCGCTATCACGGCCATCGCCGCAAGCCGCCGTTCTTCGAGGGCTGGTACTACAAGATCGTCGACCCCGGCGAGCAACACCGCCTGGCCGTGATCCCCGGCATCTTCCTCAGCGACGATCCGGACCATCACCACTCATTCGTCCAGGTGCTCGATGGCACCACCGGCGACGCCACGTATCACCGCTATCCCGCCGACGCCTTCGAGGCAGCACGTGATGTCTTCGACGTCCGCATCGGCCCAAACCGGTTCTCTGCGTCCGGCTTCACGCTCGACATCACCGACGATGACCGCCCGATCGCCGGCACCGTCGAGCTCATCGATCCGATCCCGTGGCCGGTGTCCTTCACCTCCCCCGGGATCATGGGCCCCTACGGCTGGGTCCCGATGATGGAGTGCAACCACGGGGTAGTCAGCTTCGATCACGCTCTCGCTGGAGCGCTGACGCTCGATGGCACCACCGTCGACTTCACCGGAGGACGTGGCTATTGCGAGAAGGATTGGGGGAAGTCGTTCCCCGCCGGATACGTCTGGATGCAGTCGAACCACTTCGCATCCGTTGGCACGAGCTTCGTTGCGTCGATCGCAATCATCCCCTGGTTGTTCTCCGCGTTCCCCGGCTTCATCATCGGGCTCTGGCACGACGGGTCCCTGCATCGCTTCGCCACCTACACCAAGGCGGCAACCGATCGCCTCCGCATCACCGACGACGCCGTCGAGTGGCAGGTCTCGGACCGCACGAGCGTGCTCGAGATGACCGCCCATCGAGCCACGGGCGGCCTGCTCTACGGCCCGACCCGGGAGCAGATGGGCGACCGAGTCGGCGAGACGATGTTGTCGGAGATCACGGTGTCGCTGCGGACCAGGGACGGAGACGTCCTGTTCGAGGGAACCGGGCGACATGCCGGCCTCGAGGTCCACGGCGACCTCGATCGCCTCCTCGAGATGCAGGTTTGATCCGGAGGGTGAGCGCTACTCGGGGTTCGTGAACACCCATTCGTGGCCGTCGGCCGTGTCCCGCACCTCGATTCCGAGCGCAGCGAGACCGTCGCGGACCTCGTCGGCAGCCGCGTAATCGCCGGCAACCCTCGCACGCCGTCGGAGATCGAGCAGGAGCTCGACGTACCCGCCAATCACTTCCCGAGGGTCGCGGAGTCCAGCCTGGGCTGCGTCGACGACCTCAACCAACATGGAGCGGAACCGGCTACGTGCGGCGGGATCTTCGGCCGTCAGCGTTTCCTGCTCGAGCAGCACCGCGAGGATGCGATCACCGTCGCCGGCAGCGATCGCATCGGCAAGGGTGGTGGATTCCCCCGTCGGCGAATCGCCAACTGGGGACGCACTGGGCGCTCCGAGGATCTTTGCCACCTGATCGAGACCCAGAGACGATCCTGAGTCGAGCACGTGCTCGTTTTCGCCTCGGAGCGTCACTGTGCCGAGCCCGGCGACCGTCAGCGTCCCGGCGCCGAAGCCGATGACCGCAGCGGTGTGCTCATCGACGCCAATGATGCCGACGTCGAGCTCACGTTCGAGTACGGCCAACCGGCGCTCCCCGATGTAGCAGCGGCTCGTGTCGTGGTTCCCGCCCTCGGCGTTGTTCCAGTGGGGAACGATCACGCACGGCAGCCCGAGATCGGTCATCACGTCGAGACCCGCGAGCCAGCGGGGAGGCTCCCCTACCTTGTAGATCTCGTACACCGGGATCGCCGAACGGCCGAGCGTCAGCGAAGCGGCCGAGGCGAAGGTCAGCGTCCCTCCGGACTGGACCACGGAGCGCAACGCCGGGCCCGCGTCGACCTCACGCCAGATGTCGAGTGCGTACGACGGCGACCCGGGACCGGCGAACAGATAGCGGGCGTTGCGAATCGCCGCAATGAACCGTTCCTGATCGACGGCTCCCGCATTGCGGTGACGGAGTTCGGCGACCCGCGTCGCAATAGTGAGACTCGTGTCGAAGAAGTCGACGAGCTTCTCGGTGAGTTGCGGTGCGTTCTCCTGGAACCCGAACGGGGTGTCGAGGATCACGACCTCGTCGGCGCCTGCGGCTTCGATGCCGGAGCGATGGGTCGCAACGAGCCGAGGGGCGAGCTCTCCCGACCCCATGATGATGACCCGGCCCATCACGTCGCCGCCTCACGGGCCAGGTCGATCAGGATCTCTGCGACGACACCCGGCTGTTCGGCGTGGATGTCGTGGTGGCCGTCGACCCAGTGAAGCGTGATTGAGTCGGATGCAGCGGCAAAGGCTTCGACCCGGTCTGGACGCGCCGGTCCACCCCCATTGACGGCGATCAGCCGAGTTGGGACGTCGAGTCCACGTGCGATCGAGTCAGGGTCGTGATCCCAGAGTTGACGGAGAATCGTCATGTGATTGTGTCGCCGGAGTCGGGCCCTCACCGTACCGTCGGGATTCTCCTCGAAGTTTGCCAGCTGCGCCGCAACTGCGGTCTCGGAGAAGCCTTCGAGGTGCTGGCGCATCATCGCTTCGAGTTGAGACTTTGTCAGGTGGTCGAAGTAAGGCGGGGCGAGGAGCGACTGTGCCTCCTCCCACGACGGGAAGGCGTCGGCGAGACGGATGAATCCGCCGTCGACGAGTCCGAGCCCGAGTACGAGATCGGGGTGGTGCGCGGCGAGTTCGAGGACGACGTTGGCGCCCCACGACTGACCGACGGCGATGACCGGGCGGTCGACGGTTGCGTCGATGACGGCAGCTAGGTCGTCGGCGAGAGTGGCGAAGTCGTAGCCGTCGTCGACCTGTGATGAGCGACCGTGCCCTCGTTGGTCGACCGCGACGGAGCTGTGGCCGGTCGCGGCAACCACGTCGGCAACCTCGTCCCAGAGTCGGGCATTCGATGCGAGACCATGGACGAGCACAAACGGGACAGCGTCGCCGCCGCCCCGCACGAGGGTTCGGAGTGCGAGGTCGGGTCCCACCGGGATGTGGACCGATTGCGGCTCGCGGCGTTCGACGTCAACCATGGCCGTGAGGCTACGACGGATACGGTGGCTACGGGATCAATCAATGAAGTCGATGCGCAGGCAGGCGCGTCCAGCCCCAAAGTGGCATGGCGGACACGGTTCACACGACACGACCTGGCTGCGATGGACTGCAGAACTTCAGAAAGAAGGCCTATCGTGCCGATTGACTACGTGTAGCTCTGAAGGGGGACGAAAGCCCAATGGACCTCTCGGCGTTCTTCGCCGAACTCAGTGAGGACTTCCATGACCTCCGTCTCGAACACGGCGGCGGTTCGTTGTTCCTGCCCGACGCGCCCGTCGACGTCGGGTATCTCGCAATGGAGCACTTCCCGGATGACTGCGATGACCTCACCGCCTACGAGGTACTGAAGCCCCACGCAGGCCTCGAGCCGCTCATCACGTTCGAGTGGGACGAGGGAGCGGGCAGCGCCTTCGACCTGAGCTTGGACCTCATGCCCGCCGGTGAGCGCACCTTCGTGACCATGCCCCCCGACGAGGCGGTGGACCAGGCTTGGGAGGCATTTGCCGCAGTCGAGAACCCGGACGCCGTCGAGATCCTCGACGCGCTGTTCTTCGACCTCATGTGGGACAACGGCGAGAGCTACAGCATCGAGCTGTTCAGCTCGCTCCCAACCAAGATCCACAGCAAGAAGCTCGGCAAGGAGACGATCCGCGCCGGCTTCCACCTCTACCTCGACTGGGACGAGACCCGCGCCGAGGGGGCCTGGACGACCGCAGCGGAGCACCTCCCCGACTGGATGCGGGAGAACGCCCGTCTCGCCGGTGCGGCCGACGCCCTCGCCTCCGACGACACCGAAGAGAACCGAGACCGGTTCATCGAGGCCTACATCGACGCCACCTTCGAGGCCTGAGCCCCGAGCGGGACTCCAACGACCTCCACGGTTGACACCAGTCGCTCTTGGTGATAGCGTTCGATGTAGATCGAACAACTCACCGAGGAGCGAACGCTGTGACCGTCACCGGACCCAAGGTGCAGGATTTCACCGACCGGCAACGCCGGCTGTCCGTTGTGGTCGAAACCGACCCGGTCTACGAGGCATTGCTGTCGTTGTTCGTCCTGCATGGTGGGATCGAACTCGGCGAGTATGAGGACGGTTCGATGTTGATCGAACGACTCGACCGTGATCCTGAGCTCCGAGCCGAGCTCGACGACATGGACTGCTGCGGCGAACTTTGGCTCTCCCTGCTCGGCATCGCCCACGAACTGCCGACGCCACGTACAACCGCCCGACTCGCCGATCATCTCGAGGCAATGGACGCCGTTGCCCTCCGCACGACGCTGCTCCAGTGCGGCGTCAAGGGCCGCTCCGCTGGGGTCGACGAAGCCATCTCCGCCGCCGCTGAAGGCGACACCAGCGTGGTGGCGACACTGTTCGACGACGAACACCACGACGTCGCCCTCCGGAAGTTGATCGAGGCGCCACCGAACGAGACCGGACCGACGTTGGCCTCGATTCTCCGCCGGCTCGATGACGCCGCCGGTGACTGGCTCGGCCGAGTGCAACCGGTCATCGAACGCGACGCGGCCTCCACGCGGGCGATGGCTCGCACCATGAGTCCAGCACGCCTGGTGGAGAAGGCCACCAACGGCATCACCTTCGAGATGCAGCCGAGCGTCAGCGGCGTGCTGCTGATCCCATCGGTGATCGTGCGCCCGTGGGTGGTCATCAGCGAGCACGGCAGCATGCGCATCTTCTGCTACTCGGTGCCCGATGAGGTCCTCGAGGGTGATCTCGATGCTCCGCCGGTGTACATGGTCGAGGTCTTCAAGGCACTCGGTGACGAGAAGCGGCTGCGCATTCTCGGAGTCCTCGCCGAAGGCGACATCGGACTCCGCGATCTCGCTGGACGGGTCGACCTCGCCAAGTCGACCGCACACCACCACCTGCGTGTACTGCGCAGCGCCGGGCTCGTCCGCATCACGGTCGGTGACGACGACAAACGTTACGGGCTCCGCCGCGACAGCGTCCCCGAGGTGAGCCGCCTCCTCGAGGGATTCCTCGCCGGCCACGAAGCCACGGCAACACGAAAGGAAACCTGATGAATCACCACATGCACGACTACGCCCGCCGCCTGCACGCAGAGCGCATCGACACACGCCTCCCCGAGATGCCTGTCGATGAGTCCACTGCCCCGCTGCGATCACTCGTCGGCAACGCCCTGATTCGGGCGGGGACGCGGCTCCTCCCCCGCGCTCCCGAACCCCGCCGAGTGCAGACCAGCCCGCCCTGCTGAGCTGCAGGCGACCAACCAACGACCGGCCGATGGTTGCCTCCCGGCCGGTCGTTGCGCGTCTGCGCCCGCCCCCACCCACCGGACCACTCTCGCTACTCGCTACTCGCACGTGATGGCAGAGCCATCACGCCTCGCTACTTCCCCGAGAAGGACCTTCGACCCATACCGCACGCCGCGCCCGGCGACAGGATGGGCACAGGAGGTGAACCATGCTTCGCAGCGGAACCCGAGTAACCCGACTCACCAAGAAGGTCGGACAGGTGCCACCAACCGGCAGGATCCTGTCCATCCATGGGGATTCGGTCGAGGTCGAGTGGGAAGACGGCCACAAGAGCATCATCTCCAGAGAGGCCGTGACCCCGTTGACTGAGGCGAACCGCCCACACAAGGGCGTCTGAGCGCCAGCACGGTCGGTGGGGCCGGCGCCGAAGCCCGGCTCCACCATTGCCCGCGCCGGCAACGCCGCAGAATTCACGTTCAGGGCATCCACACGCCACCTGGGCAGCAACCGGCTGTGGTCCTATGTATCGACCCGGGCTCCTCCAGCCTGCCCTCCTCCATCACGCTCGTCGTCGGTACCAGTACGAGTAGACATTGTCGTAACCGCGCTTGGCGTAGAGCTGGCGGGCGGCGTGGTTCTGTTCTTCGACCTGGAGATAGGCATGGGAAACCCCGAGATCCCCCGCCCACTGCTCGAGATCGGCGACGATGCCGTCCGCGATACCTTGCCGGCGGTAGGCGGGATCGGTATTGAGATCGAAGAGACCGAGCCATCCGTCCTCGACGACACCTTGACCGATCGCGATCACGGTGCCGTTGTGCACCACCGATGCGTAGGCGGTGGCGCCTCGGATGTCGCTGGCTCGCCGCAACCACGTGGCGGTCACCGTGTCGGACATGCCGGTCAACCGCTGCTTGGCATCGGCCCACGCCGAATCGATCGTTGAAGCCAGACGGCTCATGGGTTCGGTCCTGCGTTGGTCCAAGACCGCCGTCATGACGAGAGTCGGCGCCTCGGACTCCCACCCGGCAGAGGCGAAGTGGGCGTCGATCCCCGGATCGCTCACCGACAGGATGCGCACGATCGGGTCCGACTCTCGTTCCTCGTACCACCGCCGAATCCGTTGCTCGGCTTCAGAAGCATCCATGCCGGGACCGATCGGACTGGTTGCCGAATTGATGCGACGGGTCCTCAGGCCGGGGCTGCTGCGCAGGACCCACCCGACGAGTTGCTCCTCCTCTTGGGCCGGCCACGACCGGTAGGCGAGCCGCTCGACGTCGCCGGCGATCTCGGCCGGAGTCACGGCTCGAGGTAGGGCTCGAGCGCCGCCGCCAGCTCGGGAGCGAACCGCACCGGCTTGCCGTTGGTGTTGGTCATCGCTGCGGTCACCGTCTGCTCGGCCAGCACGTCATCGCCACGCAGAATGCGTTGGCGCCACATGGATGTCGCTCGCCTGAGCCGGGCGACCCGAGTCTCGATGATCAGTTCGTCGTGCGGGCCGGCCGAAGCGAGAAAGCGGGTCTCGATCGCCGTGACCACGAGGTGGAAGCCCCGCTTCTTCATCGTCGCCAGGCTGAAACCGAGCGACTCGAGGAGCTCGACACGGCCGACCTCGAAGTACTGGATGTAGGAAGCGTGGTTGAGGTGGTTGTACGGGTCGAGCTCGTAGAACCGCACCTTCACGGGATGTCGGTGGACCATGGGCGCCACGCTACTCGGAGGCGAACCCGAGCTGTCGCCACCCCTCGTAGACGGCGATGGCGGCAGCGTTGGCGAGGTTCAGGCTGCGACCGCCGGCGGCGATCGGAATCCGCAGCCGATCGGTCACGGCCGAATGGTGCATCACCTCGGACGGAAGCCCAACCGACTCCGGCCCGAACAGCAAGGCATCACCCCATCGCAGCTCGACGTCGGTGTAGCGCGTGTCGCCGTGCTGGCTGTAGGCGAAGAGTCGATCGGGAGCGGCCTCGTAGAGGTACGCCGCGAAGTCCTCGTGATGTTCGACCTCGGCGTACTCCTTGTAGTCCAGGCCCGCACGGCGCAGCCGGGCGTCGTCCAACTCGAAGCCGAGCGGGTGGATCAGGTGAAGCCGGCAGCCGGTGTTGACACACAGACGCATGAGGTTGCCGGTGTTCGGCGGGATCTCGGGCCGGAAGAGCACGACGTGGAACATCGCGCTCGATTATGGCGTGCCGGCGTGCGGTGGTGGTTCGGCTAGCGGCCGACCTTACCGAGATGGCCGAACCCGTCTCCGGGGTTGTTGCTCCCCGGCATCCCTGTGGTGTTCTGCTTGATGTAGTAGCTGCCGAACCCCGAAACGCCACCGAGGCCGCCTGGGAGTACGTGAATCGCACCAACATCGGCGTTCCCGCTCAGGTCCTCGAACGGGGAGCCGATGACCAGCCACGCCGAACCGAGCCCGAGGAAGTCGCCCGAGCTGAGCCAGTATCCGAACCCATCGCCGGCTTCGACCTTGTCGAGAATCTTCGTGGAGTCCTGAGTGAAGACGGTGGCGTCGTATTCCATGAGGCCCTGCGAGCTGCCGTTGATCACGCCGACCGCACCTGCTCCGGACTCCCAGCCGGGGACGCCGACCGCAAGGTCCGCGTGACCGTCCGGTGTGAAGACGGCCGCGGCGAGGGCCGTCCCGAGCGCAAAGCCTGCGCCCAGCGGTAACGGCGTTGCGTTGCCGGTGATCACCGAATCGCCCGACCGATCCATGCCGTTCGGGCCGCCGGGCACGACGTGCACCGCACCGGCACCTTCGTTCCCCTGGACCGCCTGGCCCGGGACGCCGATGGCGAGGTCGGCATAGCCGTCACCGTCGAAGTCGGCAGCGGCCAGAGAGGCACCGAAGGCGTCGCCCGCCTGCTCAGCACCCTTGAGATCGTCCACGCCTTGGATCAGCCCTTCGGTCCCTACCAGCCGGAGGCCGAACTGGCTGCCGTAGAGCATCATGACCATGCCTGCACCGCCGTTGTCACCCGGCGCGGCGATGGCCAAGTCGGCGTAGCCGTCGCCGTTGAAGTCACCGACTGCGAGAGCTTCGCCAAAACGATCGTCTGCACCGACCGTACCGACGGTTCCCTCGCGTTGCTGGTTCCACTTCTGGATCGATCCGACGCCAAACCCGGAGGGATGACCCTCGAAGACCAGCACCATGCCGGCATTGTCGAGATCCGACAGGATCTCGCCCGGAACACCAACTGCGACGTCGGCGTAGCCGTCGCCGTTGAAGTCACCCGTTGCCAGGGCGGCTCCGAACGCATCGCCTTCGTTGTGCTTCGCGGGAACCCCGTCGGACTTCTGGTGCCAGAAGTTCGTCCCAACCGCCTCGAGGCCTGACGGCGAGCCGTACAGGACATTCAACGCACCGGCATCGGCTCTCCACAGGTCCTCACCGGGAACACCGATGATCAGATCGTCGTAACCGTCACCGTCGACGTCGCCGCAGGTCGTCGCGGCACCGAATCGATCGTCGGACTCGGGCTTGTTCTGGACGCCCGGTGACTTCTGATGCCACAGCGCAGACTGCGAAGTGTCCGGCCCGACTTCACCACCGTCGACTACGACGATGGTCCCATCGTCGGTCCGGCCGCCGCGGTCCTCGCCGGGAACGCCGATGACGAGGTCGTGGTGTCCGTCGGCATCAAAGTCGCAACCGGCGGGATCGCTCGCCGTCCACGGTTCATAGATGATCGTGGCGGCGAGCAAGGACTCGTACGGGTTGATGATCGTGCCGTTCGGGTCGTGCAGCTCGAAGTGGGTGTGCGGGGCCGTCCATTCGGCGTTGCCGCTGTCCCCGACCCAGCCGATCAGCTGTCCGGCCTCGACGTGGGCGCCGGAGTAGATCCCTTCGGCAAAGCCCCAGCCCTGCCCATCGTCGGTCCCCGGGGTGTCGTTGTTCATGTGGATGTACCACGACTCCCACCCGTCATCGTGGCGAAGGGCCATCGCACAACAGTTGCCACCCTGATCATCGTGCATCCATCCGACAGTGCCGGACGCCACGGCGACGAGCGGCACCATCTTCGGCGCCATGATGTCGATTCCGTGGTGACGCCGCGAGCAGCCCGATCCACGGCAATCGCCGAACGTATCGGGCATCGAGGTGTACTCCCCGGCGAGGTGGGGAAAGATCATTGGATAGACGGTGGTGGCGTAGGCCACTTCCTGGGTGCTATCCGTCTCGGGAATGAGCCCTTCCCAGTTGTCCTCTGCTTCGAAGTGGGCGGCTGCGGGCAGGCCGGCAATCAGCAGCGAGGCAAGGGCCAGCAGCGCGGCCGCGCGAGAGAGTCGGGAAATGGGCATGCGGCGGCTCACTCCGGATCAGCTCCAATAGAACACGCGAAGTGTGGACGCCCCATCGAGAGATTATCGGATTCTGGAGCCTACGTCTTGAGCCCGAACACCCTGGTCAGAGTGACTATTTAGGTAACTACGGCGCGGAACCGTGCGGGACGCGCGTTCGGCCCGGCGGCTATCGGGGCCGCCAGTCGCCAGTCGCCAGTAGCCAGATCCCCAAAACGGCTCTCGCTGCCGCGCACCTTCTCGCTAATCACGGATCTGGCTCCTAGCGTGGCAGGGATGGCTGACGATGCGCTGTTTGTGCCCGATGGTGACCGGTTTGTGCCCTCGGAGCTGACTCGGGGTGGGTGGAGCGACCACGCCCAGCACGGCGGACCGCCCGTGGGCTTGGTAGCCCATGTCATCGAGCAGCGCCACGCAGCGCCAGACATGATGATCACCCGTCTCACCACGGATCTGATCCGTCCCGTTCCACTGGCACCA
>JASJAX010000130.1 GCA_030066755.1 Acidimicrobiia bacterium
TCTCGACGGCCGCTTCGAACTCGTGGCGCGTCAGGTTGGTTCCGGCTTCGGGGCGATCTCCGAATCCGGGACGCGGCTGGATGGTGTACGCCGGTGAGTCGCCGAGGTCGTCCATCACGCGGTTGAGGTCGGCGACCGCCGCGTCGTACTGCGCTGCCGGGTCGTCGCCGACGAACACGTTGCGGATCAACCGAACCGTCTGACGGAATCGATCGAACACCGCCATCGAACCGACGAACTGCCACACCATCTCGGGGAGCTGACGATCGTCGACCGGAGGGTTCTCGAGCCGCTCGACGTAGCGCACCACGTCGTAGGAGAGGTAGCCGACACACCCGGCGAAGAGCGGCGGCACCGCTTCAGGCGGTAGCCCGAGTTCGTCCGGCGTTGCGTGGTCGAACCGCCCGATCAAGTCTTCGAGGACCGTGAGCGGATCTCCCTCGATCAACTCGATGTCCCGACCTTCAACCCGGCTCACCCCGTCCCGGGAGACCAGCGTGAACTCGGGATCCCACCCGACGAACGACCATCGAGCCCACCGCTCGCCACCCTCCATCGACTCGAGCAGGAAGCCGTCGCCGTCGCCGACCAATGCTTCGTAGACCGATACCGGCGTCTCCCGATCTGCGACGACTTCGACCGACACCGGGACGACGGCATGCCGGGCGGCGAGCTCGAGGAATGCGTCACGAGAAAGGGACGGCTGCATGGGGCGCGAGAGTAATCAGTCGTCAGTGATCAGTCGTCAGGCGTCAGTAATCAGTCGTCGGTCTCCGTTTGACCAACTCGTGCGACGCTCGATCGCTCCGTCTCGTCCGGAGTCTTCTTCGACGCGCTGTACGCCCGGTAGACCGCATAGGCGATGACTGCCAGGAGTGCGACGACGAAGATGACCGACCCGATGCCTGCGGAGCCACCCTCCGCCAGGCTCTCCAGGCCGAGGTTCAGGAGCACTCGACTGAACCATGCGTTCAGCTCGATGATGCGGCCCGTGACCATCAGGACTCCAAATCCCGCAAGCAGGAGACCGGACGCCACCGAGATGGCGGTGAAGTGCCGCTTGATCACGTTGAAGAACGAGAAGGCCTTGGCCAGCAGAAGTGAGGACAGCAGGAACGGGACTCCGAGGCCGAGCGAGTAGAACCCCAGCACGACCATGCCGCGGCCGGCCGTTTCGGCATTCGCTCCGAGCGCCAATGCCGCAGTGAGGAACGGGCCGATGCAGGGCGTCCAGCCGAAAGCGAAAGCCATGCCCATGACCGGCGGTGCCCACGCCCCGAGGGCACTCGGACGGATGTCCTTGCGACGGTCCTTCATGAACGGCAGGAGGAATGAAGGATTCCACACCGCGGTGACGGCGACGAACAGGCCCATCACGATGATCACCCAGCCCGCTGCGGTGGTGAAGGCACTGTCTCGCAGGAGGTTGCCGATCGTCGTAGCTGCGGCCCCGAACAACAGAACGAAGACCAGGGTGAATCCGAGCACGAAGAGCAGCGTCGCTCGCACGACGCGCACCATCGACACGTTTCCTTCGGCGAGCTCGGCCGTCGAGTAACCGGACATCAGGCTGAGGTAGCCGGGAAGCAACGGAAGCACGCAGGGAGAAAGGAACGACACCGCTCCTGCGAAGAAGGCTGCGATCAGCGAAGTGTCTGCCACCTGGCCTGGTCTCCTTGCATCGACGGATTACGGTGCGCAACCGCCGTCAGCGTACGCACATTCCCGGAGACGTCCAGGTTAAGACAATGTTCAGAAGAAGTAGCCAGTAGCGAGTAGCCGGTAGCCAGATCGACTGCGATCGGGCTTTCTGGCGACTCGCGACTCGACCTCATCCTTCAAGCCAACTGGCGGCTGCCGCGTCGGTCACGGCAGCCGTGAGGCGTTCGGGCTGGCGACTCGACCCACGCGCCGGCGCAACCCGGGGCTGCCGCGTCCCTGCCAGTGCAGTGCGAACGGCGTAGCCAGTATTGTGCTCGGCGGAGTTCCGAGGTCTTTGGTGTTCATGGGCGACGCCGGAGTCCCGGTGCTATTCGGACAACGACTCGAGGGCGAGCCGACCTCCGGAGGTCGGCGAGGACGGAGCAGGTGATGACGATCGGGGCCGGGCCGCAGCGCGTGTCCCGTTTCGCGCTGCACGATCGGCGGATCATCTTCCTGATGACGCTGGTTGCGTTGGTCACGGGCTACGGGGCCAACGTCATTTCCCACACGGTCGTGTTCTCTCGCAATGCGCTGGGTCTCACCGAGGGTGGGATGTTCTGGGTGTTCGGCATCACGCGGGCGGCATCACTCGCCGGCCTCGCCTTCGCCTTGGTCGCCGATCGGCGTGGACGACGTGAACCGTTCCTACTGGCGTTCTTGCTCTTGCCGATTGGCAATCTCCTCACGGCGTTTCTCCCCGGCCCGGTGCTCTTCACCCTGACGCAATCGGTGACCCGGGTGGCCGTCATCGCCGTCGGCGCACTTGCGGTCGTCATCCTTGCTGAGGAGCTCACGCCGTCGGTTCGTGCCCTCGGCCTCGGAATCTATGCCGGAGCGCTCGGTCTGGGCACCGGCTTCGGGCTCCTCCTCCTGCCTCTCGCCGAGCGGAGCGATGATGCCTATCGCTTTCTGTTCGGTCTCACCGGCCTCGGTCTGCTGTTGGTGCCGCTCCTGCGACGCTTCCTCAAGGAGAGCCGGGCCTACGTCCAGTACGAGAAGAAGGTGACCTTCCGCCAGGCATTGGCCGCAGGTCTCGGAAAGCACTTCTGGCCGCTCGCTGCGATGGCCTTCCTGGTGGCGGCGTTCACTTCGCCGGCGTTCGAATTCGTGTTGGAGCGTTTGCAGGACGACCTGGCGTGGGACGCCGGTGCGGCCCGTTTCCTCCTCATCGTCTTCTCCGGCATCGGCGGACTGGGCTTCCTCGTGGGAGGTCGCATGGCCGACACGATCGGCCGCCGCCCGACCACGGTCATCGCACTCGCACTCGGAGTGGCCGGAGGTGTTGCGTTCTACACCCAGACGAGTGGCTGGGTCCTGGCACCGGCGATTCTGTTGGCGAGCGCCGGCGCTTCGATGTGGACACCGACCTTCACCGCGCACCGTTCCGAGCTCTTCCCGACGCGGGTTCGGGCCACGGCCGCCGGATGGGTCACGAACATCGCGATCCTCGGATCGATCACCGGCTTTGTCATCGGGGCAACGATCGTGGACAGCATCGGGCTCTCTCGAACGATCAGCCTCCTCGGAATCGGCGTCGTCCTCGCCATATTCCTGGCGCTCCGCCTCCCGGAGACGCGCGGCATGGACTTGGTCAGGCGGCCAAGGGCCCGGTCCGGTGCCACCACACCAACGTCGCCAGACGGGCGACCATCAACAACACCATCGCCCACCACACCGCCGCCAGACCCAAGCTGAGCGCCCACACGGCGAGCAGGGCCGCAGTCGAGAGCGCGCCGGCGAGCACCATGCTGCCCGCCAAGTACCCAAAGGACCCGGCGCCGATTCCGATTCCGTCGTAGACGAACACTGCGGCGTTGAGTGGCTGCATCACGACGATGAACCAGTAGATCCCGCGTACCTGATCGATCACTGCGGTGTCGTCGGTGAACCAGGTTGGGAGCACCCCGACGCCTGCGGCGACAACGGCTCCGAGCAACAACCCCCCGACGAGCCCCATCCCGAGCAGGCGAGCGGCGATCTCTCGGGCGTGAGTCCGGTCGATCGCCAGCGCCTTGCCGATCATGGCCTGACCGGCGATGGCGAGTGCATCGACCACGAGGGCCAGGAACAGCCACACCTGCGATGCGACCTGGTGCGACGCCACCTCCACCGTCCCGATCCGGGCGGCAACGGCGGTCGCCACCGTCAGGGTTCCAAGCAATGCGAACGTGCGCAGGACGAGGGCCTGGCTCGCGCCGAGGAACGCACGCAGTTCGGTCCGACGGGGCCGCGCCCACGAGATCGCCATCGCCTCACGCCGCACGGCGAGCAGGCTCAGGAACCACACTGCACCGAGCCACTGGGCGACGACCGTGGCCCACGCGGCTCCGGCGAGCCCGGCATCGAGTCCGAAGATGAAGATCGGGTCGAGAACGAGGTTCACGGCATTGAGGCCAAAGGTCACGATCATCGGCGTGCGAGTGTCCTGGTAGCCGCGAAAGACACCGTGTCCCACGGTCACGAGCATCATGGCCGGCAACGCCAACGCCCGGATCCGCAGGTACTGCTCTGCACCGGCGAGCGTGTCCGGACCGGCTCCGAGAACCTCCAGGAACGGTGTCGCAAAGGTGGCGACGATCACTGCGGTGAGAATCCCGAGGGCGGCACCGATCACCGTGGCGGTCAAGGCGATACGGCCCGCGGCGGCGAGGTCACCTCCACCGATTGCACGGGCGATCATCGGTGTCGTGCCGTAGGCGAGGAAGTTGAACACCGCGAATGCGAGTGTGAAGACCGCAACGGCGATCGCCAGCGAGCCGAGGGCGTCGGCGCCGAGGCGCCCGACGAACGCAGTGTCGACGAGCGACACGAGCGGATCGGCGGCGAGTGCACCGAGGGCCGGCACGGCGAGTCGCAGGATCTCCCGATCGTGTCGAGTGCGCCGGAGCGTGATCACGGTCGTGGCGATTTGTCCGGATACGGACAGCGATCGACCAGGGGGCACTCCCAACAGCGAGGTTTGCGGGCGTCACAGACATCGCGCCCGAATTGGATCATTCGCATCGAGATGCCGGCCCACTCTTTCTCGGGGTACAACGCCCGCAGATCGTGCTCGACCTTCACCGGATCGCTGTTCGTCGTCAGCCCGAGACGGGCCGTGACTCGTTTCACATGGGTGTCGACGGCGATCGCCGGCCTACCCCATGCTTCGGCGAGCACGACGCTCGCCGTCTTCCGGCCGACGCCGCGCAGCGTGACCATCGCGTCGAGCTCGTCGGGGACCTGGCCATCGAACTTCTCGACGACGTCGGTGGCGAGACTGATGATCGACTTCGTCTTCTGCCGGTAGAAGCCCGTCGAGAACACCACCTCCTCGACGGCTTCGGGATCGGCGTTCGCCAGGTCTTCCGGCGTCGGCCAGCGGCCGAAGAGCACGGGCGTCACACGATTGACATTGTCGTCGGTGGTCTGGGCGGAGAGCACCGTCGCAACGAGCAGCTGCCACGGATCGACGTAATCGAGCGCCGTGCCGATGTCGGGATACCGCTTCTTCAGCCGATTGAGCACGACGCGAGCATTCCGCCGTTCCTCGGCGCTCGGTGGTGATGAGTCGGGTGGGCGTCTCGGCATCGGCGGGAGCGTACCAAGAGCCCACACGGATAGGGACGGGTCGGGCGATCTGGAGGATCGATGCAACGTCGGCTGCCGGACCGCGATCGGCGCGCGCTACGCTCGCACCGATGGAACTCGATCTCACTCAGGCGGTCCTGGACCGGGCCCGTGTCGAAGGCAGCCTCGTCATGGTCGACGACTTCATCAACCACCGCGTCGAACCGGCGATCATGCGAGCCGTCGGACACGGCCTGGCCGAAGCGTTCCGCTCGGTTGATCCCCAGTTGATCCTCACGGCCGAGGCCTCCGGGATTCCGCCCGCCGCCGCCACGAGCGATGTGCTGGGGATCCCGTACGTGTACGCCAAGAAGTACCTGGGCACCGGCGACCGCTACACGTTCTTCCGGGAGGTGACCTCGCCGACCAAGGGCACCGAGTACCGCGTCGAGGTCGCTCGCCGCATGCTCGAGCCGGGCAGCCGGGTGCTGGTCATCGACGACTTCCTGTCCGGCGGGCGGACGGCGCAGGCGCTCGGTGAGATCACCGAGGAAGCCGGCTGCGAACTGGTCGGCCTGGGCTTCATCATCGAGAAGACGTTCATGACCGGACGCGGCCTGCTCGATGCCCACGGATGGAACGTGCACTCGCTGATCAGGATCTCGTCGATCGAGAACGGCGTCGTCACCCTGCTCGACGAGCACGCACCGAGCGTATGACGCCGGTCGATCCGGCCACGCTCGCTGCGGTGCGAGCAGAGTTCGGTCATTGTTTCGGATGTGGGCCGGACAACCCGATCGGTCTCCAGATCGATCGATTCGAACGCAACGACACTTCCGTGCGTGCCTGGTTCACGCCGCGCACCGACTACCGGGGCTTCCACGGCATTCTCCACGGCGGCATCGTCGCCACGGCCCTCGATGAGATCCTGGCGTGGACGGCGATCCTCATCGGCGGGAGCGCGGCGGTGACCGCCAAGCTCGACCTGCAGTTCCGCAACCCGCCTCCGGCTGATCACGACTACGAACTCGTCGGCACCCTGGTCGAGCAACGAGGCCGCCGCTTCATGCTGACGGGAGAATGCCGGGTCGACGGACGGGTCGTGGCCCAGGCCAACGGGCTCTTCCTCGCAACCGGAGCAACCGGTCCCGTCTGACACCCTGTCAGAGAATCACCACGGCGATCCCAATGGCGGCGTACAGCACGCCGGCAACCACGGTCCAGAACGCTGCCGGGTTCCTCTCGGGACGCAGACTCTTACGGAGTCGCCCGATGAGGTCCTGGCGATCCGTTGGCTCGAGCGCAACGCCGTACTTCTTGCTGCCCCGCTGTGGCGGCGGATCGGCGCCGTCCTCGTCGAGCAGGAAGGTCGGATTGGCGTGAGCGACCATTCTGCCAATGCCCTCTCCGATGCCGAGGCTCGACAAGCCGGCGCCGTCGGCCCCTCCGGCGAGCGCCAGCAACACGCCCGCGGCGATGGCGGTGTATCCGACGCCGGCGCGGAGCGGCGCCCCGAACAAGGCGATCACGACTCCGACCCCGACGATCGCAGCGAGACCGATTCCGAAGCCCACGGCGTAGCCGGAGGCGCGATCGCGCAACGGCTGCGGTGCGTCGAGCAGCACGGCGGCTTCCGGATCGAGCTTGGAGGGATCCGTCACGTGAGCAACGTACGACGACGCTGCGACGGGCGGTAGAGGCGAACGCTGGCCCGAGCCCGGACCGATGAGGGGCTAGAGCAACGCGAGGAAGGCGCCCAAAGCGATGTACACGAAGCCGCCGATGACGGTCCAGAAAGCCGTCGGGTTCTTCTCGGGGCGGAGTCCCTTGCGCAACCGCTCCATCGGATCGCGTCGACCTCGCTCCTCTTCGACGGCATATCGTTTGCTCCGACGTACGGGCGTGGCGTCGTCCGGCTGGTACTCACCGCGGTCACGTTTGGCGTTGTCGGCGAGCCGATCGACGATCCCCATGCCGAGGTTTGCGTAGCCGCCGCCGCTCGCCCCGCCGGCCAGCAGCATGACGACGCCGACGAACACTGCGGTGTAGCCGATGGCGACAGGGATCGACGGTGAACCGACCGCCCCGACGATGGCTCCGATTGCTGCGATCACGAGAGCGCCGGCCAGAAAGAGCTTGGCGTACTGGACGAGCCGCTCTCCCAGTGGGAGCGGCGCATCGATGAGGGCGGCTGCCTCGGCGTCGAGCTTGCGGGGATCGGTCATGCGGTGAGGATAGAGCGGCGACGACCTTGCGGGAACAGGTTCGTCACCCGACGAGGAGCTCCGGGTCGCGACGCTCCTTTTCGCGGCGCTCGACCCAACGCAGCACGCGAGCGGTGAGGCCGATCAACCCGGCGATGACGAAGAGGGCGGCGGCAAGCCACGCAATGAGCTCGAAGCCGGCGAAGTAGGAGTTGCGGCACGTTGCCACGCCTGCGTCGCAGAGACCCCACCCGGTGCCGCCGTCGTTGAGATCGAGCAGCACGAACAGGGGAATCAGCGCCACGCCGAGCGCAGCGATGACGAGCAGGCCAATGAGGACTCGCAAGGCGATCTTCACCCGGCAACGTTACCGCTGTTTCGCGTTATTGCGGGGCCTTCGGCGCCGGTGCTACGGTCGATCACACGCATGTAATTCACCCCGAGCGAACCGGGATCCAACGATGACCGCCACCACTCCGACCGCGTCGACGTACTACCACGAACCCTTCACCGACGAAGAACGGACGATCCTCGGCCGGTTCTTCACCGAGCTCGACGGTCCGGTCTTCGCCATCGTGAATCTCCCGGAAGTCGTCAAGGGAGCGCTCTTCGCCCGTTACAGCAGGTCACCGAAGTCGGTGCGTCGGCTCTTCCTCGACGAGTTCCTGCAACAGCCGGAAGTGGGTATCGCCCAGATCGCCGATCGGCTTGGCGAGGACGATCCCATCGTGGGCCTGCAGCGGGCCGAGGATCTCTACCAACGGGTCTTCACGGAGTACGGGGATGATTCGGTGGCGCAGCTCGGCGGCGCGCATCTGGCATGCGAGCAGGCATCGAACGTGTTGACGAAGGTGCTGGAGTGGGGGCGCCTGGCGTCATACCTCGAGCAGTCGACCCGATACATCTTCTACGACCAGAAGCTCGGTGACACCTACCGCTACATGGTGCCTCCCGAGATCGGCGGGTCGCCGCTGGCCGACCGCTACGTCGACACGATGGAGTGGCTGTTCTCCACATATGCGGATCTGATCGGTCGGATGGTCCCCTACTACGAGACGCTCTATCCCAAGCAGGAAGGCGACTCCAACTTCATCTGGCGCTCGACGATTCGCGCCAAGGCGTGCGACGACCTCAGGGGTCTGCTGCCCGCGTCGACGACCTCGAATGTCGGCATCTTCGCGAGTGGCCAGGCGTACGAGATGATGCTGCTCCGCATGCGTGCCCACCCGACGGCCGAGGCGCGGGCGTATGCCGACATGATGTTGACCGAGCTGCGGAAGGTCATCCCGGCCTTCATGCGACGCGTCGACGTGCCGGAGCGAGGCGGTCGGTGGAGCCGGTACCTGTCGGATGTTGCGGCCGAGATGAACGAGCGAGCGGCCATGCTCGGGGCCGCCCCCGAGGAGCGCCCCGAGGTGACGCTGGTTGATTTCGACCCCGAGGCGGAGACGAAGACCGTGGCCGCCGCGCTCTATCCCTACACGTCGCTACCCGACGATCAGCTGCTGTCGATGGCTCGTGCGATGTCGCAGGACGAGCGAACCGAGATCCTGCGTGCGTACGTCGGCGACCGTACGAATCGTCGACACAAGCCGGGCCGCGGTATGGAGCGAGCGGCGTATCGATTCGACATCCTGTGCGACTACGGGATCTTCCGGGATCTGCAGCGCCATCGGATGCTCACGACTGAATGGCAGCGACTGTCCCCCGACCACGGGTACATCACACCCGAGTCCATCGGCGATATCGAGGCAACGGCGTTGTGGACCGAGGCGATGGAACGCACGGCGGCCTTGCACGCCGACGTGACTGCGGCACATGGCCCCGACGTGGCGCAGTACGTCGTGCCGTTTGCGTACCGGATCCGGTTCTTCTTCCAGATGAATGCCAGGGAGGCATTCCATCTGCTCGAGCTGCGGTCGGCCCAAGGGGGTCACCCGGATTACCGCCGGGTGGCGCAGGAGATGCACCGGTTGATCCGTGACAAGGCGGGTCACACGGCGATCGCCGATGCGATGCATTACGTCGACTACGCCGACTACGAGCTCGCCCGACTCGAGGGCGAACGCCGCGCCGCAGCGAAACGCGCCGCAGCGGGAATCACCGACCCGGACTGAGCGCCTTCGGCCGAGGTTGTGTCGGTCGGCTAGCCGCTGAGGGGAATGCGCAAGACCAGGTGACCTTCCTCGACGGCCCAGGTGGCGCTGCCGATCAAGGCGTAGTCGAGGTGATCCTTCTCGGCTTGGGCGATGAAGGCTTTGCGGGCATCGGCCTCGAGGGGCGGGATACCCCGCTCTTGGACCGCCGTTGCGCGGTCGCGGAACCGTTGCAGGAACGCATCAACGTCGAGCTGAGCCACCGGTGAACCTCCATCTACCTTCGGTGGCTCCAGGGTACCGCGGACACTGCGCGAACCAGGCTCGATGTCTCCGCTGCGTTGCGGCGCGCCAAATGGCGCCACGAACGATGAGTGCTCGGGCACGCTTTCGTGGTGCGATTCGAGAGGCGGACTTCTCGGGTCATCGAACGGCGGTGCGGCAGATCAGGGAGGGTCGGGTCCGTGCCATTTGTCGGGGTGGGTGAATCGTCGGCGTTGGGGTGGCGAATCGGGATCGATCCGGTAGCCGAGGCCGTGGATGACGACATGGTGGTGGAACCAGCAGAGGGTGGTCAGGTTGTCGGGGTCGTGGTCGCCTTGGTCGCTGCGCCAGCGGATGTGATGGGGTTGGAGCCGATAACGGGACGTGCATCCGTCGGCGGTGCAGCCACCGTCGCGCCACATCACGAACCGACGCACCGCCGGCGGGATCGCCTTGGTGGCATCTGACGTGATGACG
>JASJAX010000131.1 GCA_030066755.1 Acidimicrobiia bacterium
GCCGCCGTCGTGGCGTTCGCCATCGTCTTCTTCTTCGTCTGGAAGTACGCCATCCCGGCCTTCAACGAGATCCTCGAGAAGCGCCAGGCCGCAGTGAAGTCCAGCCTCGAGGCCGCCGAGGCGGCCAAGGAAGAGGCCGAGTCGCTCCGCGAGGACTATCGCCAGCAGCTGGCCGGCGCCCGCGACGAAGCCGCTCGACTCGTCGAGGAAGCTCGCCAGGCCGGAGAGGTCGCCCGGGCCGACATCGTCGCCAAGGCGCAAGACGAGGCCTCCGGCATCAAGGAGCGCGCCGCCGGCGAGCTCGATGCCGAACGGGCTCGTGTCGCCGGGCAGCTTCGATCACAGGTCGCCGGGCTTTCGCTCGATGTGGCCGAGAAGGTCGTCGGCCGCTCGCTCGACCGCAAGGCCCAGCAGGAGCTCGTCGATGAGTTCATCGATGAGCTCGGAGGGATCGAGAGCTGACCATGAGTGACGCCGCCCGTATCGACGGTTACGCCGCCGCTGTGCTCGCAGTAGCCGATGCCGAAGGTGACCAGTCTGGCCTGTCGGACCAACTGTTCCAGGTCGCCCAGGCAATCGAAGGATCCGACCAGCTGCGCGACGCGTTGACCAATCCCCAGATCCCGTTCGATCGAAAGAAGGGCTTGGTCGACGACGTGATCGGTGGCCGCGTTTCACCCGTGGTCGTCAATGTGATCAACATGCTGGTCGCCAATGGGCGTGCCGGTGAGCTGACGACGATTGCGCGGCGGGCACTCGACCTCGCCGCTACGAAGCAGCAGGCGGTCGTCGCCGAAGTGAGGTCGGCGATCGAACTCGACCAGGTGACGGTCGACAAGCTGGCGGCCAAGCTCAGCGCGGCCACCGGCATGAAGGTCCAGCCGCAGGTGATCGTCGACCCGAAGGTGGTCGGCGGCGTCGTCGCCAAGGTAGGGGACACCGTATTCGATGGGTCGGTAGCGAGCCGGCTCCAGGAACTTCGAGAGGCATGGGGATAGCGAATGGCTGAACTGACGCTCAATCCCGAAGACATCACCGGTGCGCTGAAGCGCAACCTCGAGGGCTGGTCGCCTTCGGTCGAGGCCGAGACGGTCGGGTACGTCGAGTCGGTTGGCGACGGCGTGGCTCGCGTGGTTGGTCTCCCGAATGCCATGGCGTCCGAGCTCCTCGAGTTCCCCGGTGGTCTCATCGGCGTGGCACTGAACTTGGACGAGGACTCGATCGGCGCCGTCATCATGGGTGACTCGTCGCACATCGAAGAAGGCGACGAAGTCCGCTCCACCGGGCGGGTGCTCTCCATTCCCGTCGGGGATGCGCTACTCGGCCGGGTTGTCGATCCGCTCGGCAACCCGCTCGACGGCAAGGGCCCGATCGAAGCAACCGAGACCCGCCTGCTCGAGACGCAGGCCCCGTCGGTCGTCGAGCGCCAGCCGGTGTCGGAGCCGCTGCAGACCGGGATCAAGGCCATCGATGCCATGACGCCGATCGGCCGCGGCCAGCGCCAGCTGATCATCGGCGACCGCCAGACCGGCAAGACCGCGGTGGTCGTTGATACGATCATCAACCAAAAGGGCCTCGGGGTGAATTGTGTCTACGTGGCGATCGGGCAGAAAGCCTCGACCGTTGCGGAAGTCGTCGACGCCCTCGAGGAAGCCGGCGCGATGGAGTACACCGTTGTCGTGACGGCCCCGGCGTCGACGGCGGCTGCCCTGCAGATGTATGCCCCGTATGCCGGATCCGCGATCGGGCAGTACTGGATGTACAACGGCGGCCATGCCCTCGTGATCTTCGACGACCTGTCGAAGCAAGCCGTGGCGTATCGCGAGATCTCGTTGTTGCTGCGGCGCCCGCCGGGTCGTGAGGCCTATCCGGGTGACGTTTTCTATCTCCACAGCCGGCTCCTCGAGCGCTGTGCCAAGCTCTCCGATGAGCTCGGAGGTGGATCGCTCACCGGGCTGCCGCTCATCGAGACCAAGGCCGGTGACGTGTCGGCATACATCCCGACGAACGTCATTTCGATCACCGACGGTCAGATCTTCCTCGAGACGGACCTGTTCTTCTCCGGGATTCGTCCGGCCATCAACGCCGGTATCTCCGTTTCCCGAGTCGGTGGTGCCGCCCAGGTGAAGGCAATGAAGAAGGTTGCCGGTCCGTTGCGCCTGAATTTGGCGCAGTTCCGCGAGCTCGAAGCGTTCGCCGAGTTCGGATCGGAGCTCGATGCCGCATCGCTGGCGCAGCTCGAGCGGGGTCGCCGGGTCGTGGAGGTTCTCAAGCAGGGACAGTTCAGCCCGCTTCCGGTGCAGGACCAGGTCGTGGCGATCTTCGCCGTGACCGAGGGCCACATGGACGACGTCGCAATCGAGGACATCCCCGACTTCGAGGACGGACTCCTCGAGTTTGTCCAGACCCGGTACTCCGGCCTGCTGGCGCAGATTCGTGACACCGGCGAGCTGCCGGAGGACGACATCGTCACTGCCATCAACGAGTACAAGGCGAGCCGCGGCTCGGCAGAGGGATAGGGAGTAGCGCAGACCCATGGCATCCGCAGAGCTTCGTCAGATCCGGCGGCGCATCAAGAGCGTCCAGTCGACGATGAAGATCACGCGCGCCATGGAACTGATCGCAACGTCTCGAATCGCCAAGGCCCAGGTGCGGGTTGCCCAGGCCCAGCCGTACACCAACAAGATGACCGACGTCATCCGCAACATCGCGGCGGCGTCGGGAGGGTTGAGCCATCCGCTGCTCGAGAAGCGTGAGGTCGAGACACCGGGCGTGGTCGTCGTCACCTCGGACCGCGGCCTTGCGGGCGGTTACAACACCAACCTCATCCGCCTGGCCGAACGGCGCATGATCGACTACCGGACCCAGGGCCTCGAGCCCCGCCTGTACGTGGTCGGCAAGAAGGCGCAGACGTACTTCCGCTACCGGAAGTACCAGATCGAGCACGCCTTCCTCGGGGTGACGGACACGCCCACCTACGGTGACGCGCGTGCCATCGGCAACATCCTCCTCAACGAGTACGAGGACGGCGCCGTCGATTCGGTCGAGGTCTACACGACGCGGTTCGTCTCCGCGCTCACGCAGACCCCGGTCCATTGGCCGTTGTTGCCGATCGAGCCCCCGGTCGACGTCGAGAGCGCCGGAGAGACGGCCGTCGGCTACAACTTCGAGCCGTCACCCGAATCGATCCTCAACCGGCTGTTGCCTCGCTACCTCGAGGGCACGGTCTTCGGGATCCTCCTCGAGGCGTCGGCTTCCGAGCACGCCGCTCGGCGACGGGCCATGAAGGCGGCGACCGAGAACGCTGAAGAACTCACCCGGGTCTTGACCCGCGAAGCGAACCAGGCACGGCAGGCCGAGATCACGACTGAGATCTCCGAGATCGTCGGCGGCGCCGAAGCGCTGTCGTCGGGCTGAGCCCACCGAACGAGAACACCAGACAATCACGAACTGAGCGCACGAGGACGGAGCAAATCACAGTGACCACGACAACCGCACTGGCCCAGGGCCGGATCGTCAAAGTGGCCGGCCCGGTCGTCGACGTCGAATTCCCCCCGGACGCGTTGCCCGAGATCACCTACGCCCTCGAGGTCGACATCAGCCTGGGTGGCAGCGAGACCACCGTCGTGTGCGAAACAGCACAGCACCTCGGCGGGAACAAGGTGCGGGCCATCGCCCTCGCTCCGACCGACGGTCTCGTTCGTGGCGCACCGGTTCGGAACCTCGGCGCCCCGATCTCGGTACCGGTTGGCGATCAGACGCTCGGACACATCTTCAACGTCTGGGGCGATGCGCTCGACGCTCCCGACGAGGAGTTCCCCGGTGAGTGGTGGCCGATTCACCGCCAGCCTCCGGCGTTCGAGGATGTCGAACCGACGAAGAAGATGTTCGAGACCGGCATCAAGGTCATTGACTTGCTCTCGCCGTACCTCGAGGGTGGCAAGATCGGCCTGTTCGGTGGGGCCGGTGTCGGCAAGACGGTGCTCATCCAGGAGATGATCAACCGGGTTGCCACCCAGCACGGTGGCGTCTCGGTGTTCGCCGGGGTGGGGGAGCGGACCCGTGAGGGCAACGACCTCTTCCTCGAGATGACCGAGTCGGGCGTCATCGACAAGGCGGCGCTGGTGTTCGGTCAGATGGACGAGCCACCTGGGGTTCGCCTTCGCGTGGCGCTGTCGGCCCTGACGATGGCCGAGTACTTCCGCGACGTGCAGCGCCAGGACGTGCTCCTGTTCATCGACAACATCTTCCGCTTCACGCAGGCCGGGTCCGAGGTGTCGACGCTCCTCGGCCGGATGCCGTCCGCGGTCGGGTATCAGCCGACGCTTGCCGGCGAGATGGGGTTCCTCCAGGAGCGAATCACCTCGTTGAAGGGCCGGTCGATCACGTCGATGCAGGCGATCTACGTGCCTGCCGACGACATCACCGACCCGGCACCGCACACCGCGTTCGCCCACCTCGACGCCACCACGGTGTTGAGCCGTCCGCTGACCGCCCTCGGTATCTACCCGGCGGTTGACCCGCTCGACTCCACGAGTCGGGCACTCGACCCGCAGATCGTCGGTGATGAGCACTACGGCGTTGCCACGCAGGTGCAGCAGGTGCTGCAGCGCTACAAGGACCTCCAGGACATCATCGCCATCCTCGGTATCGACGAGCTCTCCGAAGAGGACAAGCTCATCGTGTCGCGAGCCCGGCGCATCCAGCGGTTCCTGTCGCAGCCGATGTTCGTGGCCAAGGCGTTCACCGGTCAGGAGGGTGTGTTCACCCCGCTCGATGAGACGATTGCCTCGTTCAAGGCCGTCCTCGAAGGAGAGCTCGACCATCTGCCGGAGCAAGCGTTCTACATGGTCGGTGGCGCCGAAGAGGCGATCGCCAAGGCCAAGGAGATGGAGAGCGCCTGATGGCCGGCAAGCCGTTCACCGTCGACGTCGTCACACCCGAGTCCATCATCTGGTCGGGTGAGGCCGAGTTTGTCTCTGCGCGTACGACGGAAGGTGACATCGGCATCCTCGCCGACCACGAAGCCACGATGTCGGCGCTGGCCACCGGTGCCGTTGAGGTCCACGGGATCGACGGCGTGAAGACGACGGTCGGGATCCACGGCGGATTCCTCCAGATCTTCAACAACCAGGTCACGCTGCTCACGGACCGCGCCGAGATCACCGAAGGCGGCCGGGACGAAGCGCTTCGCCTGGCAGAAGAGCTGAGGGCCCTAGAGGGCTAGCGGAGTCTGCCTCAACCCATACCTGGCTCGTTGTGCGCTGTCTGACTTGAGACTTGGGACTTGGGACTTGCGACCCGCTCCGCAAGATCTCGCTGCGGGTCTGAAGCCACGTGTCCTACTCAAACGACTCCGCAAAGCGGTTGACCTGCGCCGGGAGTCCGTTGCCCACGGCTTGCGACACCACCGGGAAGAACAACGTCGACAACGTGCCTCTCGACTCGACCTCGAGGGTGACCTCGAGGTGCGTGGCGTCGTCCCCGTTTTGGGCGAGGCGGGTGGTCAGCGTTCCGACGACCTCGGTTGCGTCGAGGTCGAGCCGCATGAGGTGGCCGGGCTCCGATGCAATCACCTTGGCTCGCCCGCGGTAGGAGCGAGGTCCGACGGTGGTGCTCCATCGGTATCGCTGGAGATGGCCGTCATCGGTGTGTTCCGCGTCCCACACGTCTTCAACGGGGCCGATGTTGGACCACGTCTCGGCGACCTGAAGCTGGTCCCAGATCTCGTCGGCGGATCGAGGCACAGTAACGCGATGGGTGAAAGACGCCCGGGGCATGGCGGCAGGGTAGCGGCTCTTGCGCAACCAAGCCGTCGCCGCGACCGCAAAGTCGATCGAGCTGATTAGTCTGCACTGTTGATGCGCAGGCGGTTTCTTCTCTCCGTTCTCGCCAGCGACCTCGTTGCTCTGACGCTGGGATTGGTCGTCGCTTCAGTGACCGTGTTCGATACATGGTTGCCCTGGCAGGCGCGGGAGAATGTCTGGCCGATGATGGGTCTGGCGGTCGGTGGCTTGCTGCTGGGCAGCTACGCCAGTCTCCGTATGTGGGCCCAGGGAGCGCCACGACCGTCGTATGGGCGGGCCCTCGCCATCGTGTCGACCAGCGGTGTCGTTGCCGCAGTCGGCATCGTCATCACGCGCGGCTACTGGTCGCGGGCGTACATGGGGATTGCGCTCGGGACCGCCCTGCTCCTTGCGCTCGCCCACCGTGGGCTGCGTCGGCGGAGACCATGGAGTGAGTCGCTGGTTCTCGTCACGTCCGAGAAGGGCCTGGCCGACGATCTACACAACGCCGACCATGCCGACGTCGTCGCCCTCTACGACCCGTCCGGCGAACCGCCGATCAATCTCGAACCGACCGTGACCCTCGTCGTCGATTTGCGTCCGGTGATGTCGGACCGGATGGCGCAATACGTGTCGTCGTGGAATCTGGCGGGATACCCGGTTCGGGCCTTGTCGACGCTCTACGAGGAACACACCGGTCGGTTGCCGATGGTCCACCTCGCGGAAGGCTGGGAGCTGACCGCTCCCGTCTCACGCAACGAATACGCTCCGCTGAAGCGAGGCATCGATCTCGTGCTCACCCTGGTCACGCTGCCGCTGTGGGTCCTGTTCTCTGCAGCGATCTGGGTTGCGGTGAAGTTCGATTCGCCGGGTCCTGCGATCTACAAACAACGGCGGGTCGGCCTGCACGGTGAGACCTTCACGCTGTACAAGTTCCGCACCATGGTTCTCGACGCGGAAAAGGACGGCCCCAGGTTCGCAACCCACAACGACACCCGCCTGACGCGGATCGGCCGCTGGTTGCGACTCAGCCGTCTCGATGAGCTCCCGCAGTTGTGGAACGTCCTCAAGGGCGACGTCAGCCTCGTGGGTCCTCGTCCCGAGCGTCCTGAGTTCACCGACTACTACGAACGCTCGATTCCGTTCTATGCGTACCGACATCTGATCCGGCCGGGCGTCACCGGATGGGCGCAGGTGAACTACGGCTACGCCGACGACGACGCCGACACGATCGAAAAGCTCACCTACGACCTGTACTACCTCAAACACATGTCCCCGTGGCTCGACCTCCAGATCCTCGGTCGGTCCATCTGGACGATGCTGTCGGGGTTTGGTGCAAGGTGAGAGACGCGCGTTATCGCCGCCGGTAGGCGTCGTACGACGTACTGCGTACCACGTAGCCGGATGCGCCGATCGCGCTCGGTTGCCTCGCGCAGCCCGGCCCGGTTCGGGCGACGTCGTACGTGGTACGTCGTACCTTTCCAGGCTCTAGCCTCACGCGCGTGAACGCGCTTCCGCCATCCGTGTCCGTCATCATTCCCGTTTGGAACAGCGCGGCCACGATCGAGCGGGCCGTCGCCTCGGCGCTGACGCAGGACTACCTCGGCGAGATCGAAGTGATCCTGGCCGAAGGCGGATCGTCCGACGAATCGCGGGCCGTCATCGAACGGATCGCCGCTGCGGAGGCGTACGTCCGGGTCGTCGACAACCCCGCCGGGATCACCCCAGCCGGCCTCAATGCGGCGATCCTCGCCAGCACCGGCGAGGTGATCGTGCGATGTGACGCTCACTCGCAGCTTCCGGCCGACTACATCGCCACCGCCGTCGAACGTCTCGACGCGACGGGTGCCGGTGTTGTCGGTGGGGTTCAGGACGCACACGGGGAGATTCCGTTCGAGCGAGCCGTGGCGTATGCGATGGCCAATCCGATGGGGTCCGGGGGAGCGGCGTACCGACGCCACGGAGAGGCCGGCCCCGTCGAGACGGTGTATCTCGGGGTCTTCCGGCGTGAAGCGCTCGTCGACAGCGGGCTGTACGACGAAACCCTGCTGCGCAATCAGGACTACGAGCTCAACCACCGCATCGCCGTCGCCGGCTACGGCGTGTTCTTCGCTCCGGAACTGACCGTGCGGTATCGACCCCGCAGTTCGGTCGGCGCACTCTGGCGTCAGTACTTCGACTACGGCCGGTTCAAACGCCTCGTGCTTCGGCGACTACCGGACTCCCTCCGGCTCCGGCAGCTCGTCGCTCCGCTCCTGATCGTCGGTCTCATGGCCTCGCTGGTATTGGCCGCAACCCCGCTGCGAGCCTTCGGTGCATTGATACCCCTCGTGTACGTCGCCGGTGTCCTCGCGGCGACACTGTTCGAGCTCGCGATGCGGCGGGATGCCGCTGCTTCGCTCGTTGCGGTTGTGCTCCCGACGATGCACCTCGCATGGGGCCTTGGTTTCTGGCGCAGCGGGACCGGCAGCCCCGATCCCGAGATCCCGCGTCTGCCTCCCTGATCGGTCGCCGATCCCCGGGATGATTTGGCAATCAGCGACCTTGGGATACACTCCCGAAAGCTGGTTGAGGGTGCGCGATTCGGGCTCCAGCATGCGGCTCAGTGAGCCGAAGAAAGTGGTGGAAGGGGAACATGCGCGCAAGCAACGCCCTATGGCGGATCACTCAGGTTGCCCTGGCTCTGGTGCTCGCAATCGCGCCGGCTGCAGTTGCCGGCGACCCGGCCGAATCCACAGGTGTGCTCGAGACCGACGGCCACCCGCTCGACGATCCAGAAGAGGGCGGGGCGGGCTACGAGCACGGCGAAGACGCCTTGTTCTCGACCGCAGGAACCGGCGTCATCGGCCCGTTCTTCAATGAGTCCGGTGGGTGTTTCGAGCCCAACGGCATCGCCCCACCGATGACGACGACCAACTCCTCTTCGAACCGATCGATTCCATCCGGTCATCAGGTCCGCGGACCGTGGGGTGACTTCTTCGGGCGCGACTACGGCGACGTCTCCGGGTCGATGGTCAACTGGACGGTCCCCATGTCCGGCGGTCGTGTCGTCAAGGTGCACGAGCGGGCGCTGCCGGCCTTCCAACAGGTCACGGCGAACCTCGCCGCTGAGTCGGCCAAGGGCAACTTCTATGACGTTCGCATCGCCTCTTCCTGGGTGTGGCGCCGCGTCGGCGGGAGCTGGCGAATGTCGACTCACGCATTCGGCGCAACGATCGACATCAACTGGGACACCAATCCGTATCGGTCGGACAACGTCAAGATCACCGACATGCCGGACTGGTTCGTGAAGGCATGGACCGACGCGGGGTTCTGCTGGGGCGGGGACTGGCAGTCGATCAAGGACCCGATGCACTTCTCGTGGAAGGGTCCGCTGCGGACACCGGGCTACGGCGCGCTGCCCGGACCGTACCCACCGAACACCTCTGCCGGCGACTACACCCAGATGGCCGTGTCGAGAACCACGACGTTCGGCGAGAAGGACTCCAGCCTCGACTACTTCTTCGGTGACGGAAACGCCGACGGTTCACCCGACCTGTTCCGGGTCACCGAGTACGCCGACAACGACCTGCTCATCGAATACGCCCGATCGAGTCGCGACTTCGGGTACTGCGGCGTCTCCGAAACGGTGGTGCCCGATGCCGGCGCCGAGCGGGGCGAGGTGCTCGTGGCCGACTACGACGGTGACGGACGTCCCGATGTGTGGCGCGTCGACCACTCCGGCTCTGTCGTCAAGGTCATCGTCCACACCTATGCCGAGCGATACCGCGACGCCGTCGCCATCACCACCGGCGCCCCGGTGTACCCGAACGCAACCTACGGTGCCGCCGACTACAACCGCGACGGCACCCCCGACTTCTACGTCATCGAGCGAGTCGGCGACACGGTCGTGCACGTGTTCGATGGGGATTCGGGGTTCACCGACGAGATCGTGGATACGTCCACCGCCCTCGCCGGCACCAACGACGAGTCGAAGTGGCACTTCTCCATCGCGGACGTGGACGTCGACGGCGTGCCCGACGTCGTTGCGATCCGGGTCGATGGCGACGTACAGCTGAAGGTGCTCGATGGTGGCGACGCATACGGCGGCAACGCATCGACGAAGACGACGAGCGCCACCGCGCACGGTGACGGTCTCTACTCGATGGGGGATTGGGACGGTGACGGCCGGCCCGACCTCCTGTCGTACCGGCCCAACGGGTACGTCCAGGCCCACCTCGGCGGCGTCCAGAGCGGCAGCAGCAACTTCTGGTTCCAGAACTCCGGATGGGTCTGCAACGGATCTGGGAGCATCGTTCCCTGGGACGTCAACGCCGACCGGATCGCCGAACTAGTGGTTGGAGTGCCGTTCGACGATGTCGGCAGTGGCGTCGATGCCGGGCTGATCAACGTGCTCTACGGCTCGCCGACTGGGCCCGTCACCGCAA
>JASJAX010000018.1 GCA_030066755.1 Acidimicrobiia bacterium
TAACTGTGTCGGCTTACCACTCCGGCGCAACCGAAGCATCGCTTGCGTTGTCCGCAGTGACCTTCACGCTCGGCATGAACAGAACGACACGCTCTGACGGCGCCTGCGTGAGGATCTGATGCGCTACGACAGCCGCGTTCTCGCCGTCCCAGGAGGACGACTGGAAGACGGTTCCGTCGAGTTCGCCCGAAAGCACGAGCGGGTTCCCGAGGAACGTGTTGCCGATCGAGGTGATGATGAGGTCGGCCGGGTCGATACCCCGAGCCTTCAGCGCATCGATCACTCCGGCGACCATCGTGTCATCGGCTGCGTAGACGCCGCCGATGTTCTCGGCGCCGACTGCGGTGATCATCTCGGACGCCGCGAGCTGCGACTCGTCCTTGTTCCAGTTGCCGGGCTGCCGCGCCAGGATCGTCACGTTCGGGCACTGCTCGTTGATGGTCTCCTCGAAGCCCGCTTCACGGTCGATTGCCGTGGAGTTTCCAGTCAGACCATTGACCATGATGATGCCGACGTCTTCGCCTCCGGCCAGCTCGCAGAAGATCTCGGCCGAAGCAACTCCCTGTCCGTAGGTGTCGGGGCCGGAGTACGCCGCAGTCAGATCCTTGTCCTCCGGATTTACGTCCGAGTTCGTCACGGTGACCGGAATGCCGGCGTCTTTCGCCGCCTCGAGACACGGCCGGACCGTGTCGCCGACGGCCGGCCAGAGAATGATCAGATCGGGCTGCGCAGCAACCGCGACCTCACATTCGCTCGCCTGCTTGTCGGCGTCGTACTGCGAGTTGGTGATCGTGACGCTGAGGCCCAACTCGGCCGCCTTCGCCTCGAACGGAGGCAGATAGGTCGTGCCGTAGGGCTGGTCGTTGCCCTGCGGCAGCAAGGCAAAGACTTCGAACGTGTCCCCTCCCGAAGGGGCGGCGGTCGTTGCGGCCGGCGTGTCACCACCTCCGGCGGCAGCTGTCGTCGTTGTGTCGGAATCGTCGTCGCCGCATGCAGCGACGATCAACACGCCGACCGCGAGCAAGGCGACCAGCCTCGAGCGTTTCAGATTCATCTGCCTGCCTTCCTCTCCATTACGGTCTCTCCCTTTGCTGTGCGGTGATCCGCCGGATCTCGGCGGATCATGGACTCAGCCTTCCGGCTGGATTTCGGAGCGGCCCTGGATGAACGCTCGTGCGTTCCCCAGAACAACTCGAAGAGTGGTCGGATCCGAGATCACTGCGAGGAGCAGTACGAGTCCGATGATGATGTTCTGCACGTCGACTTGAACCCCAGAGAGCGTGAGCGCAACCTGCAGGATCCCCAGCGAGGTCGCGCCCAGCAGGGTCCCGAATACGGAGCCGCGCCCACCCGTCAGCAGGATGCCGCCGATGATGGCGGCGGCGAAGCTCGCGAGGAGGACGGTCGACCCGGCAGTCGGGTCTGCGGCCGTGCGTTCGAGGGTGTTGATGACACCGGCGAGGGCCGCAACGAAGCCGGAGATCATGAAGCCGGTGAAGATCCGGCGTCTGACCGGAATGCCGGCGTCGTAGGCGGCCTCACGGTTACCGCCAACGGCGTAGAACTCACGCCCCACGCGGACGCGGGTCACGAACAGCTGAATGGCGATGAACGCGACGATGAAGAGCAGTACACGAGGCGTGAGATCACCGATGAACGGTTTCCCGAACGCAATGCCGGCATCGATGTTTGCCAGACGCACCGGCTCCTCGCCGGAAATCACGAACGCCGCTCCGCGCAGGAAGAACAGCATGCCGAGTGTGGCAATGAACGAGTTGATCCCGACGACCACCACGAAGAATGCGTTGACGACACCGATCAGGAGCCCGGTCAGGAGGGCTGCGATGATGCCGAGCGCCAGATTGTCGATGCTCGCCATCACCACGCCGGCGACTGCGAGCGTGCTCGCAACTGCGAGGTCCAGCTCGCCCATGAGAATCACGGCAGTGAGCCCGAGAGCGACCAACCCGATCAAGGCGATACGACCGAGCGTCACCTGGTAGGACGTGAATACGATCGGCTCCATGATCCACGTGACCGTGGCCACGACGAAGAACAGCGCCAATGCGCGACCTTCCGTTCGTCGTGCAAGCGTCGTGCGAAGCCGACCGACGAAGCCACTGCGTGTCTCCCCAAGTGTGATCCCAGGTCGCTGACTCACGTCACCGCCGCCTTCCTCGCCAACGAATCGACCGAAACGGCCGCAACGATCAGCGCGCCGATCGCCATCTGCTGGTAGCCAAAGCCGAGCCCTGAGAGCACCATGATGTTCGTCAGGACGCTCACGAAAACCACGCCCAGCAGCGTTCGCATCACGCTGCCTTTGCCGCCGAACACACTGGTCCCTCCGACGATGATGGCCGCGAGTGCCCGGAAGTCGAACCCGGTCGACATGGCGGAAACTGCCGTGTTCGAGAAGGCTGCCAGTACGAAGCCACCGAGCATCGCACCGAGGGCCGACAAGATGAAGGCACCAACGACGACCCAGGCGGTATTGACCCCGGCCAGCCGGGTCGCTTCGCGATTCGAACCGTACGACTTCACGAGGAATCCGAAGTTCGTCCGGGTGAGCACGAGCGAGAGGGCAATGGTGATGAGGACGAGGACGATCATCGAGAGCGGGAACGGTCCGATCTTCGTGGTCCCAAAGGAGCGAATCGGGCCCTCGGGCGGACCGAAGTAGATACTGCCTCCGGTCAGCCACCGCAGGATCCCCAAACCGATGAACGTGGTCGAAAGGGTGACGATCACCGCATTGGCCTTGAACACACCCACGGCAACGCCGTTGACCAAGCCGTAGGCGAGGGCGATGAGGAACGCCAGGGCCATTGCCGCGGGGATGCTCGACGCATTGCTGACCGCGATCAGGACCACGGCTGCCGTGGCAACCTGCGCCACGACCGAGAGATCCAGGTAGTTGGCGCTGATCACCACGAACGTCATGCCCACAGCCACGATCCCGATTGGGGCGGCTCGATTGAAGACATCGGTGATGTTCGCAAGCGACGCAAAGCCATCGATGAAGAGCGCAGCTACGAGAACGAGCGCAGTCGTGAAGACGAAGATGCCGCGATCGGCCATCCACTCGAGCAGGCGGAACTCTCGCTTCTCGATGCCGAGGTCCGAGTCGACCTGAGCGCGTGTGTCGACGGCGCTCGGCGGCTTCCCGGCCACGTCGATGGACTCCTTGCCTGTCACAGGCGCACCCCCGCAGCGCGAACTGCGCTCTCGACGGCGGCGGGATCCTCTTGCCAGACCTCGATCACCTTGTCGCCGGAGAACCGGTACTGGGTCCGCGTGCTCACCGAGACTTCATGTCCCGTGATCGGGTCCGTGCCGACGATGTACAACACGAATGAGACGTCGTCGTCCTCCTCCTCGAAACGCGTCACCAACGTCGACTGACCGTGCCGCAGCCTCCGCATGAGGTCGCAGAGTGTCGTGAGGTCGTCCCGCCCCATCACCGTGTCCCCGGTGAGGTGGAACACGAGATCCTCAGAGAAGAGGCCACTCACGTTCTCGGCCGTCGAGCCCTCCTTCGTCTCGTACTGACGCTTGAAGTAGTCGCTGATGAGATCGCGGCGGGCGGTCATCGAAAGGTCCTCCATATCGCATCGCCGGGCGGGCCAAGCACGGAAGGAGTGAACGTTGTCAGGGTCCTGTGATTCATGCGCCGATCAGCCCCGTTCCGCCCGAAGCCAATGTCATCACGGACTTCTCGTCGGCGACGTCCCCTGGCAGGGTCCCGACGATGCGCCCATCGCGCACGACGTGGATCACATCTGACAGTTCGAGGAGCTCTGGAAGATCCGAACTGACCACCAGCACCGCGGTTCCATCCAGAGCCAGATCACGAATGAGGCGATGAATCTCGACCTTGGCGCCCACATCCACGCCCCGGGTGGGTTCGTCCAAGACGATGGCCGACGGCTTGCGACCCAGCCATTTCGCAAGCACGATCTTCTGCTGGTTCCCGCCGCTGAAGTCTCCAGCCTCACGGCGGATTTCGGGTGGTCTGAGCCCAACCGTATCCGCGAGCGATCGAGCGAACTTGGCGATCTTCCCCCGCAGGAGAACCGCAAACCGAGAGAGTTCGTGTCTGTTGGAGAGAGCGATGTTGTCGGCGACCGACATCGTCAACGCCAGCCCGTCGGTGCGCCGCTCCTCAGGAATGTACGCGACGCCGTTGTGCACAGCCGATCGATAGCTACTGAGCCGCTTCTCTCTTCCGTTGACGGTGATCGTCACCCTTCCGGCCGACTTGATGTCGGCCCCGATCATCGCTCGGACGAACTCGGTGCGGCCTGCTCCAACAAGGCCGCCGAGACCGACGATCTCTCCGGCCCGGACATCGAGGTCGATCCCGTTCACACCCTTGGCTGTGACTCCGCGAGCGCTGAGCACGACCTCACCAGGAGCGGTCGCTTCTCTGCGGGTCTCGAGATCGACCTTGAGCTCCCGACCGACCATGTTGTCGACCACTTGCTGGGGGGTCGTGGCAGCAACATCGGCCGTGTCGACCAGCCGACCATCGCGCAACACGGTGACGCGATCGCAAATCCGGAAGATCTCGGGAATCCGATGCGAGATGTAGATGATGGCCAGACCGCGCTCGGCGAGCCGCTGCAGCATGTCGAGTAGATAGTCGGTCTCGGCAGGCGTGAGCGTGGCTGTCGGCTCATCGAGAATCAGCACACGCGGGTTCCGAGCGATCGCCCTGGCGATCTCCACGAACTGACGCAGCGCCACCGAGAGCCGGACGATCGGCTCGTCGAGATCGACCGAAACCCCGATCTCTTCCAGCGCAGCAGCTGCGATCTGCTTGAGCTCGCGCGTGTTGATCAGACCGGCCCGAGTGGGCGTAGAACCGAGCAGGATGTTCTCCGCAACCGTCATCTCCGGCACGAGGCTCAACTCCTGGTGAACGAGCGAGATACCTGCTTCCAAGGCGGCTCGCGTGCTTCCCGGCTCGAGCCGAACGCCGTCGACCATGACGGACCCGTTGTCCGGAACGAGGATGCCGGCGAGCACGCGCATCAGAGTGGACTTGCCGGCGCCGTTCTCTCCAACCAGGCCGTGAATCTCCCCCGGCGGAACAGCGATGCCGACATCGTCGACGGCGACGGCCCCACCGAAGCGTTTCACGATGTTCCGGGCCTCGATGATGGGAGCAGCGATCGGCACCGACGATTCCTGCGCCGTCGACTCTGAATCCGGGTGATCGTTCATGTCGCAGGGACTCCGTTCGGACCGGGACCGGCAAGGTCGGTGGCCTTGGATTGAGGAATCCAAACGTTTGCCATATGTCGCATAATCGTCACTGACTGATGGTGTTGTCAACTAGTTCTTGGCTGCCGACTTCGATCCGCCCTCCCGACGAACGCTCTTCGTCATTCCACGGGACGACAAAGTTGGCAATCGATTGCGAGCTGGGCTCTCAACTCATGGCTCGCCCAGCGTCAGCGTGGCGCGCTCAGCAATGGTTCGGCCGATGGCGAGCGCAGCGGTGGCTGCCGGTGACGGGGCGTTCAAGACGTGGAGTGATCGGGGGCCCTCCATGAAGACAAAGTCATCGACGAGGCTGCCGTCTGGCTTGACCGCCTGGGCCCGAACTCCCGCTCCCCCCTGCTCGAGATCGGCTGCAGCGATTCCAGGAACGAGCCGGCGGACCGAGCGCGCGTAGATCGGTTTGAGCCGGGATCGGACGAGCTCCGCCAACCCCGGTCGCCAATACCGCCGTGCGAGCCGCCGTGCTCCGGCGTACCGAAGAACGTCGAGTCCCTCCCTCCAATCCGGCCGGTGCCCTCGATAGTGTTCACGACCAAGTGCGACCACCGCATTCGGACCGACCTCGACAACGCCGTCGATTCGACGAGTCAGGTGAACCCCGAGGAACGGGAACCGTGGATCCGGAACGGGGTAGATCAGCGAGCGGACCTGGTGGGCCGCTCGGGTCGCGAGTGTGTAGTACTCGCCACGAAACGGGACGATACGGATGCTCGGCTCGAGTCCGGCCAGACGAGCAACGCGATCGGAATAGAGGCCGGCACAGTTGATGAGAACGCTAGCAGCGTGGTGGCCTGCAGTCGTGGCAACCTCGACGGATCCGGAAGTCGGCTTGATTGCCACCACCTCTTCGGATCGCCTCACCTCGACCCCCGGCGTCGTAGCCAGCCTGACTGCGACCTCGCCGTAGTCGACGACCCCGGTCTCCGGAACGAAGAGCGCCCCGAGGCCGGTCGCGCTCGGTTCGAACTGCGAGATCCCCGCCGGCCCGAGCCGCACGAGACCTTGCAGTCCATTGGCCTCGCCATTCCGTCGCAGCTGGTCGAGTCGATCGAGCTCCGACCGTCGAGAGGCGATCACCAACTTGCCGGACACGTTCACTGCGATCGATTGCGAATCGCAGTAGTCGAGCATCTCGCGACGACCGCGGACGCACAGCGTGGCCTTGTGTGAACCAGGCGGGTAATAGAGGCCTGAGTGCAAGACGCCGCTGTTGTGACCCGTCTGGTGTTGTCCGACCTGCTGCTCCTTCTCGAGAACGAGGATCTCCATGCCCGGGCGGACCATCGTGAGTGCTCTCGCAGTTGCGAGTCCGACGATGCCGCCACCGACGATGATCGCATCGCAAGGAGTCATGACGAGGTGCCGCTCCGATCGGCGGGACTCGACTGGGAGATCTTCATGGCGCTCTCCTGGGGTACGTGGTGCCTCGCCTACAGTAGGTGCAACCGTTTGCAGGCGTGCTCGACCGGTCGGAATCTCGCCCGCTTATAATGAGAACTGATCTCATCTTCTTCCAACAGGAATCGAGACCGAGTGAACAGCAAGCAGATACCGACTGACCGGTGGTCGGGGAGCGTCACGCTCAACGACGTTGCCCGGAAGGCTGGAGTGCATCCCTCCACTGTGTCGCGCGCTCTCGACCCCGCCAAGCACCTCCGGGTGAAGGAGTCGACCCGAGAACGCATCATCGAGGTAGCCGACGAACTGGGCTACCGCCCCGACATGGTCGCCAGAGGGCTGAAGAGCGGCAAGACCGGAACCGTCGGAATCGTCGCCGCCGATCTCGGGAACACGTTCGTCACTCCGATCATCCACGGCATCGCAGCAACGCTGGAGTCGTCCGGATTGCTGCCAACGATCGCCGAAAGCCAGGACGACCATGCTCGAATGGCAAACATCCTCGACCACATGCTGAGCCGAAGGGTCGACGGCATTGTGGCGTTGGCTGCGAGGGCGGCGGACCGGAAGGTGTTGGAGTCTGCCAGCCAGATCGCTCCGATTGTCCTCGCAGGACGCCCACTCGACCGCACCACGCTGCCGCAAGTGGTCCAGGACAATGAAGCCGGTGGGCGTCTTGCCGCCGAGCATCTCGCAGCGCTCGGCCATCGGCGCGTCGCCCAGCTGCGAGGACCGGACGACGTTGCGAACTTCCCGCGCCGCGCAGCTGGTTTCACGTCCGTTGTCGATGCCATGGGACTCGTCGAGGTCACCGTGCCGGACCGGGCCGAACGTCCGGTGGTCGAAGAGGGACAACGGCTCATGGAACTTCTCCTCGAGACGTCGATCGACCTGCCGACAGCGGTATTCGCTCACAACGACCTCATGGCCGTTGGCGCGCTCGCCGTTCTCCGCCAGCGCAGTATCCGGGTTCCTGACGATGTGTCGTTGGTGGGCTACAACGACATGCCCATGGCAGGCCACCTGACGCCGCCGCTGACGACGGTTCGGTATCAGAGCCTCGAGGTCGGCCGCCGTGCCGGCGAGATGATCCTGGGACTCCTGGCAGGGAAACCGTCGGAGAACATCACCCTCGCTCCCTCGCTGGTCTCGCGAGGATCCTCTCGGCGGGTCTGACGCTCGACCGCCGGATTCTGGCTGATTCTCCGGGGAATCCCGCAGGCAGGCCAAACGTTTGCAGCCGGCTTGTCTCCCCATCCAACAGTCCCGCTTGACATCGAGAACCGGAGCCTTCAGAATTCAAACGTTTGCACAATCTTGATGGTCGAAGGCCGATTTCGACTTGAGAGGTGCCCGACCGAGGAGGAGCACCATGGCCGAGTTTCCCGTAGCGACAACTCCTTCCCCGGGAACGATGGCGGTCGACTGGGAGGAACGAGTCGATTTTGACCGCCTCCGCGAATACCGCCTCGCCCGGGTTCGCGAGCAACTGGCCCAGTCCGATCTTGGCGCCCTACTGCTGTTCGAGACATCGAACATCCGCTACACGACGTCGACGAACATCGGCTACTGGGGCTTCAACAAGACGGAGCGCTACGCCCTCGTGACCCGAACCGGAGGTCCGTACATCTGGGACTTCGGTTCGGCGGCGAAGGCGCACCGTCTGCAACTCCCGTCGATCTACGACCACGACAACTCTCGCGCCGGGAACCTTGGGCTCCAAGGGGCGATCGCCCCGACGTCCGGTCTCCCGGAACGTGCCGTTCAGGAGTTGCTCGGCGTGCTACACGACGAAGGCGTGGCGGGGATGCCGATCGGCGTGGACGTCGCCGAGGCGATGTTCTTCCTGCAGCTCCAAGCAGCCGGTCTCGATGTGCGCGACGGTCAGGCCCTGATGATGCTTGCTCGTGAGGTGAAGAACCAGGACGAGATCATGCTGCTCACGCAAGCATGTGCGATGGTCGACGGCGTCTATCAGGACATCTACGAGGCCCTCAAGCCGGGAGTTCGGGAATCCGACATCGTGGCCCTGGCGCATGCCCGCCTGTTCGAGATGGGCTCAGAGTTCGTCGAAGCGATCAACTCGATCGCCGGCGAGCGTTGCAGCCCGCATCCACACGTGTTCTCGGACCGCCTCATCCGTCCCGGCGATCAGGCCTACTTCGACATCATCCACGCCTTCAATGGCTACCGCACCTGCTACTACCGCACCTTTGCCGTCGGTCGTGCATCGCAGGCCCACCGTGACGCCTTCAAGCAGTCTCGGGAGTGGATGGACGCCGCCATCGAGATGGTCAAGGTCGGCAACACCACGGACCAGATCGCACGGGTGTGGCCCGAAGCACACGAGTTCGGCTTCGAGGACGAAATGGACGCTTTCGGCCTGCAGTTCGGTCACGGGGTCGGGGTTGGCCTCCACGAGCGCCCGATCATCAGCCGCCTCAACTCGTTGGACGATCCGGTTGAGATCAAGGAGGGCATGGTGTTTGCGCTCGAGACGTACGCCCCCGCCTCCGATGGCCGATCTGCCGCGCGGATCGAGGAGGAAATCGTCGTCACCGCCGATGGGCCCAAGATCATCACCCTGTTCCCGTGCGAGGAGCTCATGGTGGCGAATGAGTATTGAGTTCGATCCCGGTCTCATCGACTACGCCCAGCGACCTCCGCGGCTCCCCCAACCGGTGGATCCGAACAACGACGATCTCCCTATTGCACTGGAGACCCGACTCGAGCTCTACGAGAGTCAGCTGACGCTGCGTCAGTTCGAGAAGCGAGCCTACGACCTGTTCCTTCAGAACCTCGTGAAGGGCACCTCGCACCTGTCTCTGGGAATGGAGGCCATTGCTGCTGGATTCGGCAAGGCCATGCGCCGAGACGACTACAGCTTCGCCACGTATCGCGGACACGCCCACACACTGGCTCGTGGCGTTCCGCTCGGTCCGGTTCTTGCGGAACTCCTGGGTCGCGCCAACGGTCTGCTCGAGGGAAAAGGCGGCTCGATGCACCTGACGTCGGTGGAGCACGGCATGATGGGTTCGTACGCAATCATCGGTGCCCACCTGACCATCGCGAACGGCGCCGCCTGGTCGGCACAGCTCCGAGGCACCGAGCAAGTTTCGGTCTGCTTCTTCGGCGACGGCACAACCAATATCGGAGCGTTTCACGAGGCGCTCAATCTCGCTGCGGTATGGGACCTCCCCGTCGTGTTCGTGTGCGAGAACAACCTCTACATGGAGTACACGCCGATCGACCTCATCACGGCCGTGGAGAACCCGGCCGCCGATCGGGCCTCGGCCTACGGTCTGGAACCAATCATCGTCGACGGCAACGATGCCGACGCGGTGTACGTCGTGGCAACCGAGGTCATCGATAGAGCCCGCCGCGGACTGGGCCCGGCGCTCGTGGAGGCCACGACCTATCGCGAGCAGGGCCACAGCCGTGCCGATCCGGGCAAGTACCGCCCAGTCGAAGAGGTGGCCGCTTGGAAGGCGCGTGATCCGATCCCGCTCTATCACCAGCGGCTGCTGCGACTGGGCGTACCCGAACAAGACCTGACGACCATCCAACAGGCCGTTGCGGGTCGAGTCGACGAGGCGACCGAATTCGCCAAGTCCGGAGCGGCACCGGCCCTCGAGTTGGCGATGAAGGACGTGTGGGCGGACGGGAGTGCGGTGTGGCGGAACTGAGCTACCGGGATGCCGTCGCTCGTGGAATCGCCCAGGAAATGCGGCGTGATCCATCGCTCGTGATGCTGGGCGAGGACATTGCAGCTGCCGGAGGCGTCTTCAAGACGACGGTGGGTCTCCTCGACGAGTTTGGACCCTTGCGAGTCCGCGATACACCGATCTCGGAGCAGGCCATCCTGGGCGCCGCCATGGGGGCGGCGATGACGGGCGTGCCGGTCATCGCTGAGATCATGTTCTCGGATTTCCTCGCGGTTTGCTTCGACATCCTGGCCAACCAGATGGCGAAGACCCGCTACATGACGGCGGGACAGGTGACGGTCCCAGTGGTGGTCCGCACCGCCAACGGTGGTGGGTCCCGATTCGGTGCCCAACACAGTCAAAGCGTCGAGAACTGGACCATGATGATTCCTGGTCTGAAAGTCGTGGCGCCGTCGAACCCAGTCGATGTCGTGGGGCTCATGGCGGCGGCCGTGCGAGACCCCGATCCAGTCGTGTTCTTCGAGCACAAGTCGCTGATGGCTCGCAAAGCGGAGATCCCGGAGGGCGAGCTCGTAGACCGACTTGGCACGGCCAGAGTGGTTCGCCCAGGCCGCGATTGCACCATCGTTGCGGTAGCCCTCATGGTGGAACGCGCGTTGCAGGCCGCAGACGAGCTGGCCGGCGATGGGATCGAAGCCGAGGTCATCGACGTCAGATCGCTCGTTCCCTTGGATGCCCGGACGATCCTCGATTCAGTGGTCAAGACCGGCCGGCTGTACACGGTCGAAGAGAACCCTCGGCTCTGCGGATGGGGAGCCGAGATCGCGTCGATCGCCGCCGATGAGGTGTTCTGGGATCTCGACGGACCCGTCGTCCGCATTGCAACGCCGCATATCCCCCTCCCTGCGGCGGACGCCCTCGAGGACGAAACGATTCCATCTGTCGCCCGAATCTACGAAACGATCAGAAGGACGGCCGACCAATGACGGAGCTCACCACCCGCGCCATAGAAACTGTTCCGACCGAGTGCTTCATCGGCGGTCAGTGGCTTCCCGCCTCCGACGGGGGATCGTTCGCAGTCCAGGACCCGGCCACAGGAGGAGACCTGGCGTCTGTGGCGTCGGCGACCGTCGACGACGGGATCACCGCTGTAGCGGCGGCTCATGCTGCGCTGCAGGACTGGTCCAAGACGTCACCCCGGGAGCGAGCCGAGATTCTCCGCAGCGCCTTTGAGCTGATGACCGAGCGATCAGAAGAGATCTCGCAGTTGATCGTCAAGGAGAACGGCAAAGCACTCCCGGACGCCCGGGGAGAGACGGCGTACGCGGCCGAGTTCTTCCGGTGGTACGCCGAAGAGGCGGTACGCGCTCTCGGAACCGTTTCGACCGCTCCCGGTGGCGACAAACGAATCCTGGTGCTGCAGCAGCCGGTAGGTGTCGCTGTGTTGGTCACACCGTGGAACTTCCCGGCGGCCATGGCGACCCGAAAGATCGGTCCTGCGCTGGCCGCCGGGTGTACGGTCGTGCTCAAACCGGCATCCGACACGCCCCTCACCGCACTCCTGATCGCCTCCATCCTCGCCGACGCCGGGGTCCCTCCCGGCGTCGTCAACGTCGTCCCCTCCCGCCGATCGGGAGCGATCGTGAGCGCGATGCTGCACGACCCTCGAGTTCGCAAGCTGTCGTTCACCGGTTCAACCGAAGTGGGGCGGATCCTTCTCCGAGAGGCGGCAGACAATGTTGTCAACGTCTCGATGGAGTTGGGCGGCAATGCGCCATTCATCGTCTTCGATGATGCGGACCTCGACGCTGCAATCGAGGGCGCCATGGTTGCGAAGATGCGCAACGGAGGCGAGGCATGCACCGCAGCCAATCGCTTCTACGTGCAACGCGGAGTCGCCGATGAGTTCACCCAACGTCTTGCCGAACGAATGGCAGGCATGAAGGTCGGTCGAGGTCTCGATCCCGACATCGAACTTGGTCCGCTCGTCAACGAAGCGGCAATCGCAGAGGTCCATGGTTTCGTCGAGTCGGCCATCGACGACGGTGCAATCGCCGTCACGGGTGGGGCCCCGCTCGAAGGCGATGGATTCTTCTACCCCGCGACTGTGCTGACCAACGTTGACCCAGGAGCGTCGATTCTCCAGCACGAGATCTTCGGGCCGGTTGCGCCCGTCGTGAAGTTCACCGACGAGGACGAGGCGATTCGCCTCGCCAACGACACCGAATACGGGCTCGTCGCGTACGTCTACACGACCGACCTGGCACGCGGCTTGCGGGTGACTGAGCTGCTCGAAGCCGGCATGGTCGGTCTCAACCGCGGCCTCGTATCAGACCCAGCTGCGCCCTTCGGTGGCGTCAAACAGAGCGGGATCGGACGTGAAGGAGGTCATGAGGGCTTACTGGACTATCTCGAGCCCAAGTACGTCGCCACCAACTGGTGACAAAGGCAGCCGACGCCTCGGGAAACCGAGGGGCGAAAGGAGACGGAGCAGTGGACACGACGAGATTGGCGGGTAAGCACGTACTGATCACAGGGGCGGCCCAAGGCATGGGAGCTGCGGTCGGGGAGCACTATGCGGCGCAGGGTGCCAAGGTGTGTCTCGGTGACATCAACGTCGATGGTGTCGCAGAGGTTGCAGAACGCATTCGCGCCGCCGGCGGTGAAGCGACGCACATCGAACTCGACGTCACGAAGCAGGACGACGCTGAAGCTGCGGTCCAGCACACCGTCGAGCAATTCGGCAGCATCAACGTTCTCCTCAACAACGCGGGCATCAACAAGCCAATGTGGTTCTTGGACGTCACCAAGGACAACTACGACAAGATCATGGGCGTGAATGCATGGGGCAAACTCAACGTCATGCAGGCGGCCGCGCGGCAGATGGTCAAGCAGGGCAAACAGGACTATCCCTACAAGATCATCAACGTCGGATCGATCCTTTCTCGTGAGACGTTCATCGATGTTGTCGTATACGGCATGACTCAGCATGCGATCCTCGCCCTCATCAAGGGCGGCTCGAAGGCCCTGGTCGAGTTCAACATCACCGTCAACGGCTACGCCCCGGGTGTCGTCCGCACCGAGATGTGGGAGCAGCTCGATCGCGACCTGGTCGAGATGGGCATGTTCGAGAAGCATGGCGAGTCGATGGACAGCATCGCCGAGAACATGATCCTCATGAAGCGCTACTCCTATCCGGAGGACATCGTCGGCACGGCGTCGTTCCTGGCAAGTTCGGAGAGCGACTACATGACGGGACAGCTCCTGATGATCGACGGAGGCATGGTCATCCACTAGCCGTTCCAGCAAGCCGAACCGTCGCCGGGCCCGCTTGTATGGCATCGACGAGTGCCAAGCGGGCGCGGCGTCGGTCGTCGGCATTGGCGGGCAGTTGACTGCGTCACCACTCCACGTCCTGGTGATCGACTGCCGGTTCGGGCGATCGGCCCCGTGCGCTTCGCAGCTATCCTGACCGGCCGCGTCGGAAGTGGTGAGCGTGCCCCCCGAATCCCCGTTCAAAGACCCTACGAACACGCCCCTCGTCGTCCATTGTGGGTACCACAAGGTGGGGACGGTGTGGTTCTCGCGCATCTTCGAAGCGTTCGGCCGCGTGTACGACCTGAAGGTGGAACGAGGCGAGCGGATCCTTCGCAACCAGGTCTCCGATCCCTCACCGGACACCGACATCTTCGTTGATCCCCACAGCCGGGTCGTACGAGAATCGCTCCCGGCCTTTCGGGGGTCGCACATGGTTCGCGACCCGCGGGACATGGTGATCTCCGGGTACTTCTATCACGTCTGGACCACCGAGAAATGGGCCCACGAGCCCGGCAGGATGGACGAGAAGGAGTGGTGCCGCCCCGAGTGGCTGGGCTGGACCTACCACGACATCCTCAACTCGCTGGACCAGGAAGAGGGTCTGGCGACGGAGATCGAACGTGCCTCCGCCGGTGTGTTCCACCGTATGAACGCCTGGGATTACCAGGACGAGCGGTTCTGGGAAATGAAGTATCGCGAGGTGATCGCCGACGAGGACGCCGCCTTCGCCGCCATGTTCCGGCACTACGGATGCCACGAGGTCGCGGTCGAAAAGGCCGTCGAGATCGCTCGGCAGTTCTCGTTCAAGAACGTCACCAAACGAGATGTCGGCGAGAAGTCGGGCAAGAAGTCGCACCTACGCTCCGGTCGGCCGGGCGAGTGGCAGGAGTACTTCACCCCGGCGCTGCGGCAGCTCTTCGAGGCACGGAACCCCGGACTCCTCACGAAGCTGGGCTACGAGACGTCGGCTGATTGGTAGCCGCCTGATGCCTGCGGCATCAGGTCCGAGTTTGAGCTTCGCTCAAGCTCGGCGCTGGAACGGGGTCGGTCTCGCTACTGGCTACTCGCTGCTCGCCGGACCGACACGACCGTCAGTGATGCGGCGACCAACATCACAGCCACCACCGCAAACGCCACGTCGAACGACCAGGTGTCGACGATCCATCCGAGGGCGATCGGCGACAAGCCGGCGCCGGCAAACACGCCGGCTTGAGTGATTGCCGACGACGACGCAGCGGAGCCGGCGTTCGCATTGACGACGGTGAACGTCATCAAGCCCGGCCACCCCCAGCCCGTGGCGAACGCTACCGGCACGAGCAACACGAACCATGTGCCTTCGGCGATCACCAGCACGGAGAAGACGAGGGCGCCGACAATGGCGAGCAAAGCGACCCCGCCAAAGCCTCGACCGCCGATCCGGTCGGTGACGACCCCGATGACGACACGTGCCACCAGGCTCGTTGCCGAGCCGATGAAAAGCAGCAAGCCGCCCTGCTCTTCGGTGAACCCCGCATCAACGGCCGCTGCCACGAGATAGGAACTCAGGGCGACGGCAGCCCACGTCGCCAACGCGGTCCCGATCCCGAGACGCACCAGCAACCGCACCGGCATCGGGCTCACCACGCGTCGCTCGTCGACCGAACCTACCGCTGAGGTAGACGGAACCGGATGGCGCGGCACGAGTGCACCGACGATCACCGGCACCACGATGGCGAACGCATAGGCCGCCCGCCAGCCCACGTCGACGACGATGAGCGGCACCGCCAGACCGGCGAGCAGCGTCGAAGCCGGGATCCCGGCATGCTTCAAGCCGAAGACGAGGGCACGATGCCTGGGATCGACGTGGTCGGCCAACGCCTGATTGGCCGCCGGGTTGGCCATGCCGTAGAACGCCCCCGCAACGAACAGGTAGATGCCGAAGACAACGGGAGTTCGTGCAGTCGCCGCGATCAACAGCAGCGTCGCCGCCGATCCCACGGTGTTGATGCGCATCGCTCGCTGCCACCCGATCCGTTCGACGACCCGCCCGAGCGGAGCGCTCGTGACGCTCGCTGTGAGAAAGAAGACCGCCGTCATCACGCCGAGCCCCGTCGCCCCGAAGCCCAACTCGTCGGAGATGGAGATGAATCCCGCACCGAGGAGGAACACGGGTTGGGTCGCAGCCGTCACCACGAGGATCGCGAGAACGATCAAACGTGTCAGTGGCCGGCTCCCCATGGGTCGAAAGCGTACCGAGACCGTCGCAGCGGATCGCTTTCGCCCGAGGCCCAACGGCCGACAGGGTCGGTACGCATACCACCACATCACAAGGGCGGAGCTTCGGCTCCGCCCTTTGAGGTATTGGGAGGCCGCGAGGAGGGACCTGGCTCATGGCATCGTCGGGCGGCCTCCGTCCCAGGTCCCAGGTCCCAGGTCTCGGATCTCGAGGATTCGATCGGCCGTGGCCGACGTGTCGGGGGCGTCACGTACACTCGCCTGGTGGCTGACCGCTCCGCTTCCGCACTGCTCGATGCTGTGCTTGCTGCCAAGCCTGGAGCCCAACGGCGAGAAGGCCAACGCACGATGACCGAGGCGGTCGCCGCCGCCATCGTTGGCCGTCAGCATCTCCTCGTCGAGGCCGGGACGGGCACCGGCAAGTCGCTGGCCTACCTCGTCGGGTGCCTCAGCACGGATGCCACGGTGGTCGTCAGCACGGCGACGAAGGCGCTTCAGGACCAACTCGCCGGATCCGAGTTGCCGTTCCTGGCCGAGCACCTCGACCGACCGGTTCGCTGGTCCGTGATCAAGGGCCGCCAGTCGTACCTCTGCATGGCGCGCCTCGTCGAACAGTTCGGAGACGACCTCGACCGACCGGAGGCGTCGCTGTTCACGGACGAACACGAGGAGGAGGCGACGAAGGTCGCCCAGTGGGCTCGTACCCACCCAACCGGCGATCGGGACGACATGCCGGCCGCCGTCTCCGATCCGGTATGGGCCGAGCTGTCCGTCTCCGGGATGGAGTGCCCGGGCGCAAGCCGCTGCCCACAGGGCGACGTGTGTTTCGCCGAGGCGGCCGTCGAGCGGGCCCGCGGTGCCGACGTGATCGTCACGAACCACCACCTCTACGGTCTGCACCTCACCTCGGGACGCCGGTTGCTGCCCGACCACGATGCCGTCGTGCTGGACGAAGGCCACAAGCTCGAAACAGCCCTCTCATCGGCGTTTGGTGTCGACATCACGCCAGGACGCCTCACCGCCTTTGCCAACCGGGCGCAACGACTGGCCGATCCGGCGGTACGGAGAGGAGGAGTGGATCCGATCGAAACGGTCCGCGATGCCGCCGCCAACATGGCGACGGTGTTCCGGGCGCTCCCCGGAACCCGGCTGGTCCCGAAGGAGGGAGATGCCGGCACCGCAATGACCGCGGCGCGGCGTGCCGTCGCGGCAGCGATCAAGGCAGTGAAGACCGCGGAGGAAGGTGACCCCGACCTCGGTGCAGTGCAACGCGTGAACGCCCAGGGAGGGCATCTCGTCGGCGACCTCGACTACGCGATGGATCTCCCAGAAGGTTCGGTCGCTTGGGCGGAACCGTATCGCGCCGCCGTGAGGGTGGCGCCGATCGAGGTTGCGCCGCCGCTCGCCCAAACCCTCCTCGTCCACATCCCAACCGTGATCACTTCCGCGACCTTGTCGCTCGGAGGCAACTTCGCCCCGATCGCCCATCGTCTGGGATTGCTCGACCATGAGCCCGCCGACGACCCGTTTGCTGCCGACGTCGAGACGCCCGTCGCTCGCACCTACCACCACCTCCAGGTCGAAGGGAGCTTCGACTATCGGACTCAAGGCCTGCTGTACGTCGCCGCTCACCTCCCGGATCCCCGCGATGAGCAATGGCGGGACGCTTCCGCCGACGAAGCGTTGACGCTGACCCGTGCCGCCGGTGGCCGAGCGCTCGTCCTGACCACGAGCTACGCCATGATGGAACGGATCGCCGAACGCCTGACGGCCCTCGAGACCCGGGTGCTGGTTCAAGGAGAGCTCCCCAAGCCTCGCTTGATCAACGAGTTCTCGGCAGACGAGACCTCGACCCTCGTTGCGACCATGGGGTTCTGGGAAGGCATCGACGTGCCCGGGCGGTCGCTGTCCTTGGTCGTCATCGACCGAGTGCCGTTCCCCCGGCCCGACGACCCGCTGAATCAGGCACGGCGCGAGGCGGTCGAGGCCCGGGGTGGATCGGCCTTCGGCGCCGTCGACCTGCCGCATGCGGCGATGATGCTCGCCCAGGGCGCGGGTCGGCTGATCCGCAATGAGAACGACCGCGGGGTCGTTGCGGTGCTCGACAGTCGGGTCATCCAGCGCCAATACGGGCAGCGGATTCTGCGATCCCTCCCGAGGCTTCGGCGTACCTCGGACCCTGAGCAGGCGTTGCGTTACCTGCGCGGCCTTGCCGAGTCGTCCGAGCCCTGAACGGTGCGGCTCGGATCAGGGCCTGAATGATCGCGGTACAGTCCACCCTCGAACCGACACCCCCACGTGTAGAGGACTCCCATGGCGCAGATCTACTACGAGAACGACACCGACCCGACCCTGGTCGCGCAGCGCAAGGTCGCCATCATCGGATTCGGGAGCCAGGGGCATGCGCATGCGTTGAACCTCTACGACTCCGGTGTTTCGGTGACGGTCGGCCTCCGGGAGGGGTCACCGAAGCGGCAGGAAGCCGTGGAAGCGGGACTCACCGTCAAGACACCAGCCGAGGCTGCGGCCGAAGCGAACTTGATCATGGTCCTCGTGCCGGATCAGCACATGGGCGAGGTGTACCGTCGGGACATCGAGCCGAACCTCGAAGCCGGCGATGCGCTGTTCTTCGCCCACGGCTTCAACATCCACTTCGGCGAGATCGTGCCGCCGGAGAACGTCGATGTTGCGATGGTCGCCCCCAAAGGGCCGGGGCACCTCGTTCGCCGCACCTACACCGAGGGCAGCGGGGTCCCCGCGCTCATCGCGGTCCATCAGGACGCGTCGGGTTCTGCGCACGACCTCGGCCTGAGCTACGCCTGGGGCATCGGTTCGGCTCGCGCCGGCGTGCTGCAGACGACGTTCCAAGAGGAGACCGAGACCGATCTCTTCGGGGAGCAGGTCATCCTCTGCGGCGGCGTCTCCGAAATGGTGAAGTCCGCCTTCACCATCCTCGTCGAGGCCGGCTACCAGCCTGAGTCCGCGTACTTCGAGACACTCCATGAGCTCAAGCTCATCGTCGACCTGATGTACGAGGGCGGGCTCTCCTGGATGCGCTACTCGATCTCGGACACGGCCGAATACGGCGACTACACGCGGGGGCCACGCGTCGTGACCGATGCGACCCGGGCAGCCATGCGTGAGGCCCTCGCCGAGATCCAGAACGGGGAGTTCGCTCGGGAGTGGCTGGACGAAAGCCGAGCCGGAGCGCCGAACCTGCTCTCAACCCGCCGAGCCGAGCAGGGCCACGAGATCGAGCAAGTGGGCGCCGGTCTCCGCGACATGATGCCGTTCCTCGTGCCGAAGAAGCCTCCGAGCGAGTAGCGGCTCCGCCGCTCCCACGGACGGAGCCCCGGTCAAGCCAGCTGAGCGACCACTGCTGTGGCTGCGTCGAGTTCGGCCTCCGTGTTGAAGTAGTGCACCGAGGCACGAACGATCTCGTCGAGGCCGCGTTGCTCCATGTCGATGCGGGTCGAGGCCGCCGTGCTGACCGACACGTTGATGCCTTGCGCCGCAAGTTCATCTCTCACACTGCCGGCCGGGCGATCGACGACACTGAAGGTCACGATCCCGCTCTTGATGCTCCCCTTGTCATGGACCGTCACTCCGGGGATGGCTTCGAGTGCGGCCCGGAGCGTGGCAGCGAGCGAGCCGACCCGATCCCAGATCACGTCCAAGCCAATCGACATCGCGTAGTCGCACGCTGCGCCGAGGCCGAGCCGCAGGGCGGCACTGGATTCCCATGTCTCGAACCGTTTGGCGTCGTTGCGGATCTCGAAACGATCGGCGCCGACCCACGTTGCCGCGTGGAGATCGAGCATCGGCGGTTGGAGCTCCTCGACCAGGCTGCCGCGTACGTAGAGGAATCCCACCCCGCGTGGTCCCCGAAGGAACTTGCGGCTGGTTGCGGACAACAGGTCGCATCCGATCTCCCCGACGTCGATCGGCATCTGCCCGACCGACTGGCACGCATCGAGCAGATAGGTGATGCCATAGCGCCTGGCGATCTCCCCGACCGCCGCCGCAGGGTTGACCACTCCTCCGTTCGTGGGTACATGGTTGATCGAGATGAGCTTGACGCTCTCATCGATCATCGTTTCGAGGGCCGCTACATCGATCTCTCCTGCGGCGGTGTCCGGAACGACCTCAATACGGGCACCCGTGCGTTCGGCGACCTGGAGGTACGCGATGAAGTTGGCGGCGTATTCGGTGGTCGTTGTGAGGATGCGATCGCCTCGCTCGAAACGAAGCGAGTAGAAGGCCATGTCCCACGCCCGGGTGGCGCTGTCGACCAGTGCGATCTCGTTTGCGTCGGCGCTGATCAAGCCGGCAACCGATCGATACACCTCGGCGAGGTGCTCCGCTCTGCGGTCGGCGAGCTCGTAGCCGCCGACGCGAGCCTCCTCCTCGAGATACGAGACGACCGTGTCAAGTACGACCTGTGGCGGCAGCGAGGCGCCGGCGTTGTTGAGGTGGATCACCGCGCGACATCCCGGAGTGTCCTCGCGAACCGCAGCAATATCGATACCCACCGCTACCCCGCCCACGAGTGGTATCGGGAGTTCTTGAACTCGAGGTTCAGGGCGATGCCGAAGCTCGAGCTCAAGGCCTCGGCGGTGAGCGTCTCGTCGATCGGGCCGGACGCAACGATGCGACCCTCCCCGAGGATCACGATGTGCGTGAAGCCGGGTGGGATCTCCTCGACGTGGTGCGTCACGAGCACGACGGCCGGACTGTCGGGATCGGCGGCGAACTCACCGAGGGACGCCACGAGACGCTCCCGGGCGCCCAAATCCAGGCCAGTGGTCGCCTCGTCGAGCAGGAGAACGGCCGGCTCGGTCATCAGACTGCGAGCGATGAGTACGCGCTGGCGCTCGCCTTGCGACAGCGTCTCGAATGTTCGCTGCTCGAGGTCGCCCGCCTGGAACCGCTCGAGGTGACGGCGAGCGGCCGCCCAGTCCTCGTCGGTGTACTCGTGCCATCTGCTGTCGACGAACGCAGCGTGTTTGCCGGTCACGACGATCTCGATCGCCGGGAGATACTCGCGGATCATCTTGGCGGGACCGGCCCCGGCGTAGCCAACACGACGGCGGAGAGTGCGGACATCGACTCGACCGTGCGTCTGACCGAGGAGCCGCACCGTGCCTCGCGTCGGCCGGAGGTAAGTGGAGGCGACCTGCAGCATGGTGGTCTTGCCCGCCCCGTTCGGGCCGAGCACGACCCAGCGTTCGTGGGCGTTCACGGTCCAGTCGATGTCGGCGAGGAGGTACTTGCCCTTTCGCACGACCGCAACGTCACGGAGCCCGATGACCTCATCGGCAGTGTCCATGGGGGCCACGCTACTGCGCGGCCATCGACGTCAGTTGCCGTTCGATGGCGAACGCCGACTGAGCCCCAGCCCCGAGAAGAACGTCGGGAGCACCACTTCGGCGAACCGCCGACCGTCTGCGATCCCGATCACCGCTGCAGTCGTGCCGAGCATCCACAGCGCGCCCGGAGCGTCCAAGACCAGCTCGACGATCAAGAGCCCGTAGGCCACCGCCTGGAGCACCATGCCGAGAGAGAGATTCCTTGTCACCAGGAAGGCCGCCATGAGCACAGCCGCCAGCGGCAACCACGGAAACGTGCCGAGCCGACCAGCGATCGCCAGACCAATGATGAGGCCGAGCCCGACCGTCGCATCGGCGATCGGATCCCAATTGCCCATGACGGTGCCGCCGCCCGACCGGCGGGCCAGGGTGCCATCTGCGTAGTCGGTGATCCAGGCCACGCTGAGGATCAGGGCGCCTGCGGGGAGCGCATCGGCGAAGCCGAGCCAGGCGGCAATCAGGACGGCGAGCACAAACCGTGACGTGGTGAGCGCGTCGGCAAGGATCGCCAACTGCGACCGGTGCGTCCGGTTCGTGACCTCCTCGGCCATGGTGACAGCCTACGGCTCACGCCGGTCGCGGTGGCGTCGGGCAGCCGTAGACTCGTGAGGTGGCTCCACCTGATCCGCTCCTGACCCGGTCGTTCAGCGTCGCCTTCGTGGCAAACCTCCTGCACGGGCTGTCGTTCTTCTTGTTCATCCACCTCCCCAGCTACCTGACCGACCTGGGAGCAGATGAGGCCGAGGTCGGTCTCCTGATCGGCGTGACGGCAGTGTCGGCCATCGTCGTCCGGCCAACGTTGGGTAAGTTGATGGACACGCGGGGCCGGATGCCCGTGATTCTCGCCGGCGGCCTGGTGAGCATCGGGGCCACCTTGCTGTATCTCACGGTGTCGTCGATCGGTCCGTGGCTGTACGTCGTCAGGATCATCCACGGGTTCGCCATGGGATCGGTCTTTCCGTCGCTTTTCACCTATGGCGCCGACGTCGTTCCCCTCAGCCGGCGCACCGAGGGGTTCGCACTGTTCGGAGTGAGCGGCCTGCTCCCGATTGCGCTCGGTGGCGTGATCGGCGACATCGTGCTCGCGTCATCGACGTTCGACACGCTCTTCATCGCGGCGGCCGGCTTCGCACTTGCGGGGTTCCTGGCCTCGACGGTGCTTCGTGAGGAGGCCGAGCTGATCGGTCCCGGAGAACGCCATGGTGGATTCATCCGGCAGGTGTGGCGTCCTGCGCTGTTCCCGGTGTGGATGGTCACCGCCGCCTTCGCCATCGCCCTGACGGGGTACTTCACGTTCTTGCGTACCTTTGTCGACGAGACCGGGATCGGCTCGGTCGGACTGTTCTTCTCGTTCTACGCCGGGACGGCCATCGCCCTCAGACTCACGCTCGCCTGGCTGCCGCAGCGAGTCGGGCAGCGGCGGGTGCTGTTCCCAGCGTTCGCCGCCTTGATCGCGGGGTTCCTGGTCATCGCGAGGGCCGGCGCCGGAATCGACATCGCCCTGGCCGGCATGCTGTGCGGCGGCGGCCACGCCTACGCCTTCCCGATCCTCATGGACTACACGGTGACACGTGCATCGACGACCGGCCGCGGCTCGGCTGTGTCGTTCTTCACGGCCCTCTTCGACATCGGCGTTCTCATCGGCGGACCCGCCCTCGGGCTGATCATCGAGCTCAGCGGCTACACGGCGATGTATGTCAGCGCCGCCGTGTTCCTCGCTGCGGCGGTGGTGCTCTTCGGCTTCTGGGATCGCAGGTACGGTGCGGCGCCTCAGGTGGTTCCGAGTGCGTCGAGGCCTTCGGTGTAAGCCTCGAGCGGCGGGCACGCACACATCACGTTGCGGTCGCCGTACTTGGCATCGATGCGACTCACCGGGGGCCAGTACTTGCGGCGACGCAAGCCCGGGACCGGGTACGCCGCTTCCTCACGTCCGTAGGCGTGCGGCCAGTGGTCGGACGCAACGTCTTCGGCAGTGTGCGGCGCGTTGTGCAGCGGGCTGTCCTCGAGTTCGACGGTTCCCGCAGCGATCGCATCCACCTCGGCCTTGATGGCGATCATTGCGTCGCAGAACCGGTCGAGTTCGACCAGGCCTTCGGACTCGGTCGGCTCGATCATCAGCGTCCCGGCGACGGGGAATGACATCGTCGGTGCATGGAAGCCGTAGTCGATGAGTCGCTTGGCGAAGTCATCGACCGAAACACCGACGTCGTGCTTCAGCGGCCGTACATCGATGATGCATTCGTGCGCCACCATGCCGTGCTCACCGGTGTACAGCACGTCGTAGTGCGGGGCGAGCCGAGACGCCACGTAGTTGGCGTTCAGGATGGCGACCTGGGTTGCCTTGGTGAGACCGACGCTGCCCATCAGGCGGATGTACGTCCACGAGATGGGGAGGATCCCTGCCGAGCCCCACGGCGCCGCTGCAATGGCACCGACACCGTCACGATGACCCACCTGATCGTGGACCAGCGGATGCCCCGGCAGGAACGGCTCGAGATGCGAGCGAACACCGATCGGCCCGACGCCGGGCCCACCGCCGCCGTGCGGGATCGTGAACGTCTTGTGCAGATTGAGGTGCGAGACATCACTGCCGAACTCGCCGGGCTTGGCGATCCCGACGAGCGCGTTGAGGTTCGCTCCGTCCAGATACACCTGCCCACCGTGTTCGTGGACGATGTCGCACACCTCCGTCACCGTGGCTTCGAACACGCCGTGGGTCGACGGATACGTGATCATCAACGCCGCGAGGTTGGCGGCATGTTCGGCCGCCTTGGCGCGGAGGTCCGCAACGTCGATGTTGCCGCTCTCGTCGGTGCCGACAACCACGACCTGCATTCCGGCCATCGCCGCACTCGCCGGGTTGGTGCCGTGAGCCGAGGCCGGGATGAGACAGACGTTGCGGTAGCCCTCGCCGCGACTCTGGTGATAGCCGCGGATCGCCAGCAGACCGGCAAACTCGCCCTGCGCGCCCGAGTTGGGTTGCAGCGAGACTGCGTCGTACCCGGTGACGTCGGCAAGCCAGCGTTCCAGTTCGCCGAACAGCTCGAGATAGCCGGCGGCTTGGTCCAACGGTGCGAACGGATGGATCTGCGAGAACTCCGGCCACGTGATCGGAAGCATCTCGGTCGTGGCGTTCAGCTTCATCGTGCACGACCCGAGCGGGATCATCGACGTGTCGAGGGCGATGTCCTTGCCCTGGAGATCGCGCAAGTACCGCAGCATCTCGGTTTCCGAGCGATAGGAGTGGAAGACCGGGTGGGTGAGGAACTCGGACGTCCGCAAGAGCTCGGTCGGTAGGCCGTCCGGCGCCGACAACTCGATGTCGGCGACCCTGCCGTCCACCAAGAACGACTCGAGTACGGCGTCGACGACCTGCGGTGTCGTCGTCTCGTCGAGCGTCACCCCGATGTGATCCCGATCGATGAGTCGAAGATTGATCTGACGGTCCTCCGCCGTGGCGAGGATCTCGTCGGCGCGACCGGGGACGGCGATGGTCAGCGTGTCGAACCACGTGTCGTTCACGACCTCGATACCGCCATTGCGGAGTGCCGCGGCGAGGATCGAGGTCAAGCGATGAACCCGAGTCGCGATCCGAGTCAGACCCTCCGGCCCGTGGTACACCGCGTACATCCCGGCGATGACGGCGAGGAGCACCTGCGCCGTGCAGATGTTCGATGTCGCTCGCTCCCGCCGGATGTGTTGCTCGCGGGTTTGCAGCGCGAGCCGGAGCGCCATCCGCCCCTTGGCATCCTTCGAAACGCCGACGAGTCGCCCCGGCAGCGTGCGTTGGTGTGCCTGGCTCGTTGCGATGAACGCAGCGTGGGGGCCACCGAACATCATCGGCACTCCGAAGCGCTGTGCAGATCCGACCACGACGTCCGCACCCATCTCGCCCGGCGGGGTGAGGAGCGTGAGTGCAAGCAGATCCGCTGCGAACACGACGAGCGCACCCGCGTTGTGGAGATCGTCGACCAGGCTGCGGTAGTCCGGGACTGTGCCTCCGCTCCCCGGATACTGCAGGAGCACGGCGAACGGATCCACGCCGACGAGATCCCGATTCGGGTCACCGACGACCACCTTGATACCCATCGGCTCGGCTCGCGTTGCCACGACCTGGATCGTCTGGGGATGACACGCCGCATCGACGAAGAACGTCCGCGACTCCGACTTGGAGATTCGCCCGCACATGGCCATCGCTTCCGCGGCCGCCGTGCCCTCGTCGAGGAGCGAGGAGTTCGCCAGTTCCATCCCGGTCAGCTCGCTGACCATCGTCTGGAAGTTCAGGATGGCTTCGAGCCGGCCTTGTGAGATCTCGGGCTGGTAAGGCGTGTAAGCGGTGTACCAGCCGGGGTTCTCCAGCAGGTTGCGCTGGATGACTGCGGGGAGGTGCGTACCCGTGTAGCCCATCCCGATCAACGAGGTGTAGACCTGGTTCTTCGCCGCCATACGGCGGAGCTCCTCGAGCGCCTCGATCTCGCTGTGCGGTTCTCCGACGTCGATCGGCGTCTCCGACACGATGTTCTTGGGCACGGCGCGGTCGATCAAGGCATCGAGCGAGTCGACACCGATGACCTCGAGCATGGTGGCGATGTCGTCGTCGGACGGACCGATGTGGCGACGGATGAAGTCGTCGGTGGCGGCCAGATCGGCCAGGCTCGCTCGTTCCATGTCGGCTCCTCGGCGGCGTGCTCCGGGCTCATCCCGAAGTCCAATGGCGCAGCGTTACCGCTGACCCCGCTCTGTCCCGGAACCTGAGAGATTCACCGGCATGCCGGCTTTCCCCTTCGGTGAGGCCGCAGCCTGCTCTCCAGAGGTGCCTCTCCGCTGCGGTACCGGTGCCTGAGAGTTTCCCGGGGCGGTTGCTCCTTCGGCGCCCGCTCCTTGCAGAGCGGCCTCTCCCGCAGCAGGTCGATGGCAGTGAGAGCGTACCAGCGGAAGCGCCGCTACGGCAGGGGCTTTGGGCCGGCACTTTGGGCCGGCTTCGCCGGCCTGTCCCAAGTCGCAAGTCGCAAGTCTCAAGTCCCGGACCTGGGACTCTCACTACCCTCGGCCTATGAGACGAATCGCAGTGTTGACGTCGGGTGGGGATGCGCCGGGGATGAACGCCGCGATCTGGGCGACGATCAAGTTGGCGGCGGCGCGCGGCATCGATGTTGTCGGTGTCGAACGTGGGTACGACGGGCTGATCGATGGCGACTTCCGGCCGCTCACGCGAACGACCGACGACGGGTCGCTCGCTCCCGCCGAGGGAGTCGCCTGGCTGGCGGGAACGGGAGGGACGTTCCTCGGCTCGAGCCGCTGCGCACGATTTGAGACCGT
>JASJAX010000132.1 GCA_030066755.1 Acidimicrobiia bacterium
GCTTCCTCGACGAGTCGAGCGGCTTCGTCGCGGGCACCGGCCAGCTGTTCGCGATAGTCCTCGCGGAGCGACTCGGCCTCCTCCTTGGCCGCCTCAGCGGCCTCGAGGCTCGATTTCACCGCGGCCTGGCGCTTCTCCAGGATCTCGTTGAAAGCCGGGATGGCGTACTTCCAGACGAAGAAGAAGACGATGGCGAACGCCACGACGGCGGCCCCCAACTCCCGGATGTCCGGGATGAGCAGCGCTGAGCCGTCTGCCTCTTCTTCGGCCGCAAGCAGCAAACTTGCGTAGAGCATCGTGCGAAACCTTCCTACGCGATGAAGAAGAGCACGAAGCCGATCAGGGCCAGCGCCTCCGTGAAGGCGATACCCAAGAACATGGTGGTTCGCACCATGCCTGCAGCCTCGGGCTGGCGAGCCATTGCCTGGACCGCGTTGCCGGCGACCAAACCGATGCCGATACCCGGGCCGATGGCTGCGAGGCCGTAGCCGATCAGCGCCAGCGAGCCGGAGATGTCACCGGAGAGACCGGTGGCGACCTCGTCGACGGCCATGATCAGAGCATCCATTCCTTCTGTTCCTTTCCTCTGTGCCTGTCGGGGCGATTACGTGTACGAGAACTCAACTGTCGGATCGTCGATGTCAGTGCGCTTCGACCTCGACCGAGGTCTGGATGTAGACGGCCGAGAGCAGCGTGAAGATGTACGCCTGCAAGATGGCGACCAGGATTTCGAAGAGGTAGATGAAGAGACCGAGGCCGGCCCACAGCAAGCCCCACAGTCCGGCCAAGTTGCCGGTCGGGAGCGCGGCCAGGAACACCCACGCCGACAGCAGCAGCAGTGACAACATGACGTGGCCGGCCGCCAGGTTGGCGAAGAGCCGGACGGCCAGCGAGAACGGCCGCACCAAGATCACCGACACGAGCTCGATGGCGCCGACGAGCGGCTTCAACGCCGTCGGGACACCAGGCGGCCAGACCAGGTGACCGAAGTACCCGCCGAATCCCTGGGCGCGAATGCCGGCGATGAGGAAGATGAACCAGGTGATCAGCGCCAGGAAGATCGGTAACCCGATACGCGACGTGACCGGGAACAGAATGAAGGGGACGACCTCGAACAGGTTCCCGATCAGGATGAAGAAGAAGATCGATGCGAGATAGGGGAAGTACTTGAGACCGTGCTCCCGTCCGACGATCCCGATCGCGATCTCGTCCCTGACGAAACCCATCGCCATCTCACCGAGGGCCTGGAACTTGCTCGGGACGAGCGACTTGCGCCGAAATGCGAAGTAGAAGAATGCCACCACGAGCAGCCCGGCGAAGAGCGTCAGCCACATCGTGCGGTTGAGGCTGTCGCCGAAGAAGAATGGCAGCTCGAACAGATCATTGACGCTGTCCGGCGTACAGATGATCTGTTCTTCCGGATCACACTCGGATGCGGCGAGGATCAGTCGCTCCACTCCAACTCCCTTTCAGAACCCTTGGCTACGGCTACAGCTTCCCAGGTCAGCAGCACGAGATAGCTCACGACTGCAGAAACACCCATCGCCAACCTGTCGATCCCGGTGGTCCGTGCAATGAGGTACATCACCAGCATGATGAGCCCCAGCCGCACGACGAAACCGAACAAGGCGGCGGCATGATACAGCGACAGGCTGATTCGCGCAGATTTGGACAACACGAGACCGGCGAGCAGGAAATTGCCCGCAACGATGGCAATCCCGACGGCTGCGGCGATGCCACCTTCGAACCCGCGAGCGAGCCAGAAGACGGCAATCAGCGGCGGGGCGACCCAGATCACACGCCGCACGGTGTGCCGAGCCATGATCGCTTCGACATCCTTGCCGAGCGGGCTCGGCTGATACCGGGCAACGTCTTGTGTGGCCGGATCGGTCACAACCGGCCCCTCCTTCGCGCTTCGTCCTCGATCGCCTTCGATGCCGCCCAGAGTTTGGCGAACCCGGATACGAACCCAGCGATCACCCCGATGATGACCATGATCGGCGCCGTACCAAAAACCCAGTCGATGCCGAGGCCCAGCAGCAAGCCGGCGAGGATCGACGAGAAGAAGTCAAACCCCTGCGAGGCACCCTCACCAACCATGTTCTTGGCCGTCACGAAACGTTCGTTCTCCGGTGTTCGATCGTCGTCGGCGGCGCCCAACGGGCCCTCCTGGAACCACCTTTGTGAACCACTTCACAAGGCTTGGCGGGAATGTACATGGGGTGCGTAACTGGGATCAAGTCCCTCTGAGGTAATAGAGCGTACCCGCCTCCAGCCGCCAGCCCCCGGCCGCCAGTCCCAAGTCCCAGGTCCCAAGTCTCACTGACTACTCGGCGGCGAAGCCGCCGCTATACGTGGCCTGGAAAGTCCTCGGGATAGCCTGGGAACTCGTCGGCCAACTCGTGGACGCGGGTGCCGAGCTCCTTCATGGCGACCTCGTCGTTGCGTTGACGGAGGATCTGCACGATGAGGGTGCCCAGAGTCACCATCTGCTCTTGCCGCATGCCGGCGGTCGTGACGGACGGCGTACCGATCCGGATCCCACTGGTGACGAACGGTGAGCGAGGGTCGAACGGTATGGAGTTGCGATTCAGCGTGATGCCCATCTGATCGAGCAAGATCCCGGCCTCCTTGCCGGTCAGCTCCTCGTCGATCGAGCGCATGTCGGAGAGGAACATGTGGTTCTCGGTCTTCTGCGACACGATGCGCATGCCCTCGTCCGCCATCGTGTCGGCGAGCACCGCGGCGTTCCGAACGATCTGGTGGGCGTACTCCTCGAAGTCGGGGCGGGCACACAGTTCGAACGCCAGCGCCTTGGCCGCGATCTGGTTGTTGATCGAGCCGCCCTGGGCGAACGGGAAGACTCCCTTGTCGATCGGCTTCGCAAACTCCTCACGGCACAACACGAGTCCACCGCGCGGTCCCCGTAGCGCTTTGTGCGTGGTCGCAGTGACGATGTCTGCATGCGGTACCGGATTCGGGTGGGCGCGGCCGGCGATGAGCCCGATGATGTGGGCCGCGTCAACGAGGAAGATGGCATCGACCTCGTCGGCGATCGCACGGAACTGCGCCCAGTCGATGATGCGTGAGTACGCCGAGTACCCGGCGATGATCATCTTCGGACGATGTTCGTGCGCCAGACGCCGGACCTCGTCCATGTCGATCATCTCGGTCTCGGGATCGACTCCGTACGCAACGAAGTTGAACAGTTGACCGGAGAACGACACCGGCGATCCGTGGGTCAGGTGACCCCCCTGGTCGAGGCGCATGCCCAGGATCGTGTCTCCGGGATCGAGGACACCGAAGTACGCCCCCATGTTCGCCTGCGAACCGGAGTGCGCCTGCACGTTGGCGTGCTCGGCACCGAACAACGACTTGGCGCGCTCACGGGCGAGATTCTCGACCTCGTCGACGACCTGACAGCCCTCGTAGTAGCGGCGACCCGGGTAGCCCTCCGAATACTTGTTCGACAGCACCGAGCCGGACGCCTGCATCATCGCAACCGACACGAAGTTCTCCGAGGCGATGAGTTGGATCTTCGACCGCTGCCGGGTGACGTCCTTCTCGATCAGCGCGGCAAGCTCGGGATCGAGCTCAGAGAGCGGACGAGTGTCGATCATGGGACCTCCGGGCGCGTGGGGATCGGAGGTACAGGGTACTAGCCGGAGGGCGATGGTCGACGTCGCAGAGCTCGAGGGGTCGTCAGTCGTCAGTCGTCAGTCGTCGGGAAAGAACTCGCGCCTCGCAGGTGCGAATGCCGGCGATCTCGAGCTGACGACTCTGAACGCATCGTTCGCATCGAGGTGGCTGCCGCGTCCGCCAGTGCTCCCTGCGCGGCGATGTGACGGACGACTGAAGACTCGGCGGCGAAGCCGCCGCGATCAGCCCGCGATCGGTCCTTCTCGCAGCACCAGCTCGCTCTCCTCCGTGAGATCCAGGATCGTCGATGCGGTGCCTCCGGGAGCTTCGCCCTCGAGGTACACGGCGACGTCGTCACCGAAGTAGGCGCGGGCTTCCTCGTCGTTGGTTGCGGCCGGCTTCGTCGTGATGTTGGCGCTCGTTACCGCAAGCGGACCGGAAGCCTCGAGGAGTTCGAGAGCAACCGGGTGGTCGGGACAGCGCAGGCCGATGCTGTGCCGAGCGGCGTGGCCGAGCCAATCCGGCGTGTTGTCCAGCCGTGGAACTACGAGCGTGAGGGCGCCGGGCCAGTGTTGATCGGCGAGATCGAGCGCCCGGTCGGTGAACATCGCCAGACTCATCGCCTGGTCGATCGACGCTACGAGGATCGCCAACGGCTTCACCTGGGGACGACCCTTCAGCATGAAGATCGATTCCAGTGCGTCCTGGCGATACGGGTCGGCGGCGAGACCGTAGAGCGTATCGGTCGGGACTCCGACGATCTGCCCTTCTTTGAGCGCAGCAACTGCCGCTTCGATGCTCATCAATCCACCTCGGTGTGGTTCGCTCCAGCTACCCCTGAAACTAGCCGACCTGGGAGCGACCGAATACATAGCGATCTCTACCGGCGAGGTCGCGCTCCACGGTGGGGGAAAATGCCGCAAAGAGCTCGGCGGCACGTCGGCCTTGGTCTGCCCCGATCTCGCAGGCAATGAGACCGCCGGGTGACAGCCACTCCTCCGCTTCCGCAGCGATACGGACGAGCGCCTCGTCACCGTGTGGACCGGCGATCAGTGCGTCGATCGGCTCGTGGTCGCGCACGTCGACGGGCAAGCCGTCGTAATCGCCCGCTGCGATGTACGGCGGATTGCTCACCAAGAGATCGATACGTCCCCGCAGCGAATCCGGAAGCGCATCGAAGAGATCACCCTCGAGCCAGTTGACGTCGAGCGACGTCGTGGCGGCGTTTGCTGCGGCGAGCGAGAGGGCGTCACTCGATTGATCGGTGCCGTAGACGTCGGCGTCGGAATAGGCATGCTTCATGGCCAGCGCGAGATTCCCGCTCCCGGTACAGAGGTCGACCACGAACTCCGGCGGTTCGGATGCCGCCAGCTCGACGACCCGCTCCCACAACTGTTCCGTCTCCGGCCGCGGGATCAACGCCCGTCGATCGACGCTGAGTTCGAGCGGCCCGAACTGAACGGTCCCCTCCAGGTACTGCAGCGGCACGCCGGCGAGTCGCTGCGCAACCAACTCGCGGAATCGTGCAGAAGCGTCCGCAGCCATGTCGCCCTTCGTGACAAGCTCGGCCCGCGACCGCCCGGTGGCGATGACCAGCAGCCGCTCCGCCTCGTGGCGCTCCAGCCCGGCGTGGCGGATGAGTTCCGAAGCAGTGACCATGACCGAGAGGCTAGGACCCCGATCCAGTTGCCAGGTACCAGGTACCGCCGCGCAAAGGGCGGCTCAAGCCTCAGCCAATAGCTCAGCCGCTTCCTGCGCTGCCAGGCCGTCGTGGAATTCGTCGAGGTCGCCATCGAGGATGTTGACGAGGGAGTGGAGCGTCAGGCCGAGCCGGTGGTCCGTGACCCGGTTCTCCTTGAAGTTGTAGGTTCGGATCTTCTCGGCCCGCTCACCGGAACCGACCTGTGCCCGGCGCGCATCGGAACGCTCACCGAGCTGCTCGGCCATCTGCTGTTGATAGAGCCTGGCGCGGAGCACCCGCATGGCCTTCAGCTTGTTCTGGAGCTGCGACTTCTCGTCCTGGCACGACACGACGATCCCGGTGGGCTTGTGCGTGATTCGAACGGCGGAGTCGGTCGTGTTGACCGACTGTCCTCCAGGACCCTGAGAACGCATGGTCTCGATCTCGAGATCGGAGTCGTTGATGTGGACTTCGACCTCTTCCACCTCAGGCAACACCGCGACGGTGGCGATGGACGTGTGGACCCGTCCTTGCGACTCCGTCTTCGGCACACGTTGAACCCGATGCGGACCGGCTTCCCACTTGAACCGCGAGTAGGCACCGCGACCCTTCACCGAGAACTGCCCGAAGGACAACCCGCCGCCGTCGGCCCACGACACGTTGATCGGCTCGACCTTCCAGCGATGGCGTTCGGCGTAGCGCTCGAACATCCGGTAGAGATCCCCGGCCCACAGCCCGGCCTCCTCACCACCGGCGGCGGCTCGAAGCTCGACGATCACGTCTTTGTCTGCGTCGGGATCCTTCGGAACGAGCATCCGCCGCAGTTCGAGATCGAGACGCTCGATCTCCTCGCGGCGCTCCTTGGCAACGGTTTGGAGATAGTCACGCATCTCACCGTCTTGCTCGTCCTTGGCCATGAGTTCGGCTTCGTCGATCTCCGATTCGGCTTCGCGGTAGCGACGGAACGTCTCGACCACCGGCTTCAGCTCGCCGTGACGGATCATCAGCTCCTGGTACTTCGAGCCGTCGGCAATAACCGCAGGATCCGACATCTGTGCGATGACCTCGTCGAACGAAGTCTCGATGCCCTCGAGCTTCTCGATCAGTCGATCATCCATCGTCGGTGGCCTCCGCCTCGATGGCGGTGCCTCCGGGAGCGTCGGTGATCGTGGCTGCGAGCGCCGCTTCCAGCGCGCCGTCGGCGATGGGACCGCGGCCTTGGACTTCAGTAACGGCCTCGTCGGTGAGTGCGGCCAGGAGGCTGGCAACGGCGACCGTGACCATGTCGTCCTCGGGTTCTTTGGTCGTGATGGCCTGCAACCAGATACCCGGCCGATTCGCCCATGACATCCATTTCGAGTTCGCACCCAGTTTGAGAACCTCGTACGAAAGGCCGGCAATCACCGGGAGCAGCACGATGCGAACAACGATCTGCCAGACGAACGCCAGCGGCGCAAGCGCCAAGAAGACGACAAAGGCGACCATGCCGACGATGAGGATGAACGACGTCCCACACCGGGGGTGCCGGGGGCTGTACTTCTGGATCGCGTCGATCGTGAGCGGATCGCCGTTCTCGTACGCATGGATCGTCTTGTGTTCCGCCCCGTGGTACTGGAAGACCCGCTGGATCTCCTTCGAACGTGAGATGGCCCAGATGTAGAAGACGATGAGGGCCAGGCGAAGGATGCCGTCGAGCACGACGAACATGAGGCTCGAGTCGCCGAGATACCCCTTCATCCAATCGGCGGCGAACGCAGGGAGCAGCACGAAGAGGCCGATCGCGATCACGACGGCGAAGACCATCGTGGCGATGGTTTGCCCGCGGGTGATCTGCTCGTCTTCGTCGCCCGCCATCTGCGCAGACCAGGCCAGCGCCTTGAAACCGAGCGTGAGCGACTCGATGAGCACGAGGACACCGCGCACGAACGGGAAGCGCGCCGCAGGGGAACGCTCCGAGAGCTTCGGGAGCTCGTTGGTTTGGGCCTCAACGACCCCGTCGGGTCGGCGTACCGCGACGGCCCAGCCCTCGGGGGCGCGCATCATGACGCCCTCGAGAACGGCTTGGCCGCCCACGGCTGCGCCGGGTGGGCGGCTCATGCGTTAGGACTCCGCGTCTCCGGCCTTCGCCTTGTCCGCTGCGCCCTGGTTCATCTTGGCGTACCGCTTGCGGAAGCGCTCCACACGGCCACCGGAGTCCACGAGGATCTGCTTCCCCGTGTAGAACGGATGACTCTCGCTCGAGATCTCGACCTTGGCGAGCGGGTAGGTGTTGCCGTCCTCCCAGTCGATCGTCTCGGACGTCTCGATCGTCGAGCGGGTGAGGAACGCAAACCCGGAGGTGCTGTCCTGGAACACGACCTCGCGGTACTCAGGGTGAATGTCAGATTTCATCGTTTCTGTTTCTCCTCGTGCCCGGCGATGATACCGGCTCTGCGATCCGTTCCTACTGCCCACTCTTTGCGATGCTCACGAGGAACTCGCCATTGGATTTCGTGCTCTTGAGGCGGTCGATGAGCAGTTCGAGCGCAGCACCCGATTCGAGGGCGAGCAGCACCCGACGCAGCTTCCAGACCTCGACGAGCTCATCCTTGTGGAACAGCAGCTCTTCACGCCGCGTTCCGGATGCTTCGATGTCGATGGCCGGGTAGATCCGCTTGTCGGCGAGCTTGCGGTCCAGCCGCAGCTCCATGTTTCCGGTGCCCTTGAACTCTTCGAAGATGACCTCGTCCATGCGGGAACCGGTCTCGACCAGCGCAGTACCGAGGATCGTGAGGCTGCCGCCCTCCTCGATGTTGCGAGCCGCACCGAAGAACCGCTTCGGCGGGTAGAGGGCCGTCGAGTCGACACCACCAGAGAGGATGCGGCCGGATGCCGGCGTTGCGAGGTTGTGGGCCCGAGCGAGCCGCGTGATCGAGTCGAGCAGGATCACGACGTCGGTTCCCTCTTCGACGAGGCGCTTGGCGCGTTCGATGGCCAGTTCCGACACCTGGGTGTGCTCTTCGGCCGGCCGGTCGAACGTCGAGTAGATGACCTCGCCCTTGACCGAACGCTGCATGTCGGTGACCTCTTCCGGCCGCTCGTCGACGAGCACCACCATCAGGTGGCATTCCGGGTTGTTGGTCGCGATCGAGTTGGCGATCTCCTTGAGCACGGTGGTCTTGCCGGCCTTCGGCGGCGAGACAATCAGGCCACGCTGTCCCTTCCCGATAGGGGCAATCAGATCGATGATCCGGGGAAGGATGTGGTTGGCCTGACCGTCGACCTCGAGACGCAGCCGCATGTCGGGGAACAGCGGCGTGAGGTCGGCAAACTTCTTGCGCTCCTTCGCCTGCTCCGGGTCGGTGCCGTTGACCGTCAGGACTCGGACGATGGCGGGGAACTTCTCCTGGGCCCTGGCGGGACGAACCGGGCCGGTGCAGATGTCGCCCTTACGAAGCTTCTGCTTGCGGATCTGGTTGGCGGAGACGTAGACGTCCTTCTCGCCGGGGAGGTAGCCGGTACACCGGAGGAATCCGTACCCCTCGGGCAGGATGTCGAGGATGCCTTCGCGGACCTCGAGTTCGCTCTCGTCGATCGGCTCCTGCTGACCACCACGACCGCGGCGCCGGCGGCGGCGTCCTTGGCCGTCACCCTGGCGCTGGCCCTGCTGGTTCCGGCCCTGGCCCTGGCGCTGCTCTCGTTCGCCACCGTCCTTGGCCTTGTCACCGTCCGCAGAGGCGTCGCTGTCGTCGCCACCTTCAGCGCGCTCGCCGTTGCGCGACGACGGCTTGCGCTCGGCCACCGCGGGATCGGCTTCGCCGTCCTTCGGCTCCGGCAGCATGCCGACGTCGAACTTCTCGGCATCGAGAATCGCCGTGATGAGCTTGGTCTTCTGGAGACCTTTGTGCTCCACGTCGACCTTCGATGCCATGTCCCGCAAGGCGTCGAGGCCGAGCTCCTGGAGTCTCGCTCGTGTGGTGGTGCTCATGGCGGCTGAATGCCCCTTTCAGCAAGGAGATCGGTCGTCACGACCGGTGTGTTGGTCTCCCCCACCTCATCTCGGTATCCCGGCTTGAGGTCGCGAACCTGCGTTGCGCAGTGAGTGACACTCCCGAACACGGTCGCGCACAGGGCGCCCGGTGGTGGGGGAAATGGATAACGATCCGTAGCGGATGTTAGCTCTTCGCGTCATCGACGCAAGGCGATTCGGTCTTGAGCCGTTTGGGTCAAAGGCCCGGGCAGCTCACGAGCACTTCGGCCCATGGGTGGCGGCGCAGCCGAATGGCAGGGTGGCGAGAACCCCAGGAACGGAGATCATTCGTGTCCCCAACGACCGCTCAGGTATGGGACGCCCTGGACGACGGCTTCTTCGGCGTCCTGGCGTTCGTCAATCGGTCCGGTGAGCCCCGGACCACCGGCGTCTGCTACGTCGTCGGCGGCCGCTCGCTCTACGTCTCCACGGACAGGACGATGTGGAAGGTGCGTCACATCACAGCGAACGAGAACATCTCGATGACCGTCACGTTGCCGAAGCGCGTCCCCTTTCTTCCGTTCATCAAGGTTCCGGCGGCGACCATCACATTCAAGGGTGAAGCCGAGATCCTCGACGTCCCCGACATCGATCCATCGGTGTTCCAACGACTCCCGAGAGGCGGGGAACGCGACCCGGACGTAATCGCCAACACGGCCATCATCCGGATCATCCCGCGGGGCGAGTTCGTCACGTACGGCATCGCCATGCCGATCACTCAGATGCGCAAACACGAGGCGGCGCACGGTCGCGCCGCCTGCGGCACCGATGCGGAGACCCTGTCGGTGCGCTGAGCATGGCACCGGCACGTCGCGCACAGGCCTCGTCGTAATCTCCTCGGATGCGACGCATGATCCAGGTCTTGACACCGGTTGAGCTCGACCGTGTGTTGAGGGCTACGCACCGGGACAACGCGGGTCTCGAGGAGCTGGGCTACACCGTCACCGGAGGAGTTCGCATCCGGGAGGGACGCTTCGGGGTACAGAAGGCGATCATGATGGACGGCCCTTCGAAAGACCGAAGTGCATCGGTGACTGTGACCGCGTTCTCTTCGATCCTCCTGATCGGCAGCAACTCGACGGATGGGCGTTCGCTGGTGAGTCGCAACGGAGGGTTCTGGGAGAGCCCGCCGTGGGAGCTGTGCAACGACTTCCCGGTCGCGAGCCCCCGCCAACTCGACGAAGCGCACAGCGACGCCCTCGAACGCGTTCGAGGAGTCTTCACGCCCCGGATCAGGCCCGAGGGCAGAACGATCGAAGAGCGGATCGAGGACCTCGGCCGCTACTACGCATCGATCGACGACTACCGGCTCGCTCCCGGACCGGGGAGTGGGTTCGGCCTGTTGGGTGGCGACGCAGCGTCCGCCCAGAGAATCGAGTCGTGGGCGTTGGCAGAGCCGCCCTAGATCTCGCCGTTCACCGACCCGCTCGTGGGCGTTGTGCGTTTCTGTCACAGCGGGGTGGCATGGTGGGTGGATGCTCGATCTACGGGATCGAGTCGGAGAGTTTGATGGCGCGGGCTTCGACCCGCTGAAGACAATTGAAGAGGGTCTGGCTGGTTTGGCGGCTGAGGACCGG
>JASJAX010000133.1 GCA_030066755.1 Acidimicrobiia bacterium
GCTCGTGGCTCGTGGCTCGTGGCTCGTGGCTGGTGGCTGGTGGCTGGTGGCTGGTGGCTGGTGGCTGGCGGCTTTGCCTCGCTATCGCGCGTCCGAGCCGTAACCTTCCCCTGTGGATGAGGGTTCACGGATGATCGTTGGCGTTGTGCTCGCCGCCGGGGCGGCGACGCGTATGGGTCGGCCGAAGCAGCTGATGCCGTACCGCGGGGTGCCGCTGCTCCAGCATGCCGTCGAAACCGCAGAGCGATCGCAGCTCGATCGAGTCGTCGTGGTGACCGGGGCGTACGCCGATGATGTCGAAGGAGAGTTGCACACCTCTCGAGCGGTGACGGTCCGGAATCCAGACTTTCGCCGGGGCAACATGTCGTCACTCGAGTGCGGAGCGTTGGCCGTGCCCGAAGCCGGTTCGTACCTGCTCCTCATGGGCGATCACCCCGACGTGAGCGTCGACGTCATCGATGCGCTGGTCGACCTGTGGCGCACCGAGGAGCCGTGGGGTGCGGTGACGGCGTACCGTGACCGGGTGGCTCATCCGTTTCTCTTGTCGCGGGCGGCCCTCGACGAAGCGATCCGCACCGGGGGCCCCAAGCTCCTGTGGCGTTTGCTCGCCGAGGACGGCACCGGCCGGGTGGTCCGAGCCCGCGTCGACCGGGACGCGCCGCTCGATGTGAACACGCCCGAGGATTATGGCGAACTCGTGGACGGGGACGGGCCGTGAGGATCAGCTTCAAGACCGGAATCCAAAGCGGTCCGGTTGGCGACATCGCGGCCGTTTGGCGGCGCGCCGACGAGATCGAACGGTTTGCCGGCGGCTACGTCAACGACCACCTCTACAACCCGTCGTTTCCTCGACGCACCGACGACTCGTCGGCCTACGAGGCCTTCACGTTGCTGGGTGGGCTCGCTCGGGAGACGACTCGAGTTCGATTGGGCACGCTCGTCGTAGGCAACCTCTTTCGGAACCCTGCGCTGGTGGCCCGTCAGGCGATGACGTTGGACCATCTCTCCGGCGGCCGGTTCGAGCTCGGTCTCGGTGCGGGGTGGCACGAACGCGAGCATCACGATCACGGGATCGAACTCCTGGCACCCGGCAAGCGGATCGATGCGTTGGAGGACGGGCTCGAGATCATCACCCAGCTCCTGCGGGACGGAACGGCTGATGTGGACGGCGGTCACTTCCGAGCCGATGGCGCACTGCTCGAACCGCAACCGATCGGGCCGATCCGGATCCTGGTCGGCGGCGGGGGAGAGCGCCGAACGCTGCGCGCGGTCGCCCGCTACGCCGATCACTGGAACTTCGGGTCGGCGGAACCGGACGACGTTCTGCCGCACAAGCTGGACGTGCTTCGCCGCCACTGCCACGACGTCGGCCGGGACTTCGCCGAGATCGAAGTGTCTGCGCAGGTCTTCGTTCGCGACGACATCGCCGACCTGGCCGACCGTGCCCATCGATTGGCTGAGTACGGCGCCGAGCACCTCATCGTTGCGCTCGTGACGCCGGATGTGGGGCTGCTCGAGCGTATCGCCGACGCCACGGTCGACCTGTAGGTCGAGACGCAACCCGCGAATTCGTCGTACCGACGTGAAAGGATCGTGCGTGCGCGGCGATCCCACGGAGGCAGAAAGGAACTGACTCATGAGCGACTTCACCGGGTTCCCCAAACGGACCCTGACATTCCTGCGTGGGCTGCGGCGCAACAACACGAAGGCATGGTTCGACGAGCACCGAGGCGACTACGACCGGTACTGGGTGGAACCGGCCAAGGACTTCGTTGAAGCTGCCGGCGCCGCGCTCCAAGCGGTCGCCCCGGTGTCGGCTGAACCGCGAATCAATGGCTCGATCTTCCGCATCAACCGCGACATCCGCTTCTCGAAGGACAAGGCGCCATACAAGGACCACCTCGATTTCTGGTTCTGGGAGGGGGAGCGCAGTACCGCGGCATCCGGGTTCTATCTCAGGATCTCGCCGGACGGAGTCGGCATCGGTGCCGGAGCGCATCGATTCGAACGGGATCGCCTCGGGGCGTATCGGGCCGCAGTGATCGACACCAAGGCCGGCCCGGCATTGAGCCGGGCGGTGACGGCGATCGAGAAGGCCGGCCACGTGGTGGAAGGCGCGACCTACAAGACAACGCCGCGAGGCTTCGAACCGAGGAACGATCGACAGGAGCAGATGCTCCGCCACTCAGCGCTGTGGATCGGCGAGGACCATCCGTTGTCGCCGACCCTGCACTCGCCCGAGTTCGTCGATTGGGCGGTCAACCGGTGGAAGACGATGAAGCCCATCCATCGCTGGTTGGTGGATCGCCTCGGGTGACGCCGGATCGGGCGGTGGATTCGGTCAACCGATGGCGCGTGCCGCCAACGTCGCCCGAGCGTGGCCGGCGAAGTCAAACCGCGGGTCGAGCACGAGGCGGAAGGCGAGGCCGTTCAGCGTCGCGATCAGCAGCTCAGCACGGCGGGCGGCCTCGGAATCGTCCAGCGTTGCGTCCTCGCGCTGCATTGCCTCCGAGAACCGGTCGAGTCGGCGTTGGTGGTGGCGCAGCACCCGTTTCCCGAGCGTGCCATGGGTGATGGCGCCGTTGACGGCGATCTGCACGTAGATGCTCGCCAGGCTCGATGTCCCGGTGATGAACGCGATGTAGGCCTCGACCAGGTCTTCGACAGTGTCGGTGTGGCGACCCTCGGGGTCGGGGTCGACGGCGGCGATTGCCTCACCGACGACCCGGAGCACGACCTCCTCCTTCGACTCGAAGAGGTTGTAGAAGCTCCCGGCGCGAACGCCCGCCCGCTCACAGATCGCTTTGAGCGTCGTGCCGTCGAGGCCTACTTCCCCGAGGAGCTCACGAGTGGAGTCAATGATGCGCGCCTCGGTGCGAATGCCGGCTCGATACCGGGCCATGGGGCTCCCTTCCTCGGAGCGGAGGCTAGCTGAATTTGCTCTCAAATTGAATATTCGCTCAAAATAGAGTGTATAGTCAAAATTCAACGATCCGTTCTCCTACAACGTCGGTCGTTGACGGGATGGGCGTGGTGGTGACGAGGGATACACCACTGCGATGACACAAGGGACGATATGAGTCACTACAAGACCAATCTCCGAGACATCAAGTTCAATCTCTTCGAGGTACTCAAGACCCAGGAGTACATGGGAGAGGGCCCCTACCACGACATGGACGAGGACACGGCCCGCCATCTGCTCGATGAGGTCGAGCGGTTCTCGGTCGAGGTCTTCGCCGAGAGCTTCGAGGAAGGCGACCGCACGCCGATCGAGCTCGTCGACGGTGAGGTGACACTCCCGCCCGGCCTCGTCCGTTCGATCAAGGCCTACTACGAGCAGGGCTGGGACACGCTCGGTCGACCCGCCGACCTCGGCGGAGTCGGCGCGCCCCCCACGCTGCGGTGGGCGGCCCAGGAGCTCCTCGTCGGCGCAAACCCGGCCGCCTTCTTCTTCGTGGTCGGCACCCTGATGGCCAACGTGCTGCACGAGGAAGGCACACCCGAGCAGATCGAGCGGTTCGTTCAACCGATGCTCGACAACGCCTGGGGCGGCACGATGGTGCTCACCGAGCCCGACGCCGGCTCCGACGTGGGCGCCGGCACCACGAAGGCCATTGCCATCGACGAGGAGCAGGGGATCTACCACATCGAAGGGGTGAAGCGGTTCATCACTTCCGGTGAGGGTGACTACGCCGACAACATCATCCACCTCGTCCTCGCCCGCCCCGAAGGGGCCCAGGCAGGTACGAAGGGTCTCTCGATGTTCATCGTTCCGAAGTTCCACGTGAACGAGGACGGATCCCTCGGCGAGCGCAACGGGGTCGTCACGACCCGTATCGAGAACAAGATGGGCATCAAGGCGTCAACGACCTGCGAGCTCACATTCGGCGCCGACGAGCCGTGCGTCGGCTATCTCGTCGGGATGCGCCACGACGGCATCCGCCAGATGTTCAAGGTGATCGAGCACGCTCGCATGCTGATCGGCACCAAGTCGATCGCCACCCTGTCGACCGGCTACCTGAACGCTCTGGAGTTTGCCAACGATCGCGTACAGAGCGCCGACATGACCAAGGCGGCGGACAAGACCGCCCCGCGAGTCGAGATCATCCGCCATCCGGACGTCCGTCGGATGCTGATGCTCCAGAAAGCTCATGTCGAAGGCATGCGAGCACTCCTTTGCTACACGGGATGGGTGCAGGATCAGAAGAAGCTCCATCCGGACGACGACTATCTGACCAAGCTCGACGATCTGTTGCTGCCCCTGGTGAAGGGCTACTCGTCCGAGACGGCGTACACGCTCCTCGGCCAGTCGCTCCAGGTGTTCGGTGGCTCCGGCTTCACCAAGGACTACCCGCTCGAGCAGTACATCCGGGACGTGAAGATCGACTCGCTGTATGAGGGAACCACGGGGATTCAGGCGCTCGATCTGTTCTTCCGTAAGATCGCCCGCGACCAGGGCCAGACGTTGATGCGTCTCGCCGAGGAGATCCTCCATCTCGCCAAGGGTGGATCCGACGAGTTCGCATACGAGCGGGAGTTGCTCGCCAAGGCGCTCGAGGACGTGCAGGGCCACATCGGGGTCCTCGTCGGCCACGCCATGGCGTCGATGCAGAACCCGTCCGAGGTCTACAAGACCGGGTTGCACACGAACGCTCTGCTCGAAAGCCTGTCCGAGGTCGTCATCGCTTGGCTGCTGTTGCGCCACGGTGAAGTTGCCTCGGCGGCGCTCGAGAGTGCCGAGGGCTCCGATCGCGAGTTCTACGAAGGCAAGATCGCGTCGGCTCGCTACTTCGCCCGCCTCAACCTGCCGAAGGCTCGCCTCCGCCGTGAGTTCGCCGAAGGCGAAGACGGTGCGCTGATGGAGATGAGCGACACGGCGTTTTAGGCGGCCGCCTTCGGCGGCAGCACTGAGTACTGAGTATCGAGTACCGAGATCAGAGCCCCGGCTTCAGCCGGGGCTCTGGCGCGTTCGCTGGGCTCACTCGCTGAGCCATTCGATTGCGGCGTCCTCGTCGTCGTCGAACGCCTCGCTCACGATCCCGCGATTGCGGAGCGCATTCACGAGAAACGCATAGCGGTCGGGGAGATCCGGGGCCGGGTCCCGATAGAGGAATGCGACCTTGGTGAACAGCTTCGCATTGGGGGCAACGTCCTCGGCCCGGAAGAAGATCTCCGACCAGGTCGCGGAATGCACGAGGTCGCGATGGTCGATGAGCAACGTTCGGAGGCCGGTGGCGTCGAAGGCCTCGATGATTGTGGCGATGAACTGTTCATCCACCTTGCGAGACCATACGCCGCTCAGGCGAGCTCTGAGGATGGGCCGGTCCCCGTCGGGTTCGACGACGATGGTGGTGGTCTCGTCGGACATGCGCCCCTCTTCCGTCTTCAACCAGCGTATCTCGCCAGACGTCCCTGGTGAGCTACTTCGCGGCTAACGCTGAAGCCAAGCCTCGGCTGCATCGACGTGGCCGAAGAGACGAATCGGGACGCCGTGGTTTGCGAACGCCGTCACCCAGAAGTCGAAGGCGTCGGCAACAGCGGCATCGGACAGGTCGGCAACGACGGCCACCTTGTCGAGCCGACGTAGAGCCCAGTCGTAGGTGTCCTCGCTGAAGAGGAACATCCTGGTCAGGGTTTCCGGAAGATCGAGTCGGGTGTAGTCGAGGAGCAAGAGGCGCAGCCCGGTCTGAGTCATGACATCATCAATCAGCTGCACGTTGCGGTCCTCATCGATCCTCGTCCACGGGCCGATGGTCGTGGATCGCACGAGATGCTGCTCCAGGTCCGCTTCGACGACAACGGTGGTCGTCGGCTGAGAGCCGTCCGGTGAGATCTCATCCGCAGTCACGTCAGGTGCCCGTCAGCCAATCGACCGCAGCATCGATGTCTCCGTCGAACACGCGCACCGTCATTCCCCGGTTGACCATCGAGTCTTCGAAGAACTGGTAATCCGTGCGGAGCCGAAGGTCATCGGTGGGGTGGACCAGGGCCATCTTGAGTCGGGCCACACCCTGTACCTGTTGGAGGTCCTCGCTGCGTCGGAAGATCTGAATCGTCGTGCGATCGAGGTCCAGATCACGATGGTCGTAGAGCACTCGCACGATGCCGGTTTCGTCGGAGAGGCGAATGGTGTCGGCCATCAGCACTTCGGAGTCCTCGACCGTCCACGCTCCGGCGTGACGAGCCATCAACACGCGACGTTCCCAGTCGATGTTGATGCTGATGCTGCCCACCGTGTTCTTCCCCTTGACCAGAAATGAGCCTACTGGCTACGGCGGGGGCAACTGTGCGACCTCGTGTTGCGATGGCCGGGCGGACGATCGACGGCCGAGTGTTGCACGTCGAGGCGGGACTGCCTACTGGGTCGAGAGGGCGGCCACGGTGCGCACGTAGTCGGCGACGGAAGGCTCGCCGGCGATGGTCAGCGACCTCGCATCACGGCGGCCCCAGAGCCAGAGATCGAGGTCGGCCGCCGCTGCCGAGATGGTTGTGGTGACCTCATCAATCGGATCGTCGGTGACGTCGAGCGACTCCTCGTCGTAGGTCGTCCCGGTGTTGGGCGACGTGCCGGTGAACCGTCCGAGCACGGCATCCCAGCGGTGTCCCGTGTCAACTGCGACCAGTGCAACCGACCGTCCGTCGGGGGTGAAGTCTCCCCACTTGGGTACTCCGGACATCATGACGCGGAGGATCTCGTCGACACCATCGGCGGCGAGACCGGGGTCGATGGGATCGTGCGCCGCGCCGGCCGCGAGTTCGGCGTCGATGCGGTGAACCAATGCCTCCTGGGCCTGACGTCGCCGTACCCACGCGATCGTTCCGCCGTGCGGATCCCACGACCAACACTCTGCATCAGGGGCGTGTCTGGTGACGGCGTCGAGGAGGGCGGCTGCGTGGGTGTCGAACAAGCCTCCGAGCTCGGCGTCATCGGGTCGTGCGATCCTTGCGACGTCGCCGGGGTCGGCCAACAACCGACCGGCGATCTCGCCCCAGAACTGCTGCACCTCGGTGAGGTGCCATGCCAGATCGGCAAGCGTCCAATCCGGACACGGCGGCACTCCGCTGCCGAGGTCGGAGTTGTGGACCAGTTCCCCGAAACGGGCGGACTCTCGCTGGAGCGCTGAGACGAAGTCGACCATGTCGTCAGACTACGCGGCCAGTTCGTTACGGGACCACCCAGCTCTGGACGTCGGACCGCATCGGCGGAAACAGTGTTTCCATCAACGCAGCCTGCTTGCCGCCGTTCACGTCCGGATACCGATCCGCCAGTCCCGAGAAACCAAGCGGACCGATCAGCAGTGAGGTGACCCGATCGGGGGCGACGCCGGACCCTCCCTTGCTGATCGGCGCAGGCTCACCGGGGTGCCACTCGAAGGCGCCGACCACTCCGTCGGCGTAGTCGAACCGAATCGATGCGGCGTACAGCGAGATCAAGCCGCGGCCCGTTCCCGATGCCAGCGGCGATGCTGTCAGTCGACGGCTCAGCTCCGGGCGGACCGCATTGAGGAATGCCACAGGATCGCCGATTCGGGCGTAGTAGGCATCCCCGGTCTTCTCGGCCGAGCCGATGTCTGCTAAGAGTGGCCGGGTACCCAATCGATCGACGATGGTCAGCGGCTTCCCGGGTACGAGTCCGGCGAGTCCCGACAGCAGAGCAGCGAGATCGTCCCTGTTCTGAGCAGACAGATCGAGGACATACGGTTCCTCGTCCGCATAGAGCCGGCCGCAGGCCACGGCCTCGGCGGCTCGCTCGACGATCAGCGTGCGGTACACGGGCGAGGTCAACACGAGGTGCCACAGCTCCGGAGTGAATGCGACGCCAACGTCCGCATGCTGCTGGGTGGCGGCGTTGAGGCGGACGAGCGTCTCGATGTCGTCGATCGTCGCCGGTCGAACGACACGGTCGTCGGGAAGCTCGGTGATCTCCTCCGGTTGAATGGTGCGCCAGTCGGCGAGCGGCAGTGCGTATTCATATCCCAGGCGCCGGTAGAAGTAGGTGATTCCGACGATCACCTGGAGGAGCTCGCCGCGATGTTCGAGATCGGCGTGGTGGTAGTCGAACTGTCGCCGTACCAGCCCACGCCCTTCGTAGTCGGCGTCGGTGGCGACGAACTCGATCTGTGATCCGGGGATGGCGACACTCCCGAAGCGGATGTGCATCGGAAACGTCGCCATGGTCGAGACGACGCGGTCCCCGTCCACGGCGACACTCCAACGGGTCCGGTCGAAACCGGGGTCTTCGAGCACGAGCCGGGCTTCGGGTGCGTCCTCCTCGCCGATGCGGTCCTCGACGAGCCCAACGATCCCGTCGACGTCGCGGTCCTCAGCGGCTCGAACGATGATCTCGGCGTTCATGGGCACACCTGGTACTCGATGGTGTTCCCGACCTTGCCGACAGCCTCGACGGTCCCGGCGTGGCGGAGACAGTAGGCCATTTGCTGGGCGACGCGGCGTGGTTGGCCGAGACGTTCGGCGAGATCGGCGGTCGTGAAGGGTGTCGGCAGATCGTCGGGGAGCAGGGTGCGGAGATCGGAAGGGCCCTGGACGTGCACGGCATCGACCACACCGACGAGGCGCCGTTCCTGCACGACCCAACCCTTGCGACGCCAGGCGCGGCCGGGCTCGTGGCGGCGGTACTCCTCCTCGTGGACGAGAAGGATCTCAAGCTCGAGTTGGTCGTTGGCGAGCAGGGCGGGGAAGCTCACGAGCTCGCCGAAGATGTCGAGCACGCTGCCACGTTTCGGTGAACGGCGCCGGCTCAACTCCTCGCCGTTGTCGTCCACCTTCACGATCCACTTCTGCACCGGAATCGGGTGCACGATGCGGACGTGATGACCGTTTTCGAGCAGGGTCGTGAGTTTCCGCTTCATACCGGCGAAGCCCCGCGTCTGGATCTCGATGAGAAGATCGCCACGGACCAGATCGATGACGAATCCGTCGACGGGTTCTTCGATACGATCGCCGTCCTCGGCACACCACAGCTTCAAGGAAGCGTGCAACGGCTTCTCGCCGAGGAGTCCGACGTGGGGTGAGGAAGTGTCCGCCATCGGCGCAATGGTATGGGATCTCCCCGATCTGCGAAGGATCTCCGCAGCGCGGTCGCCGGTACGCTGGCCCGATGCGCGACACCTACGACCACATCCTGAAGCTCCGTGCCGTTCGAGCGTTCCAGCCTCGCCCGATCGACGACGCCGAGCTCGAACGAGTCCTCGAAGCCGGACGCTGGACCGGATCTTCGAAGAATCGCCAGAACTGGTCGTTCGTGGTCATCACGGACCCCGACACCAAGACGGCGTTCGCTTCGGCCGGACGGTTCACCGATCCGGTTCGCCACGCCCCGGCCGCCATCGCTCTGATCCAGGAACCTGAGGGCTATGAGTTCGACACCGGACGGCTCGCCCAGAACATGATGCTCGCCGCAGATGCCATCGGTCTTGCGACCTGTCCGGTCACGCTCCACGACGAGGAGCGAGCTGCGAAGGTGCTCGGGCTCCCCGAAGGGACCCGTTGCCGCTATGGCATCGCCATCGGCTATCCAGCTGCAGGCGCCGGCCCGAGCCGTTTCGGCGGCCGCAAGCCATTGGGTGAATTGGTGCATCGGGACCGGTACGAGTCCGGCTAAGCCGAGACTCCAGCCTCCAGACTCCGGACCCCGGTCGCTGGATCGGGCTCGGAGCACGTTCATCTCGCTACGCTTCCAACCCCATGACCCGGTACAGCGTTGGCACCACCGAGACGAGGTTCTTCACGTTTGCGAGCGCAGACGACCCCTTCGTCACGCGTTCGGGTGAGCACTTCGACGAGGTGACGATTGCGTACGAGACGTACGGCGAGCTCAACGCCGAGCACTCCAACGCGATTCTCGTCTTCCATGCCCTGACCGGGAGTCAGCATGCGGCGGGCTACAACCCGGCGGTCCCGCCCGTTGGCGAGCGGTGGACCGAGGAGTGCCAATCTGGTTGGTGGGACGGCTTCGTCGGGCCCGGTAAGGCGCTGGACACCGATCGGTTCTTCGTCATCTGCGCCAACTACCTCGGCAGTTGTTACGGATCGACCGGACCGGCCTCAATCGAACCTGCGACCGGCAAGCCCTACGGCTCACGGTTTCCTCGGGTGACCTTTGCCGACATCGCCGACACCCAGGTTCGGCTTCTCGAGCACCTCGGGATCGAGAAGCTGCACGCGGTGGTCGGTGCCTCGACGGGCGGGTTGCTCACGATGAGCCTCGCAACTCGATACCCGGATCTGGTCGACATCGTCATCCCGATCGCCTCGGGGACCCGGGTGACGGCGCTGCAGACCATCCACAACTTCGAACAGATCACCGCCATCGAGAACGATCCGAACTTCAACAACGGTGACTACTACGACGGTCCTCCGCCCCATGATGGGCTCCGGCTTGCCCGCATGATCGGGCACAAGACGTTTGTCTCGCTCCAAGCGATGAAGGAGCGAGCCAGGTACGAGACGATCGGGCGGAACGAAGGGCCGGGCACGTACCAGATCGCCGAACCTGTCGAGTCGTACATGTGGCATCAAGGGGCGAAGTTCATCGCTCGGTTCGATGCCAACAGCTATCTGAGGATCACGGAGGCGTGGCAGCACTTCGACCTGGCCCTCGAAGCCGGTGTCGAGTACGAGGCCGAGCTCTATACCCGCTGCAAACACCAGCGCTACATGCTGTTCACGATCGACTCGGACGTGTGTTTCTACCCCGAGGAGCAGGCCGACCTCGCCCGCAGCCTCAAGGTGGCCGACGTGCCGCATCGTCGGATCACCGTGCACTCGGAGAAGGGCCACGACAGCTTCCTGCTCGAACCGGCGCTCTATGCGCCGCACCTGAC
>JASJAX010000134.1 GCA_030066755.1 Acidimicrobiia bacterium
CGGTAACCCGCCGACCCATCGCTCGCCTGCGCAATCTCCATCCCGGTAAGCTCGGCGTACGGCAGCAACACGGGAAGGGTGTGACGTGGTCACGAAGAAGGAGAGCCTGGAACGCCTCGCAGCAGTGCGCCTCTTCGAAGGCTTCAACAAGACCGACCTGCGTCATCTCCTCGACGTCGCCAAGGTCGTCCATCACGGCGCCGGCCACACGATCATCACCGAGGGCGACAAGGGTGCGGGCCTTCAGCTCATCATCGCCGGGGAGGCACGCGTCGTCCGGGGCGGTCGGACCGCGGCACGCTTGGGCCCCGGCGACTTCTTCGGAGAGATGGCTCTCATCGACGGAGGGCCACGAACCGCCACCGTCATCGCAGACTCAGAGATGACCACCCTCGGCATCTCCGGCTGGGACTTCCGGGCCGTGGTTCGCAATCGTCCGGCCATGGCGTGGGCGTTGCTGGAACACATGAGCGGCCGGATCCGTGAGATGCAGAAGCGCGAGGATCACCTGCGCTCGTAGACCGATCCGTCAGTCGCCGACGACGACCTCAGCGGGCGCATCCTGGCGGCGAGTTGCCGCCGGCAGATCGAGCCGGAACACACTCCGTCCCGACTCATACGTGTAGGACAGTGCGCCGTCCATCAGCCGAGCGAGGCCATGCGAGACGCTGAGGCCGAGGCCGACCGACGGCGCCTGGCCTCGGCTCACCGCCGACCGGTAATACGGCTCGAACATGCGGCTCCGGGCGTCCGCCGGCACGGGAGCGCCGTCGTCACTCACCTCGACCACGGTGGTTGTCGCATCGGACCTGACACGAATCCGTACCGACGGTCCACCGTGCCGGAGCGCGTTCGTGACGAGATTGCGAATGACCTGACGTAGCCGCAGCGGATCCGCCCAGGCGGTTGCGTCGGTCGGTTCGACCTCGACCGAGCTTCCGCCGGCACCCAGACCCGCGACGACCATCGTGATCTGATCCTGCACCCGGACCACCTCGGGACAGGGCTCGACGACCCCCTCCTCGAGCCGCGCCGCCACGAGCAGATCCTCGACGAGCAGTGACATCTCATGGCTCTCCTGCGCCATGATGCCGATGAGCTCGTGAATCTGATCGACTCCGAACTCGGAGAGGCTGTCGGTCAACTCATCCGCAAGGCCCACCACCGACGTGAGCGGTGTCCTCAGCTCATGCGAAACGGCGGCGATGAAGCGGTCCTTGTCCTCGTTGACCTGGCGCGCCAGTGCGAGCCGCTCTCCCTGTTCGATCATGCGGCGCCGATTGACGACCCCCACGACGTAGATGAGACCGGCGATCAGGAACCACAACGCACCGAGAGAGACCCCGGGTAGCCAGCTGCGCTCCCAATCGAAACCCGCACCCGGGTAGACCTCGATCAGCAACTCGCGCCCGAAGAGCGACGCTTCCAGCGCGGAGTTCGGATCGGCATCAGCAGGCACCGAATCGGTGGATCCCACGATCTGCCCCGTCTCCACGTCCTTGGCGACGGCCTCGACGGCACGCACCCCGTTGCGAACGCCAGCCTTCGACACCAACACTTCGGGGTCGAGCAGCTCGACCACGACCACGTCCCCGGTGGTCGGGACGGCGTAGGCGTAGACCGTGCCGCCGGGCAGATCGATCGGTTCGGAGAGCACATTCCGACGCGTTTCGTGGGCGGCCTTCGCAACCGTCGATACCTCGGGAATGAGCAGGACCGAGTCGTCCAGGTTCCTCAACGAGGGCAACATCACCGGTTGTGGCTCCTCGGAACCGGCACCGAAGTCGAGCAGCCCGACTCCGGCGAATCCCTCGACGGGCAGCGCTCCAATGAGCGCGGCGCCGGCCATACGGTCACCGACGTACTCACCGACGAAGTCCACGGACCGTCCATCGTCGCTCGCTCCCAGCAGTGCTGGCAGCCCGAAGCTCACGATCCGATAGCCGTCGATTTGGTCTCTGATGACGCTCTCGAACACATCCAACGTGATGTCGAATCGCTCCTGATTCCCGTTGTCGATGGCCCGGGTCAACAGGACTGAGCCCCCGAGGGAAACGGTGAGTGCAAGAACCGTCGCAAGCAGCCAGGCCCGGCCTGGTATCCGGACATGGGTCACGGCTCGCGGGGAACGGCGCTCAACCACGCCTCTGCCTCTCCAACACATCGGTCATGTCGGATAACCCCTCGGCCATTTCGGCCGCACATAAGGGTTGATTCGTGGATTCGACGGGTTGGTCGGCCGGCGTCAGTCCGCCACCGAGTCCGCCAGTCGTTGCACCCGGGGGGTTCCGACCATGACCGCCGGGAACTCGAGACGGAAGATCCCCCAGCCCCCCGTGTAGTCGTAGCTCAACTCGCCGTCCATCGCCCGCGCCAACTGATACGAGACGGTCAGCCCGAGACCGACCGACGGCGCCTGGCCGCGAACCGCCGCCGAGCGGTAGTAGGGCTCGAACATGCGGGTGCGGGCTTCCCCCTGGATGCCGTCACCGTCGTCGCGGACTTCGATGATCGTGTGGCGTCCATTCGTCTCCGCCGACACGAGCACGTGGGGTCCGCCATGGCGAACGGCGTTGGTGATGAGGTTGCGGAGGATCTGGCGGAGTCGAAGTGGATCAGCCCAGACCGAGACTCCGCTGCGCTGCACGTTGACTCCGGCACCGGGATCGAGGCTGGCACACACGCGCGCGACCTGGAGATCGACGTCGACGATCTCGGGACGGACGACCGCCGTGCCCGCTTCCGCTCGGGCGGCGACGAGCAAGTCCTCGACGAGCAACGCCACTTCGTTGCTCTCCTGGGCCATGATCGCCGCGAGCTCGCGGACCTGATCGGCGGTGAAATCGTTGATCCCGGTCGTCAACTCCTCAGCGAGGCCGAGTACCGACGTGAGCGGCGTCCTCAGCTCATGCGACACGGCAGCGATGAAGTGGTCCTTGTCCTGGTTGATCTCACGGGCGAGCCGAAGGCGCTCCTCCTGCTCGACTACCCGGCGTCGCCTCACCACACCGGTGATGTAGACGAGGACCGCAATGGCGCCGATCAACGCTCCGGCGGTGAGACCGGGAATCCAGGCGACTTGCCAGTTGGCGCCCACGCCCGGGTAGACGTCGTACGTGATCGGCGTACCGAGCAGCGACGCCTCCACCGTGCGGTACGGATCCGCATCGGCGGGGACGTCGTCCGTACGGCCCACAACGAGGCCGGCACCGGCGTCGGTGGCAACCACCTCGAGGATCTGCTCGCCGCCGCGTCGCGTCGGGCCGGAAAGGAGATCGTCGATGGTGATCAACTCGACGACCACGACGTTGCCGTCCGTTGGGGCCGCCAGGACATAAATCACACCGCGCTCGCGCTCCAACGGAGGCGAGAGCGTCGAATCTCCCGAGTCGTAGGCGTTGCGGATGAGTTCGGGGAGGGGCGGTTCGAGCATCGTCGCTGCCGTCACCCCCTGTCCGTTGGGGAAGACCGTCGCCTGGAGAGTTCCGTCGTCGTTGATTGCGACGAAGCCGAGACCGCCGAAGCCGTCGAGCGGGAACGCACCGATGAACGCCGCGGCGACACCCGTGTCGCCCATGAGCTCGTTGATACCGTCGAGCGGAGTTGCGGCGTCGTTTGTGTCGCCTCCCGCCGGGAGGTCGAGCACCACGGGGAGCACGAGCCCGACCATGCGGAATCCCGCCATCCGGTCGGCAACTCCATCCTCGAACCCCTGGACGAGTACGTCCATCCGGTCGCGGTTCACTCGGTCGATGGTGTGCGTGAGGCCGACACCGCCGACGATTGCGAGCAGGAGCACACCGGCCGCGGCGATGAGCCATCCCCGCGTGGGAACTCGTGGTTTGGGCAAGTGCGCATCGGCACGCCGCTGAGGCATGCAGTGTCCCCCGTTGTCATGGCAACGTTTTCCTGTACCGGTACTGTCGGCACCGTCCGGGACTGCTTTACTCCCCGCTCGCTCTGAAAGTGAACAAACCGCGAACACAGCTCCAGAGCGGAACAACTGCGCTCGATGAATCGTTGGGCACTCTCGAGATCACGAAACCACCGGAGAAGACCATGGACCTGATCAAGCGCTATCGATGGCCGATCATCGGCGTCGGATTGGCCGTCGCCATCGTCGGATTCCTGCTGTTCCGACCCGACAAGCTCTTCGTCGACGACGTCGTCAACGAGTCGCTCGCCGACGCGTTCGGTGAGCCGGCAGTCGCAGCATCCGCGCCGGCGACTACTCAGCCCCCCGCAGCTCCCGAGACGACTGCGGCTCCGGAGCCCGGTAGCGACGAGGAGCCGACTCCGACAACGGCTGCGCCGACCACGACGCAGGCTCCCGAGCCGACGGGGCCGGTCGCAACGAGTGCCGGTTCCTTCTTCGGGATCGACCACCGCGCGGAGGGCACTGCCACGATCTACGAGTCGGACGGGCGCTACGTGCTGCGCTTCGAGGATGACACCGACATCCAGAACGGACCCGACCTGTTCGTGTGGCTGGTCGCCTCCGACGACTACGACGGTGGCGACCCGGGCGAGTACATCGACCTCGGCAAGCTCAAGGGCAATGTTGGCGGCCAGAACTACGAGCTGCCGGCCGAATACGACCCCAACGTCCATCAGTTCGTGTTGATCTGGTGCGAACGATTCAGCACTCCGTTTGCGGGGGCTCCGCTGGCATGACCGCTGGCGTAACCGCTGGCCAAAGGGCCAGCGGAGTACTGAGTACTGAGTACTGAGTACTGAGATCCTCGGTTGTGGTCACCATCGGTGATCGGGGGCTTGCAGAGATCGGCTGTGCCCCCTAAGAACTCGCATCGCTCGGCCACCTCCCCCAGCTGAAGCTGGGGGAGGGCGAGAGGCTAGGGAGTCGCCACCAGCCAGACTCTTTCGAGGGACCAGCCGGTCTCGTCGCCGGGTTGCACGGTTGGTTCGCGGGCGCTGTCGACCCAGACTCGCCCGACCGGTGTGTCGAGCAACACCATCGTCCGTGGACCGGTGTAGCGGACCCGGTGGACGGTGCCGGGGAGCCGTCCGCCCAACGACGCCCACTCTGGACGCACCACCGCCGTGACCACCCCGTCGACGTCGGCGCCGCCGCCGGCGACCGCGACATCGACACCGGCGATGCGCAATGTCACGACGTCCGGCCTGCGTTCGATCATCTCTGCCTCGATCACCTCGGCCGGACCGGTCAGACGGGCGGCCCATGCATCGACGGGCTGGTCGTACACCTCGTGGGGCGGCCCGGTCTGCACGACCCTGCCGTCACGCATCAGCGCCAACCGATCGGCGACGGCGAGCGCCTCCTGAGGATCGTGTGTTGCGTACAGCGCGGCCGCGCCCGCCTCGTGCTGCCGATCGATCAGCTCCTCCTGCAAAACGGCACGCAGGGCGGCGTCGAGGTGGGCCGTCGGTTCGTCGAAGAGGTAGACGGCAGGTGACTTGGCGAGGGCACGGGCGAGCCCGACCCGCTGCTGCTGACCACCCGACAACTCACTTGGATACCGGGCGGCGAGCCCGCCGATGCCAACTCGCTCGAGGAGCCGCTGGGCTTGCGCCGCCGCTTCAGCCTTCTCGACGCCGGCTCGTGCAAGCGGGTAGGCCACGATCTCGGCCGCAATCATGTGCGGCCACAACGCGTAGTTCTGGAACACCATCGAGACCGATCGTTGCTCCGGTGGTTGCTCCCCACCGGTCCCGACCACGGCCTGTCCGTCGATCAGGATGGACCCGGCGTCGATGGGAACGAACCCGGCGATGGCGGCGAGCAAACTCGTCTTTCCCGAACCAGACGGGCCGAGCAGCGCAACGGTTTCGCCCCGGTCGGCCTCGAGATCGAGGCCACGGAGTACCTCGGTCGAGTTGTACGACATCGACAGACCGCGACACTCGAGGGCAGGCGCCGAAACCATCATCGTGCTCCCATCCGGGTCCACGAGCGCCACACCCAGACCAGCGGCACCGCCGCGAGCGCAACGATGGCGGTCAGCGCCACTGCGAGCGCCGACGTGACCGTGGCGTCGCCGAGTTGTTGCAGATTCAGGGTGACCACCGCCAACGTCGCCGTGTCGGGACCGTACAGCAGGCTGGACATCGTGAGTTCGTGCAGGCCGAACAAGAAGACGAGTAACCAGGCCGCGATGACGGCCGGTCGCAGCATCGGAACGATGACGGTGCGCAACGTGGTGGTGCGGTCGGCACCCGAGACTCGGGCAGCCCATACGACATCGGCCGACAGTGACGTGGCGGCTCCGGCGAGCGGGCGGTGACCCAACGCCCAGAACTTGGCGAGGTACGCCACGAGGATGAGCAGAACAGTGTCTCGCAGCCAGGGTCCGTACGCGAGGAGCATCGCAACGGCGAGCGCCGAGCCGGGAACCGCAAAGCTCAGCGCAGCCACCGTGCCGAGCGGTCGCGTCGCCAACTTCCGTTCCACGAGGATCAGCCCTCCGGCGAGCACCAACACCACGAGTGCCGCCACACCCGAGATCACGACGCTGTTCCCCATGGCTCGCCAGGTTCCGCCCGACCACGCCTCAGCGAAGTTCGCCGTCGTCCAATTGTTGGGGGTCGGGGTCACCCCAACCGCCCGCGTCAACGCCATCAGCACGAGCGCCAGGACGGGAATGACCGTCGCCACCAGGGTGTAGCCCCCGACCACGGCAAGGGCGATGCGATCGCGCCGGCGGGGAGTAGCCGGGAGTGCGCTCGGTGTTTCGACCCGGTGCAACGGTCGGCGTCGGGAACCCGCCGTTGCGTCGGCCGTCCCGACAACGATCAGCGTCACGAGCACGAGGAGCGCCGCAAGCACCAGGACGCGACTGAACGCCGCCGGATCGGCGGAGAAGGCGAGGTCTCGGTAGATCCGAGTCGTGACGGTCGTGAAGCCGGCCGGCGTCCCGAGCACGGCGGGGATGCCGAAGGCGTTGATCGCAACAACGAACACGAGCGCCCCGCCACCGACCAGCGCCGGGCGGAGCGCCGGCAACGTGACCGTCCGCAACACCGTGGCAGCGTCAGCTCCGGCGCTGCGTGCGGCCAGTTCCAGATCGGCGTCGGCCCGGGTTGCCAACGCCGCGGCGACCACCAGATAGGCCAGGGGCAACGCGTTGACCGTGATGACGAGGACGACACCGAAGGGTCCGAAGAGCCCCGGCATCGTCACAGAGATCAGGTCGTCGACCAGGCCACCCCGACCGTACGCCGTCACCCAGCTCAGGGCCGACACGAACGGTGGCAGCAGGAGCGGGAGGAGCACCCCGATCCGCATCCAGCGTCGAATTCGCCGCGGGCTGCGTTCGATCACGAGGGCCGCGGCCGTTGCGCCCGTCAGGGTCAGGGCCGTGACGGCAAGCGCAGACCAGAGGGTCCCGAACGCTGCCTCTCGAAGCGCCGGGGAAGCAAGCACGTCGACGACCGAGGCGTCCGTCTCGGTGAAGACGCCGCGCACCAGCTCGTACAGCGGGAACACGATGAGTGCAAGGAGGGCGACGAGGACGAGGAGGAGCGGACCGGGGCGGCGGATGCGAGGCCGCATCGCTGCCGACGTTGGTCGGCCCCTACCCATCCAGGATCGCCTGGAAACGGTCGAGCAGATCCTGGCGCTGGTCGAAGAGGGCGGCCCAATCGACCGAAACCTGGGGCCCACCCACGTCCCACGGGACATCCGTCCGGATCGGCTGCCAGCCCGTGTCGGCAATCGCGACCTGAGCCTCCTCGGTGAGGACATGCTCGAGGAACTGCTCGGCGCCCGACCCGGCGCCGTCGACGACGGCGATCGGGCTGTAGATCGCAACAGCACCCGATGACGGCCACACGATGTCGATCGGTGATCCCTTGGCAACGGCGTTCCGGGCTGAGAAGTCGAGGGTGATCCCTGCGTCGAAGCGACCCTCCGCGACTCCCGTCACGACCTCGCCCGGAGCGTTGACCACGACCAGACCGTTGTCGGCGAGCTGCTCGTAGTAGTCGAACCCGTACTCGGGGGCGGAGGCGAAGTACCCGAGTACGGCGAGCGCCGACCCCGCAAACCCGGGATCGGGGGTGGCGATCGCGTTGCGGTAGGCGTCATCCGTGAGATCGTCCCAAGCACTCAGCGGCCGGTCGATGTCCCTGCCCTGCACGATGACCATCGAGAGGATGCGAGTGCCCCAGAACGTCTCCGTGGCGTATGCGTCGGGCACGGCGTCGGCGCCGGAAGGACTCCACGCCTGGAGGACGTCGTCGGCGGCGTACTGCTGCATCGTCAGCGGGTCGGTGAGCCACAACACGTCGGCCTGGATGCCACCTTCTCGCTGCTCGGCCGCGATTCGCGCGGCAACCTCGCCGGTCGGAGCACGGAACACTTCGACTTCGAGCTCGGTGCGCTCCTCGAAGAGCTCCACGACGGCGTTCACCGTGCCTTCGGTCACTGAGGTGTAGAGACGGATCGGACCGTCGGCATCGTCGCCGCATCCAACCAACAGGGCGGCCGAGACGAGCAGCGCGAGCACCGCAGATCGAAAACGCAACGTCATCGGAGGTCCCTACCCGGCGTCGGTTTCCGCTCGGGCTTCGTCGCCGAGAACGAGCTGGCGACGGAGCTCTCTCGACTCGGCAGCTCGAGCGGGGTCGAGCACCTCCATCACGAAGCCCATGTGCATCAGCACGTCGTCACCAACGGCGGCCTCCGGGCAATACAGCAGACAAACGGAGCGATCGCCATCGCCGGTGTTGACGTCGGCCATCGGAACGCCGTCCTCGTCGAATGTCCGGGTGACCACACCGATCAAGCCGAGACACATGTCATGACCTACTTCGCTGAGTCGGACCACCGGCCGGGGTCCTCACTCCCTCGGCCAGGTGCGCAGCTCCGGCTGCCAACTCGATAATAGGAAGTTCGCTGCGCACGATCGTCATCCCAGCACCACCTGCGGACCCGGGTGTGCGAGGCGATGGTTCGTCATCTCCAGTTGCCGAGCAGTGAAGCTGCGGAGATTGCGGAGTTGCCGCTGGGTCAGGCGATCACATACCCAGTCCCAGTGCAACGACACCCACTCGCCCGGTACCAGCGGATCGATGAAGCCGTCACCCCCGACGCCCTGATTGACCGTTTCCACCTGCGGGGCGCCGAGCTCGAGCCGGCGACCGTCCCACAGCAACGGACGGCTCCGCACGACAGCTGTGTCGCCGGTGGACGCCACCACCTTGCCCCACCGAATCCGGCAGCGGTCCAGGATCTCCAGTGGTTCGCCGCGCTCGGTCTGCGTCAGCAATCCGACCCACGGGTAGACCCCGAAGACGTGGAACCCGTGGTGCGGCAAGGCGCCTGCCGGAATCGACTCCGCCATGTGACCCCAGTCCTTGCCGGCCCGACCCTTGAACTCGGCCTCGATCCGATTGCCGAAGGCGGCGAGGTCGACGCGGGAGGTGAGGTCGTTGCCGAGCCAATATGCCTCGACGACCCGGGCATCGAACGGATCGCCGACCCGTGCCTCCATGGCCATCACCGAGAGGTACGGCCACGGTCCGGTGAACGCCTTGGCCAGCTCGACGAGGCCGGCGTCGACGACGCCGCTCAGTCCATAGTCCCGGAGCGCCGTCGAGTCGTCGGGCCCGCAGAACCCCCGGAGGTTCGGCGGGTAGGCGTAGCGAACGAATGTTGCGAGACCGGAGCCGAAGGCAGCGCCGGGCGTGCCTTGCCGAGAGTCGATCGTCGTCGCCATGGTCAGGATGCTAGGGACGGCGCCGACGTTGGGTCAGGGGCTTTCAGCCCAGTAGCCAGTAGCCAGTAGCCAGATGTCAGCGGAGCGAGCGTCTTGCATCCGGATCCGGTTCGCTCCTGGTCACTTGCTGCTGCGGGCGGGAGAATGGGGGTATGGAGCGGTCGGGTGTTGAGACCTTGATGGTGACGTGCTCTCGGTGTCGACGCGACTTTGCGACACCGTTGCAGGTCGATCGTGCGACGCTCGAGTGCCTCGTGCTGTCGAACTTCTACGAATGTCCGCATTGTGGGGGCCACGCCACGTACGTGAAGACCGACCACTTCCATCGGCTCGAGTTCGGGGAGGGACCGCCGTGGTGAGACGAATGCCGGCAACACTGCTCGTGATCGTGCTCATCGTTGCCGCGTGCGGCGGCACCGATGAGCGAACCGATGTGCGAACCCAGGAGGCGGCCGAGGCGAGCACGACGCTCGCAACGACTCCCCCGACGATCCAGGAGGGAACGGTGATGAAGCTCACCTCGACTGAGTTCGGCGATGGCGAGATGATCCCGATTCGCTTCACGTGCGACGGTGAGGACATCTCGCCACCCCTGGCGATCACCGACATCCCAGCGGAGGCGGTGGCCTTGGCGCTGATCATGGACGATCCGGACGCTCCCGGTGGAACGTGGGATCACTGGGTCGAGTTCGACATCCCCGTCACGAACACGATCGTGCAGGACGTCGGATCCCTCGGCGTCGCCGGCGCCAACTCCTGGGGTCGCACCGGCTACGGCGGACCATGCCCGCCATCGGGAACGCATCGCTACATCTTCCGCGTCCTGGCGCTCGAGGCTGAACTCGGGCTCGAGCCCGGTGCCGACAAGGCGACCGTGCTCGACGCAGCGGCTGCGGTCACCTTGGCTGAGGCAACGCTGATGGGGCGGTACGCGAGGTAGGGCGGCCTTCGGCCGCAGTACTGAGTACCGAGTACAGAGTACAGAGACTGCGCGCAAGACTGATCGACGAGTGCGTTTCCCCTCTACCCCCTCCGGTGATCTGTCGCGTTTTGGGTCCGACGGTTCGGTGCTCGGGTCCCCCTCCCTCGTAGGGAGGGGTGCCGGAGCGAAGCGGAGGCGGGGAGGGTCTCCACCGCTCCGC
>JASJAX010000135.1 GCA_030066755.1 Acidimicrobiia bacterium
CGCCAGTACTGAGTACTGAGTACTGAGTACCGAGAACGCACGCAGAGGTAGGGCGAGGCTCCGAGGCGTCGGACGTTTCGTGGTCGGCGCATGTCCTTCGGATCGTCAGTTGACCACTATCGATCGGTGGTCACTCAGCGTGGTTGCGTGCCTCGCCGATCAGCCATCGGCCACGGCCTCTTGCCGTAGGGGTCGACCCTCGTCGGCCACCGATCGTCCACGAGTCTCTGTACTCAGTACTCAGTACTCAGGCCGGCAAAGCCGGCCGGCTGACTAGTCACCGTGCGCGACCGCCCTTTAGTTCTCGGGCCCGAATGCCGATACGAATGGGACCAAGAGAGCTTCTGCACAAAAACCCTTACGCGGGACACGCCAACGCCGACAGTGATCGCAGTCGACACGGATGTCGGCAGGCCCGGCAAGGGGCCGCAGTAAGACGCACTGTCCTACAAGGAGGTACACCGTGCGTATCAACCAGAACATTGCGGCGTTCAACGCATACCGCAATCTGTCGTCCACCAACGTCTCGTTGGGCAAGTCGCTCGAGAAGCTGTCTTCTGGCTTCCGGATCAACCGCGCCGCCGATGATGCGGCCGGGCTCGCCAAGTCTGAGAGCCTTCGGGCCGAGATTCGGGGCAGCCGCCAGGCGATCCGCAATGCTCAGGATGGTGTGAGCTTCGTGCAAACCGCAGAAGGCGCCCTCAATGAGGTGCACTCGATTCTGCAGCGCATGCGTGAGCTGGCTGTCGATGCCGCCAACACGGCGACCACCGACGGAAGTGCCCAGGATGCCGAGGTCACCGAGCTGCTCGCCGAGATCGAAGCCATCGGGGACAACACGTCCTTCGCCGGCCTCACGGTCTTCAGCGACTACAGCTCCACCGCTCTGACGTTCCACGTCGGTGCCAATGCAGGTGAGACCCTCGACATCAGCAACGATCTCGTGATGACCTCGGCTGACGTGTTCGGCGTCAACCTGTCGACCGTCGACCTGAACTCGTCAGGCGGCGATGCCGATGCGGCCATCACAGCGATCGACAGCGCCATCGACGCGGTGTCGGACACTCGTGCCACCCTGGGTGCAACCCAGAACCGGCTCGAGCACGTCGTGGCCAACCTGAGCGTGGCGGTCGAGAACCTCTCGGCTTCCGAGTCCCGGGTTCGTGACACGGACATGGCAGAGGAAATGGTCAAGTTCACCCGCAATCAGATCATGGTTCAGGCCGGCACGGCGATGCTCGCCCAGGCCAACCAGGTCCCAGCGACGGTTCTCTCCCTCCTCCAGTAGTAGGGCCGAACCAACCAACCATGGGAGGGGCTCTTCGGAGCCCCTCCCTTACGTAAGTACTGAGTACTCAGTAGCGAGTACTGAGACAGAGCCCACAACCACGCAACTTCGGCAGGGATTGGCCGACTGGCATTCACGGAAGAAAGAGGCGCTGACGTATGGGTCTTCCCATCTTCAACATTGGCGGTCTGGCGTCCGGTCTGGACACGGCCGCCATGATCGATGCGCTGGTCGAGGTCGAGAAGATCCCCGTCCAGCAGCTCGAAGCGCGCCAAGCCGACTACCAGGCCAAGGACTCCGCCTGGCAGACGATCAGCACTCGGTTCTCGGCGATCCGCAGCGCCCTCGACGCCGTTGACAGCGAGAGCGATCTCAACAAGCTCATCACGGCAGCGTCCTCGGACGACACGATCGTCACCGCCTCACCAACCGGTGCGGCCGATCCCGGGTCGATCACCTTCACCGTGGACGCCCTAGCGGCCAAGCACCAGGTTGCCTCTGATACCAACTTCTCCGGTGGCGACGCTCTCGTTGGTGCCGGTACCTTCACCATCACCAAGGGCGGTAGCGACTACGTCGTCACCGCGACCGGGTCGACGACCTTGAACGGAATGGCGCAGGAGATCAATGGTCTCGATATCGGTGTCACCGCCTCGGTCATCTCCGTCGACGGCACGAACTCCAAGCTCGTCCTGTCGGCCGATGACAGCGGAGCGGCGAACACGTTCACGACATCGAGCACCATCGCAAGTCTCAACTCAACCTCGGTCGTCCAGCAGGGGTCGGATGCACAGCTCACCGTCGGGAGCGGTCCTGGAGCGCTCACGATCACTCGAGCGACGAACACCATCACCGACCTCGTTGCCGGGGTGACGATCGACGTCAAGCAGACTTCAGCATCACCCTTGACCGTGACCGTGGCGCGGGACCTCGACGCAACGACCGAGAAGGTCAGCGGGCTCGTCACGGCCATCAACTCAGCGCTGTCCACGCTGGCCGACTACACCCGATACGACGTCACGACCGACACGGCCGGGGTGCTCGCCGGAGACTCTGCCGCACGGGACCTTGCCTTCCAGTTGCGCTCCGCGCTGTCATCGGTCGTCAACGAGCAGTCCGGCGAGTACGCCGTCCCGTCCGCTATCGGTATTTCGCTGAACCGCTCCGGCACCTTCGACTTCAACGAGACCAAGCTGCGGGAGGCGCTCGAGGCCGACTGGAGCGCCGTTGCCGGGCTCTTCACGGTGTCCGGCAGTGCAGTCGACTCCCGGTTGAGCTACGTGACCAAGACGTCGGCGACGGTCGATGGCGCATATGAGGTCGTCGTGACCCAAGCCGCTTCCCAAGCGGAGGTGACGGGCAGCGACTATTTCACCTGGTTCTTCGATCGGAGTTTCGACGTCACCTACGGGACCACGACTACGACCGTCAACATCCCGGCGTGGGCATCGATCAACGCAGCCGTCGATCAGATCAACAGTGACCTCGACGCCGCCGGCATCACCGCGGTCCGTGCATCGATCGAGGACCTCGGTGGCGGAGATAGCGGCATCAAGCTCGCCACGACTGGGTACGGCTCGGCAGAGTCGTTCATCGTCGAGGCCGGCGCACCGTTCGGCCTCGCCGGAACGTACACGGGCACCGATGTTGCGGGAACGATCGGTGGGCAGGCCGCCACCGGAACCGGTCAGCGACTCGTTGCCAACGCAGGCGATCCATCGGGCATCCAGGTGAACGTGACGGCAACGGCGGCTGAGATCAGCGGCGCCGGCGGCAGCCTCTCGCTGGGCGACGTCTTCATCTCGAGCGGCATGATGGGTGCACTCGACGGTCTTCTCGACGAGGCGGAAGGCGCCGGGGGCAAGATCTCACGGGCCCGCGACCTGTGGCAGGCGCAGATCGACGCCGCCGAGGATCGGATCGAAACGCTCCTCGACCGGATCGATCGAAAGGAAGCGCTCCTGGTCAAGCAATTCGCCGCTCTCGAGTCGGCCATGTCCACGTTGAGCTCACAAGCCGCCTGGCTTGCCGCTCAGCTCGGGAGCACGTCGAGCGGGCAGTCCGCAGGATGATTGAGGATCGATGACGGGTAACCCCTACCAGAACGCCAACACTGCCTACCAGAACCAGGCGGTCGGCACGGCGAACCCTGCGCAGCTGGTCCTCATGCTGTACGACCGGGCGCTGGCGGCGATCGCCCGCGCCGAGCGTTTGATGGTGGCTCCGGAGGCCGACGCCATCGAGGTGATCCACGCCGAGCTCACCAGGGCGCAAGAGATCGTTACTGAGCTCAGCCTCTCCCTCGACTACGAGCGAGGCGGAGTCATTGCCGGCAACCTCGGGGCGATCTACGACTTCTGCCTTGCCCGCCTCGCTGAGGCGAACATCAAGAAGAGCCCGACGCTGCTGCCTGCCGTCAGCCAGAGTCTGGCCGAGCTCCGCACGGCCTTCTCGGAGGCCGCGGCCAAGGTCGCCGCGGGTGCCGCATGAGCGACATCGAACGGATGCGCGAGAACGTGCGCTCCATGGAGAGCTGTCTCGACGCATCGGATTGGGACGCACTGGCCGCCTTGGTGCCGGTGATCCCTCAATCGGCGTTCTCGGACGGAGACGTCGCATCCCTCGCGGAAGTGCTGCGTGACGTCGAGCGCCTTCAGCATCGCATCGAGACGGCCATGGGTGCGATCGAGGACGAGCTCGACAACGTGCCGCAAATGCGCAAAGCAGCGCGCGCCTACGGCTCCCAGAGCTGAGCGCCGAGTCCGGCGCGTCGAGCCCGCTTCCTGCCGCCGCTGATCCGACGGCTCCCGTTCCTTAAGTGCTACCGGCATCAGCCGACCGGTGCCGCAGACATACACGAGAAGGATCTCGCCAACAGCTTCAGGGAAGAGCGCATCAGCGTTCTTCCCTTTCGCGTCTTCAGGAGGTGAACCCAGTGCTACCGATCGGTGATCAGACGATGGAGGTCATCGAGTATGCGCTCAACGCCCTCGAGCTTCGTTCCCAGACGACCGCCAACAACGTCGCGAACGCCGAGGTGCCGGGCTTCAGGGCCTCCCGTGTGTCCTTCGAGGATCAGCTCCGGCGGGCCATCGACGGTGGCCGGATGGAGCGAGCCTCGGGACCCGAGATCCATGGCACCGGTGATGTCGCCGACCTCACCGGGAACAACGTCAACCTCGAGGAAGAGGTCGTCGAGATGATGAAGACCAACCTGCTCCAGCAGTCGATGGTCGAAGCCTTCAACTTCAAGTCCGGGCTGTTGCGCTCGGCGATCCGAGGTCAGTGATCATGGGTGCTTTCGACACGATCGACATTGCGGCCACCGGCGCCGACGTGAGCCAGACCTGGCTCGACGCCATTGCGCACAACCTGGCCAACATCAACACGGTCCGCGCCACCGACGAGGAGCCGTTCCGCGCCATGCTCGTCCACGCCGAGGAGACCCTCGACGCAACGAATCAAGGCTCTGGCTCCCGAGTCCGCGAGATCATCCGCTCCGACGGCGACCCGATGTGGGTGTACGACCCGGAGCATCCGCTCGCCGACGAAGAAGGCTACGTCGTACGAGCCGTCGTTGACGTCGCTGCGCAGATGTCCGATCTCATCGTGGCGCAGCGCAGCTACCAGATGAACCTCCAGGTCATTCGTGCCGGCGAAGAGGCCTATCAGTCCGCACTGAGGATTGGCCGGCAATGACGATTCCCCCGATTTCCGGCATTTCGGGCGCAGCTGCGGCGGCGCAGACCAGTGCAGCTCCAGCCGCGGGCGGCATCGCCGGCGACTTCGGCGACTCGATTGCCTCGGCACTCGAAGCCGTCTCCGAAGCAGAGTTCAACGCCAACGCCCTCGCCGAGGACGTGGCAATGGGTGGCGAGACCAGCGTGCAGCAACTCATGGTTGCCATGACCAAAGCGTCGCTGAGCGTCGACATGCTCGTCCAAGTTCGTAACCGGGCCGTCGAGGCCTACCAGGAGATCATGAGGATGCAGATCTGACATGGAACAACGCACCAGCATCAGTGACATGCTCAGGAGCCTCCCCTTGGCGCACCAGATCGTCATCGGGATCGCGGCCGCCATCCTCGCGATGGCCGGGTTCTTCTTCTTTCAGTGGGTCAGCACGCCATCCATGACGGTGCTGTACGCCGATCTCGACGAAGGCAACCTCGCCACGGTGGTCGATGAGCTCGACCGGCTGGGGATTCCGTACGAGATCGACGGCGGTGGGAGCCAGGTGCTCGTGCCGAAGTCCCAGGTGTACGCCGCTCGTGGCCAGATGGCAGCCGCTGGAGTGCGCTCGGGCGCCGCGCCGCAAGGGTACGACCTCCTCGACTCGCAGGGCCTCAACGTGTCGGACTTCCGGCAGCGGGTGGACTATCAGCGAGCCCTCGAGGGAGAACTCGAGAAGACACTGCTCACGATGGACGACATCTCCTCCGCCACGGTGCACTTGGTGCTGCCGGAGGAAACGCTCTTCGTCCAGGACGAGGAGCCCGTGACCGCATCGGTGTTGATCGCAACCACCGGCACGCTCGGTCCTCTCGAGGTCGAGACCATCACCTTCCTGGTCGCAGCGGCCGTCGAGGGGCTCGAGACCAAGCACGTCACTGTTGCCGACGTCAACGGGCAGATCCTCCATGCCGGTGGTGAGGTCACGAACGACAGTGTCGTGAGCAACAAGAACCTGCGTATGACCCGGGACTTCGAAGACTCGCTCGCCCGTGACGTCGAGAACATCCTTGCCGCCGTCGTCGGCCCGAACGCAGCATCCGTCGTGGTGCGAGCCGAGCTCGACTTCGACGAGACCTCCACCGAGACCCAGACGTTCGACAACGCCGACGGCGTTGTCCTTGCCGACTCCTCGATCCGAGAGAGCTACAGCGGCGCCGGAGATCCCCCGGGTGGGACGCTCGGTGTCGAGGGTCAGGAAGTCGTGACGGAAGAGGGCACGTCGTACACGTACCAGCGTGACGAGGTCATCACCGAATACGGCGTCGACCAGATCATCACTCGCACGGTCACCGCCCCCGGCAAAGTCGACTCACTCTCAGTCGCCGTCGTGATGGACGACGGTTCCCTGACCGGTGCGCCGGTCCCCGAGATGTCCGAGATCGAGGCGCTGATCACTGCCGCCGTCGGTCTCGAGACCGACAACGGTGACACGCTGTCCGTCTCGGCGATTCCGTTCCCTGCGGTCGAGGAGCTCGGTGAGGAGACCACTGAAGCCCCGGCATCGAGCCTCGACATCATGACGCTCATCCCGCAGGCGATCGGCGGACTGGTGATCCTCCTCGTGGCCGGAGCGCTGCTCCTCATGTCCCGGGGCGGCAAGAAGCCCAAGGCCGTGCCCATCGAGGCCACCGTACCGGCGCTCGGAGCGTCGAGTGGTGGTGGCGATGGCGCCGACGCCGAGCTGGCGAGTGTCGGGATCGGACAGGGCGGTCCCACCGACAGCAGCATTCCTCCCGACGTCATGACGCTCGTCCAACGCCAACCTGAAGAGATCGCCGTGCTCTTGCGTGGCTGGCTGGCTGATCGGCGATGACGATGACCGACCTCAAGCCCGAGCAGAAGGCCGCTGCGCTCGTCGTGGCGGTCGGCTCGCGGGCTGCGTCCGGCCTACTCCAGTTCCTGTCCGAAGAAGAGGTCGAGGCGCTCGCCGCCGAGGTAGCCAAGATCGGACGGCTCCATCCCGAGACAATCGATGCGCTGATGAGCGAAGTGCTCTACGAGGCAGAGGAGCAGCGCAAGCTGTCCGCCGGCGGCATCGACTACGCCAAGGAACTCCTGAGCGAGTGGCAGGGCAATCGCGGTGAAGAGATCATCGATCGCCTGATGGCGGATCTCAACGTCGTGCCGTTCAACTTCATCCGCGACATCGACCCGGATCAGCTGATTCCGATCCTCAAGGATGAGCATGCTCAAACCGTGGCGCTCATCCTGGCTCACCAGCCCGCCGGTTATGCCGCTCGGGTATTGGGCGGGTTCGACAACGACTTCCAGGCCGAAATCGCCCTGCGAGTCGGGACGATGGGGCGGACGTCCCCCGACGTCATCCGCCGGGTCGAATCTGCGCTGCGGGAGCGGCTCGGCACTGTGAGCCAGGCCGAGGTGCAGATCAAGGGTGGCGTGAAAGACCTCGCTGAAGTCCTCAACAACACGGATCGCGGGACGGAGAAGGCCATTCTCGAGCGTCTCATGCGGACCGACCCCGAGCTCGCCGAAGAAGTTCGGGCGCTGATGTTCGTCTTCGAAGACGTCGCGACGCTCGAGGACAAGTTCATCCAGAAGGTCATCCAGGAAGTCGACGCCAAAGAGCTGGCGATGGCGATGAAGGGTGTCTCCGGCGAGGTGCAGGAGTCGATCACCCGGAACATGTCGCAGCGTGCCGCGGAGACGTTGAACGAAGAGCTCGAGATGCTCGGCGCCGTGCGACGCTCCGACGTCGAGATGGCGCAGTCCCGCGTCGTTGCCGTCGTTCGCCGCCTCGAAGATGCAGGCGAAATCGTGATCGCCCGAGCGGGGGAGAGTGATCTCATTGAATAGGATCATCCGCTCCCCGCAGCTTGCCGAGCCGGCCGAGCTCTTCGCCGGTGACGAACCTCGCTTCTACGACGACGCGGCGCGTGCCGCGATCGACGCTGAAGTCGCTCGTGCGTTCGAAGCCGGGCGTCGAGAAGGATTCGCCGCCGGCCGTCAGGAGACGATCTCCGCCGTCCAGCGCCTCGAGGCTGCATTGGCTGCGGCGCTCGGTGAGGCTGGCGCCATGCGTCGAGCTGCCGTCGATGACACCCTCCAGGCCGGCCTTGCCGTGGCCGAGTTCGTCCTCGGCACGGCGGTGGTCGACGCCACCGGTCCCCTGGCAGATCGCATCGCCGAAGCTGCCGGGGACATCGACGACGACACGGCAACCCTGTACGTGAATCCATCGGATTGGGACGTCATCGCCCCGGTGCTCCAACTGCCGCCGGGGTTCACAGTGGAACGCGATCCTTCGATCCGTCCGGGCGAGGCCCGCATCCAGGGTCCGTGGGCTTCGGTCGAGCTGACCCGATCTGCTGCACTCCAACGAGCTCGGGAGGCGCTTGCGTGACCTTGCTCGCCGACCGCCTCGGTGTCCTCGCCGACACGATTCCGTGGAACGCCACGGGTTCCGTCGCGCGGGTGACCGCCAGCGAGGTTGAGGTTCGCGGCATGCGGCTGCGCATCGGCGACACGCTCACGATCCAAGGGCGCGACACCACGGGACACGCTGAGGTCATCGCATTGACGCCTGACGGCGCACGGGTTCTGCTCTTCGGCGACACCGACGGCATCGGCAAAGGTGACCCTGTCTTCGTCGATCGCGAAGCCCTCTCCATGCCGATCTCTGAAGCGCTCGTCGGGCGGATCGTCGACGGCCTCGGCCGCCCCATCGACGGTGGAGCCCCGCTCACCGGCGAGCCTATTGGGGTCAATGCTCCGGCTCCCGACCCGCTTGGGCGGGTCCGCATCACCGAGGCGATGCCGACCGGCGTGAAGCTGATCGATACGTTCTGTACGACGGGAAAGGGCCAGCGTGTCGGGATCTTTGGTGGATCCGGTGTCGGCAAGTCGACCCTGCTCGGAATGATGGCGCGGGGAACCGGCGCCGACGTCGCCGTCCTCGCCCTCATCGGCGAGCGCGGTCGTGAGGTGCGCGAGTTCATCGAGGATGAGCTCGGACCCGAGGGCATGTCCCGGGCGATCCTCGTGGTTGCGACGTCCGACCAGCCGCCCCTGATGCGGTTGCGCGCTTCGCTGCTTGCGACCCGAATCGCCGAATGGTTCGCCGACCGGAACAACGACGTACTGCTGATGATGGATTCGTTGACTCGTCTCGCAATGGCTCAGCGCGAGGTTGGTCTGGCTGCGGGCGAACCGCCGACCGCACGCGGCTACACCCCCTCAGTCTTTTCTTTGATGGCGCGTCTCCTCGAACGCGCCGGACCCCGCTCGACGGGAACGATCACCGGCTTCTACACGGTGCTCGTTGAGGGCGACGACATGAACGATCCGATCGCAGACTCCGCCAGGTCCATTCTCGACGGACACCTCGTGCTCGACCGCCGGCTTGCCGTCGCCAATCGGTACCCGGCCATCGACCCGTTGGCCTCACTGAGCCGGCTCGCGTCCAAGCTCGTCTCCGCCCCTCGGCTGGAGCTGGCGGGGCAGGCACGCGACGCAATGGCTTCAGCCGACGAAGTGCGCGAGCTCGTCGAAGTCGGCGCCTACGTGCCCGGCAGCAATCCAGCCGCCGATCGTGGTCTCCGGGCGATGCCGGCCCTCATCGACTTCATGAAGCAGGACACCAACGACCTGGCTTCGTACGCGCAGTCGTGGTCCGAGCTCGAACAGCTCGCTCCGCTGCTCAACGGTGGTGGCGCATGAGACGCGGCAATCCCTTCGACGTACTCGTACGCCTTCGCCGGATCGATGAGAAGCAGCGGCGTGCGGCGTTGGCCGCAGCGCGCCAGGCACACGAACAGGCCCGCGACCGGCTCGAGGAATACAAGGAACGTCACCGCAAGGCGCTCCAGATCGACGAGATGCTCACTCCGGTAGAGCTGCGTTCGCTGCAGCTGCGGGGTCTCCAAACCCACGAGGACTTGATTGCCGCCGCCGAGGACTACGCCCGCGCCCGGCAGGCGCTCGACGATCGGATCGACGGCTGGCGGAAGTCGGCGGAGGACCTCGACGCCGCCGAGCGGCTCGACCAACGCCGCAAGGACGAGGCGGCACGATTGGCCCGTACCGCGTCCGAACGATCACTCGACGATCTGCTCGGCATGTTGCATGCCCGAAGCTCGGAGGCCACACCGTGACCAACACCACGTCGACCTGTTTGCCCACACCCGAACCGACCAGCTCTGGAGGAGCCTGATGGAGATGCCGATGATGCCGACCCAGCCGAGCACGGCCCCGGCCGCGATGGCCGAAGCCGCTGTCGATGCGGACGCGCCCGAAGGTGCATTCGAGGAGATGCTTGCTCGGCGTCTCGGCCGACAGCTCGTCGGTCGGTTCGCCCGCGAGCAAGGTGACGGTGCCGAATCGGGGCTCGACGGCGAGCCGATGCCGTGGATGCCGCCGAGCGCGGGCACGCATACGAGCGAAACCATGCCGACGGAGACCGCTCCCGGTCTCGTCTCAGACCCAGATGTCTTGTCAGACCCGAGCGTCGTCCGGCCGGCGCCGACGATCGAACCGCTTCGGACGGATCCGATCGTGGGCGCTCCGGAACCGACGCCGGTTCGTATCAGCGTCAATCGGCCCGGGTTCCCTGCGCCGATGGCTGAACCCGGGATCATCCAACCCGGTCCGAACGGCGAGGTGTGGACTCACCCCAGCGGGTTTGCGGATCTCCAGCTCACGAGGGGTCAGGCCACAACCCAAGCCGGAGCACTGCCCGCACCGACTTCTCGGCTCACTCCTGAGGTTTCGGCCGAGTCGCCGACCGGATTGGTACTCGACCCAACCGCGCCGACGACGGACGCTCCGGAGCC
>JASJAX010000136.1 GCA_030066755.1 Acidimicrobiia bacterium
AACGAGGGTGCCATCAACGCGCCCAATCGACCGAGGAGATCGAGTGGGGGTGCACCCGGTGTGCCCGCTCCCCCTTCCTCTTCGACCAGAGGCGCGAGAAAACGATCCTGCAGACTGAGGAACTCGTATCCGTAGTCGAGCAGGCGACGGCTGTCGTCGAAATGGTCCTCGGAACCCATGACGACGCCGATCAATGTCTGTCCCTTGCGTTCGAGCACCGACACGAGCACCCGGCCCGCATCGTTGGTGAAGCCCGTCTTCAGACCGGCAACGCCCGGGTAGATGCCGAGGAGGCGGTTCGTGTTGTTCGCCACTCGCGACACACCACTGGGATCCGGCTTGAACGTGATGCGGCTGGTCCGGGCGAGCCGAGCCAGGAAAGGATCCTGAAGGGCGACCTCTGCCATGACCACGAGATCTGCTGCACTGGTGTAGTGCCCCTCCGCATCGAGCCCGTGCGGATTGACGAACTGCGTATGTTCGAGACCGAGCTCTGCCGCCTTGGCGTTCATCAGCGCGGCGAACCCTTCGACGGAACCGCCGACGTGCTCGGCGAGCGCCACGGCGGCGTCGTTCCCGGACCGCACCATCACGGCCGCCAGGAGATCCGCCACGCTCCACCGTTCCCCACGAACGAGCCCGATCTCGGCCTCCCCCGTTGCCGCAGCCGACGCCGAAACGCGCACCAGGTCGTCGAGCTCTGCGTTCTCGACTACGACGATCGCCGTCATGATCTTCGTGACCGAGGCCATGGGGCGCTCGGTTTCGGCGTCCTGCGACGCGATCACAACCCCGGAATCGGCGTCGTAGAGAATCCACGCCTCAGCGGTGAGCTCAGGGGGCTCGGGATCGGGTGCGGAGTTGATTGCTGTGGGGGGCAAGAAGCCCGCCGGTAGCGCAAGCGCGAACGCAGCCATCGAGACATTGAGACGGCGCATCATCCCTCGAGCAACCGCCGCAGCTTGGACCGCACGATCCCTTCCTGCAGCTGGGACCCTGCCTGTGCCCCGTCGGCGAGGATCACGGCAGCGCCTCGCCGATTGTCCGGGTTGCGATGGCGAAGCAGCGGCGCAACCAGTTGCGCCAGCAGATCTGTTTCTCGTTCCGCCGAGAGTCGAATCGTCCGCAGGTGCCGCACCTCCAGGCCTTGTGCCAACAGCCGGTGTGCGGCCCGGGCGATGGTGAGGTCGTCGTCGCGGAAGACCTGGCGTCCATCGGGAAGCTCCATCGGCTCGAGAATCCCACCACCCACCAGCGCATCGATCTGCGACGCGGACAATCCGCTCGATCGACCCAGCTCCTGCGCGTTCATGGACACCCCGCTCGACGCGAAGTACGTCTCCGGTGGTGGCCCTGACTCGGGCGTGACCGGGGCTTCTTCGCCGCGCTCCCACGCCGTCAGCTTCGACTTGATGACTTTGAGAGGAAGGAAATGGTCCCGTTGCTCTCGCAGGACGTACTGGAGACGCCGGACATCGTCGTCGGAGAACATGCGGTAGCCGGCGGAGCTTCGCTCCGGTGTGATCAGCCCCCGGCCCTCGAGGAACCGCACCTTGGAAACGGTGAGATCCGGAAACTCGCCTTTGAGAAGGTTGATCACCTCACCGATGCTGTGGAGCTCGTCGGTGTTCTCGAAACCCGGGAGTTGGTCAGGCATCGCCGCCCGCCACGAGCAGGTGGTACTTGCCGATGATCACCTGATCTCCCGGTACGAGCGGTGACGCGTCGAGGCGGTTCAAGTTGACGTAGATGCCGTTCGTCGAGCCGAGATCCTCGACCCGAAGCCCGGTCTCGTCGACCGTGAACTTGGCGTGGTTGCGGGACACGGTCACGTCGCCGAGGAAGATGTCGGCGTCGTCCGAGCGACCCGCCGTCGTCTCCCCTTCGCCGAGAACGTAGGTGAGACCGGCCCGTGGGCCTTCTTCCACGATCAACGCATACCGGAATGCACCAACGACTGCCGCAGCGTCCCCGCCGGCTTCCGCGCCGACCGGTTCGTACGAGATCGTTGGATCGCTCTCGACAAACGGTTCCGAGTTGCCCGATTGATCGTGGCTCATGCGGCCATGGTAGCGGGAATCCCTCAACTTCTAGTTGAGGGATTCCAGTCGTCAGTCGCCAGTAGCCGTTGAAGAGTTCGCGCGTGCGACCCGAGAACGCAACCCCGTTCGGACTGGCGACTGGAAGGGAGGCGCCTTCGGCGCCGACCGTACCGGCGACTGGCTACCCGGCGGCAAAGCCGCCGCTTGACTGACGACTCCTGACCTCTGCGCAGCTGCGGTCAGATCCGCCGTCCCTATCCCTCTTCCGTGTACGCCGCGTACGCCTCAGCCTCCATCAGGTGATCGAGGGAAACGTCGGTGGCCGGCGTGATGACGACGATCCACCCGGCACCGTAGGGTTGGTGATTGATGGCTTCCGGAGCGGCGTCCAGTGCGTCGTTCACCTCGGTGATGGTTCCGGCGACCGGTGCGTAGATCTCGGCGACGGACTTCGTGGACTCGATCTCGCCGAATGCGTCGCCCTCTCCCACGGTGGCGCCAACCTCAGGGAGATCGATGTAGACGATGTCGCCCAGGGCGTCCTGTGCGTAGTCACTGATGCCGACCCGCACCGACCCGTCATCCTCGAGCTTTGCCCATTCGTGGTTGTCCGCGTATCGCAGCTCTTCAGGAATCTGCACGGTCTCTCCTCATCGTCATCCGCCAGTCGAGCATAGATCGCTCCGCATCGAGTTCGTTGGGGTTCATTCCTGCTCCGCCACGATCCGTCGGGCATCGGCGAAGTACTGGAACCCGACCACCCAATACAGAATGAGCCCCGGCACCCCAACGATCCACGCCAGCCATTCGAGCCACGTAGCGTCCGAGCCGATTCCGACGTACAGCCACGCGATACCGGCATACAGCATCAGCGTCGCCAGCTTTCCCATTCTGCGCACCGTCAGCTTCGAGCCGGCCTTCACGCCGATCACGAGCGCCCCGACGGCAATGAGCCCTTCGCGAACGATGATCCCCCACGCAAACCAGGGCGGCAGCACGCCGTAGATGAGACCGCCGATCACGGCCGCCACGACGGCAAGACGGTCGGCGAGCGGATCGAGGAACTCACCGACCTTGGAGACCTGGTTGAGCCGCCGAGCCAGGTATCCGTCAACCCAGTCGGTCGCTCCGATGAACCCCAGGAGCCACCCGGCGCCGGCCACGTTGTCCCGCCCAAACAGCAACCACAGGAACAAGGGCACCAAAAGGAGCCGGGTGAACGAGATCAGGTTCGGGATCGTCAGCACGATGCGGTCAACCGACCTGAACGACGCGGAACCGAACCCGGGCGAGCTCTTCGCCCTCGAACTTCACGACGAAGGCGTACCCCTTCGCCGCCTCGAACCGGATGTTGTAGAAGGGCGACACGATCGGAACGATGCTCGAAGACCCCGGCGGCAGATTGGGAGGAGCCCCCACGCGCAGCTTGCCCTTGGCCTCGACACCCAACTCGTTGCCGTCCTCATCGATGAGGCCGATGACGATCTCCAGGTCACGGTGTCGTTCGTCGGGCTCGACCTCGGCGACCAGCGCGACGCTGAGCGTCCGATGGACAACGGGAAGCGCCCGAGCGCTGATCGTGTCGAAACCACCGCCGAGGACGAACAGCTTGCCGCCCTGCACCTGGGCTGCATCGGCGAGCATCGCCGTGGTGAATCGCATACCTGCTCCTGGCTCCTGCGTCGGCGCCCGTTGTGGGTCCCGCCGCCGGACTCGAAAGATGTCGTGTACCCCAGGAATCTAGCGCCCCGACCCGGTCCCATCCCCACTCGAACGGATCGTGCTCCAAGTCACCGTCGGGAAGAGCACCCGCCATCAGAGGAGAGGACGTAGCATCTCGGGACCGTGATCGATCTCCGCGTACTCACCTGCAATCTGTACAACGGCAACGCCGACCCGGAGGCGCTCGCCGACGTGCTCGCGTCCACGACGCCGGACGTCGTCGCCGCCCAGGAACTCGCACCAAACGCCGCAACAGTGCTGGGCAACGCCTTGCCGCACGGTCGCCTCGATCCGGCCCTCGACTCGACCGGCACCGGGCTTGCGTTGCGCTACCCGGGAACGGTCGAATCGTTTCCGATGGCGCAGCGTGACGGGATGACCACCGTCTTGGATCCGGCGGCCTGGCCGTCACTGCACAGCCCGCTCGAGATCGTGACGGTCCATCTCGCCAATCCACTCGATCGACCGCTGAGGCAGACCCGGCGCATCCGACGCTCCCAAGTGGCGTCCATTGTCGGGCACGTCGCCCGCATGACGCAGCCACTCATCGTCCTCGGCGACCTCAATGCAACACCGGTGTGGCCGGTCTACCGCCAGCTCACGCGAGTGATGCGTGACGGCGTGCACGACACCGGAGCGGTCCAACGCACCTGGGGACCTCGGTGGTGGTGGCCCCGGCTCCTGCGCATCGACCATGTCCTCGTCCGCGGTGGTGTTCGGGTCCTCCGCGCTGAGACCATTTCCCTCCGGGGAGCCGACCACAGCGCGCTCCTCGTCGACGTGGCCGTCATGTGAGGCACGCTCCTCAAGCCCGACCTTTGGCGTGCCGAAGAGGACCTTAGGTCGTAGGGCTTCCTGCGGCCCCGTCGTACACTTCAGGATCATGATCGAACTCATTCGCACCGAGACATGCACCGAATGCGCTGCGGTGAAGACCCAGCTGGACGAGATGGGCGTCGAGTACTCCGTGACCACGGTCAATGGCGCGTCCGACGACGTTCCCATGATTCGTGATGGCGACCAGGTCGTTCCGCGGGACGAGATCAAGCGGTACCTCGCCGAACTGGGCCATCCCGTTGATGAGTGGGAGCACTTCCGCGAGGACACCGAGTACGTCAACGGCGCTGCGTAGAGGCCACGCTTCTAGGACGGCTCTGGCGCGCTCAACGGGTGTGGCCTCAGTCGCCAGTCGCCAGTCGCCAGTCGAGACCGTTCGAGTCGATCGCGAACGAATCGACCTTCTCCCCTTGAGCCGAGTTTCACATGCGCGGAGCGGGTCGCGCGGTCTATGTTGAACGTGGTGGGTATCAACCACGGACGGTGCCTTCGAAGGAAGTGTGCATGCCGCTCGCCACGCCGGACGACCTCAAGAGTCACGTAGCGCTTGCGATCGAGGTCGAGCTCTCGACCATCCCCCTCTATCTCTATGCGCTGTATTCGATCGAGGACCCACGGTCCGAAGCCGCGCTCCTGATCAAGAGCGTGGCCGCAGAGGAGATGCTCCACGTGGCGCTCGCCACGAACCTCCTTCTTGCGCTCGGAGGCGATCCGGACTTCACCAATCCGGCGATGGTGCCGCGCTACCCCGCGCTCATGAAGCACCATCGGCCGGATCTCCGGCTCGACCTCACCCCTTGCTCGGTCGAAACCGTCCGCGATGTCTTCATGGTGATCGAGCGCCCCGAGGTCCACGAGGCTCCCCCACAGGCCGACGAGTACGAGACGCTCGGCCAGTTCTACCACGCGTTGGAGATCGCCATTCACTCGATGGCGGCATCGCACGACCTGTTCGCCAATCCACAGCGGACCAGGCAACTCGCGGATCCGGCGTTCTACTCCGCGGTCGAGTATGACTCCGATGACAGCGGCGGACTCATGCTCATCGAAGACGCCGACTCGGCAGCCGAGGCGATCGAGATCATCGTGCACCAGGGTGAGGGCCTGAGCGAGGAACGATGGGCGGACCCCGGGCACCAGGAGCTCACCCACTATCACAAGTACAAGCTCATCGCCGACGGAGCCGTCCCACTCCCGAAGGTGTTCCCGGCCCCGACGAACCCTCGGACTGCGGACTACCCCGAGCGAATCCGCCCGGTCTCAGACCTGTTCAACGCGCTGTACCGGACGGTCTTCCTCACCATGAACGAGTTGTTCGGGGAGGACGCCGACAAATCCATTGGCGTCTCCAACCTGTACCGAACCATGTCGGATCTCATGGCGCCGGTCGCCCGCTACCTCATGCGCGAGCCGATCGGGGAAGGGATGGTGGCCGGTCCGACCTTCGAGGTGGTTGAGCTGCGCGCCGACGATCCCGCCGCCGAGCTGGCTGCACACGCACGCCGGGTGGTTGCCCACCACCCGTCGCTTGCCGCCGACCTGCAGCCGATCCTCGGTTGACGAGGCTCGGAACGCGCCGAGGGACACGAGCCGTAGCCCGTGCCCCTCAGGAGCAGCGAGGACGAAGGGGAAAGCACCTCGCCGCGGTTGTCGTGTGGCACATGTTGCGTATCGGCCGAGCGCAATTCGGCTCGGCGCGACTACCGGTTTGTGAACTTCTTCACAAGGTCTACGTGGTAGCGCTAGAGGTCAGATGACGACGAGTCGCCCGCAGTGGCCTCATCAACGGAGTGGCGTTCGCCGCGGGTGAGCACCCGGGTGACAAGGAAGGTCAGCCAAGGTGACGGTCGCTTCTTGTCGGCGAAGCTCCAATCGCTCCAGGCCCGGTACATCGAGTTGGCCGTGTAGCGACCCGACTCATCGGCGTGGCTCGTCAGTTCGGTGAGCATCTCCGCGAACCGGTCATCGCTGACGGCTGAGGGAAACCGGCTGAGTACTTCTGTCACGTGCAGGATGTCGTACCAGACGTACGGGTACTTGACCTTCCGGAAGTCGGTCCCGATTCCGAACATGCGGAGCTTGTAGTCGGCTTGGTGCTCCCAATGCGCCAGGATCGTCTCGATTCCGGCGGCTACGACGGGGCTCTCCTGCGCGGCCGGCACGAGGGAAAGCGCCTTGAGTGCGTAGATCGTGGCCATGGGGCATGGGTCTGCTTTGCGCCCGGGTCCGGAGAACCGAGGGAGCGATGCCGCTGCCCCACACTGCCAGCCCTGGTCGGATCCGAGATCAGCCAGCGTCCCGACTGCCTGCTTGACTCGCGGGTCGGATCCAAAGCCGAAGGCAAGGAGTGCGTAGAGCAGCGTCGGTGAGTCGCAAAGCATCCACCCCCACCGTTCGGTGTCCTCGTCCTCCTTGGTGAGGAAGCGAGGCAGCCAGAGATAGGTCTCGAATCCACCTCCGTCGAAATGGCCGAGCACTGCCTCGCCGATTTCGCTGATGCCGGGGACATTGCGATCGAGGCCGAAATCGGCCAGCGTGGCCAAGGCGTAGATGGGATGCCCCGCATCGTTGTGCCGCTTGAGCGCGTAGCCAGGCCAGTTCGACGCACGGGCGATGAGTGCTCGGATTCGTCCGTCCTCGATCATCGCAACGCGGGCATGAGTGATCTCTGCCTCGTCGACTGCTCGGCAGCCGAGGTCGCTCAGCGCTCGATACCGCGTCCACGGCTCGTCGCTCGAGCACAGCCAGCTGACGGCTTCCGCTGTTGCCCCCATGACTGCACTGTGCCATGGATCGGCGAGTCGGGCCAGGGTCCGGCGCCACCCCGTCGTCGGTCACGCAAGCCGGTCGAGGACCCGCTGCGCAGCCGAGACGCCGGAGAGGTACGCCCCTTCGACCTTGGCGCCGGCGAAGACCTCTCCGGCCAAAACGAGCGGCGCCGATCCGCGGACGCCTCGGCTGCCGTCATTGCGAGTCGTGCGCGGTTGCGAATACCGCCACCGATGGCCGGTTGCGGTCGTAGCTTTGCCTGTGAGATGCGGCGCCGCCGCGGTGGTGAGCGCATCGACCCAGCCGGCTGGGTCATGGTCGAGATGCTGGAGAGCGAATGCTGCCGAGCTGTGAATCGTGACCGCCGGCACATCGGAGATCGACTTGTGGTGGTTGTCGGCGATCCAGGCGACCGGACCGGTTGTCGAGGCGGCGTGACCGTCGTCGAGCTCACTCGGCCCATCGAGTTGTGCCATCACGGCGAGGCACGGGTCATACGTGATCGCAGCGAGCTCGTCGGCCAATCCCGGGTCGGTGGAGAAGTCCACGAGCTGCAGGAGCTGGGGAATCGGAGCCGTAACAACACAGCCGCGGCCCGTTATCGCTCCCCGGTCGGTTTCGACTCGTAGTGAGCCGGCATCGTCCTGAACCCGGTGGACCTGCGTCCCGCTCCGAACGTCGAGGTCCCGGGCGAGCTCGGTTGGGATCCCGCGCATTCCGTCGGCGCCGACATGGCGCGCCTCGCGGCCCCGTTCGGGGCGGGTGATGCTCCGCCCCTCGTACCAGACCCGCGCGACGCCCGTCTCGAGCCAGCGATCGACCTCAGCCGAGAATGCGGACGAACGGGCACTGAAGTGTTGTGCGCCGTGATCGAACCGTGCGTCGCCGATCCGGCGGGTGGCCATCCGCCCTCCGACGGTGCGGCCCTTGTCGATGATCGTCACGTCCAGCCCGGCCCGAGCCAGTTCTCTCCCAGCCGTGAGTCCGGCCATCCCGGCACCCACGATCAGCACGTCTACGTGGAAACCTCGGTTCACAACTCGTTGCCGGAGGCACGGCCGTCGGCAAACGCCACGATGTTCTCGATCGTGGTGTTGGCGATGGCCTGCAGCGCTTCGACCGTGAAGAACGCTTGATGCCCGGTGATGAGGACGTTGGGAAAGGTGAGCAGCCGAGAAAACATGTCGTCCTGGATGACGGTATCGGACAGATCCTCGAAGAACAGGTCGCTCTCCTCTTCGTACACGTCGAGCCCGAGATGCCCGATCTTTCCCGTCTTGAGCCCTTCAATCGCTGCGGCAGTGTCGATCAATGCGCCCCGGCTCGTGTTGATGAGCATGACGCCGTCTCGCATCGTGGCGACGGCGAACGCGTCGACGAGGTGGTGCGTGTCCGGGGTCAGTGGGGCGTGGAGCGAGATGATGTCGGCCTGCTCCCACAGCTCTCGCAGCGAGACATACTCGACACCCAATGCAACGGCCTCCGGGTTCTCCGCAACGTCGTAGCCGATGAGTCGACATCCGAAGCCGCGAAGGATGGTGGCGACGGCTACTCCGATCTTCCCGGTCCCCACGATCCCGACTGTGCGGCTGCCGATGTCGAAACCGAGAAGCCCGTCGAGGGCGAAGTTGCCTTCCCGCACCCGGGAATGCGCACGGTGGATCTTGCGATCGAGGGCGAGCATGAGTGCGACGGTGTGCTCGGCGACCGACTGTGGTGAGTACGCGGGGACCCGGACCACCGGAAGGCCGAGGCGTGCTGCGGCGTCGAGGTCAACGTGGTTGAAGCCGGCACTGCGCAGAGCAATGAGCTTCACGCCGGCGTCGGCGAGGCGGAGCAGCACGGCCGCGCCGAGGTCGTCGTTGACGAACGCACAGACTGCGTCATAGCCATCGGCCAGTGCCGCAGTCGACGGCGTCAGCCGAGCCTCGAAGTAGTCGAGCTCGAGGTTCGTCTCCGACGCGGCGTTCGCGAGAAACTCGCGGTCGTATGGTTTCGTGGAGTAGACGGCGATGCGCATAGCAAACAATCTACGAGACCAACCGGCTCACTAGATCAGATGGTATGGGGCGTAGCCGAACGGGACGAGGAAAGGGCCATCGCCGCAAGCGGCGATGGCCCTAGAACCCACACGCTTCCCCGGTCATGCCGGGGTGACTTGTTCGACTAGAAGGCTGCGGACACGTGCCAGCTCAGGCCGGTCCACACATGGCCGCTCCAGGAGCCTCCGCTCCACGAGGCACCGGACCAGCTTGCGCCGGACCAGGAAGCACCGGACCAGGATGCACCGCTCCACGAGGCACCGGACCAGCTCTTCGAGCTCCAACTTGCTCCACTCCACGAGGCGCCGGACCAAGAGGCACCGGACCAAGAGGCACCGGACCAAGAAGCACCGCTCCAGGAGGCACCGGACCACGAAGCACCGTTCCACTCGCCGGCAGACCAGGAGGCACCGGACCATGAGGCACCGGACCACGAAGCGCCGTTCCACTCGGTGCCGAAGATGTCCTGCTCGCCCGTCAGCTCAACACCGTTGTCGTAGAGGCGGCTGGAGCCACGGGCTGCGTCGATGGAGCCCAGTCCCGTAGCCGCCGGGAAGCTCTGCGTCGCCGTGGGCAACGACTCATCGAGTTCTTGAGTGATCTCCCTCAGGTCGAGCATCTTCTTGCGACCACACGGCGATCCGGTGTTCGCCGTCCAGTCAGCGGTGTCCACCAGCAGGTGCTTCACCTGGTCGGGAGTCAGATCGGGACGCTGGTCGAGCATCAGAGCCACGGCACCACTGACGACTGCGGCCGCCTGCGAGGTGCCCGTGCCCTTGAAGAACCGGTCGTCGATGCGAGCTTCCGGATGTTGCTCGTCGGCCATGGAACCTGGGGCCCGCAGACTGATGATCGAACGGCCGGGAGCTGCGATATCAATGGTGCGGGAGTTGGCTCCGCAGTTGGTGAAGTCGGCGATGGAGTCATCCCCGGTGACGTTCGTACCGTGGGTGTCGTATGCACCGACGGCAATCACGTACGGGTTGGTCGCCGGGTTCCGCAGCAGCGCCGAGGCGCCGTCGTTGCCGGCAGCCACGACGACCACGATGCCCTTCTTCCAGGCATTCTCAACGGCGAACGAGAGCGGGTCGATCTGATAGTCCTGCAACGAGTCGGTACCGAAGGAGAGGTTGATGACCCGGATGTTCATCCCGTTGTCGTTGCGGTGCTGCACGACCCAGTCGATCGCAGCGATCACCTGAGTCACGTCCACGGCGCCGTTCGCATCGGCGACCTTCAGACTCACGAGGCGCGCGTCGGGAGCGATCCCGACGAACTTGCCGTCTTGGGCTTCCGCGTAGTAATCCTCCCCGCCGTCGCCATCGACGTCCGAGTCGAGCCCGACCATGATGCCTGCGAGGTGGGTGCCGTGTCCGAACG
>JASJAX010000019.1 GCA_030066755.1 Acidimicrobiia bacterium
GTAGACGATCTGGTGATCGCCCCAGTAGCCGATGTTGCTCCACGCATCGTCCGGATCGGGCACCTCCCAGTCGATGCCTTCGCGCGTGACGCGATACGGGTTGAACCCGTCGATGGTCGATGCGTTCACGAACTTGGCAACGATGCTCTCGAAGTAGTCCGGGAAGCTGTAGCAGAGGGCTTCCCAGTTCTGGAAGATGTCGCGCCAGTTGCCCTGGTAGTCGAGGATTCGGCTCCCATCCTCTGCTTTCACCCGAATGGCAAAGCGGTTCCATGGGCGGCTCGGATCGCCATGTCGTCGGCTGAACGTGATGGGGAGGTACTCATATGCGAGGCGTTCGAGGTCGACGTCACCGCGTTCGGCGGCACGCGCCACCAGTACCCGATGGTCGGTCCGTTCGCCGAGCGTGGCGAGCCACGCCGCATGGGTGCGGTAGACCGCCCGGTTGCGCGCCTCCAGGAATGTCTCGAAGTCGTCGACCGGAACGGCACCGTTGTCGACGAACACGCCGCCGCGCATCGAGTTGAACAACGTGTTGGCGTAGTGGTGCGTGGTCGCCAGGCGGTCGCCCGTGCTCTGGTGCCCGTCGGCGGCGCCGATCAAGCTCCGCAGGCGGGTCGATCCGGCCTCGATGTGCTCGGTGATGTCGGCGTCGGTGATCGCATCATCCAACAGTTCGGCACGACGCCGTTCGACCTGATGATGGGACTGGTGGACATCCGCGACGATCCGCCAGGACGGCGAATCGTCTTCTCGCACGTTGAGGGTTGCCCCGAGGAGGTAGTGGCCACGGCTCCCCCGAACGAGGGTACGGGGGACCCACTCGCGTCCCGATCGGAATGCACGGATCGACTCCGACGTGAGGGTGAGCGTCGGATCCGTCAGACCGATGGACCACACGATGTTCGCCTGCATCGATTCCGCCGGTTCGGCGCGGTCGGTGATTCGCGCTTCCACCGAGAAGATGGCGAGGCCGGTGGCAGGGTCGATCTCGTTGCGGCGGTACGCCTCGACGAGCGTGCTGCTCGACTGCTGGAGGCCGAGTGGGACGTTTGCCGGTACCAGATTCAGTAGCCCGTCGAGAACCTTTACCCGTACCGGTTCCGCCGATTGGTGGCGGGTGAGCGTGGCAGTCCGGATGAACCCGAACTCGGATGAGGTTGCCCATTCGTATCGGAACGTCAATCCGAGGTCCTCTCGAGTCTCCTCGAAGACCACGCTGTTGCCGAGCACACTCTTGTAGACGTTCCGTCGGGCGTACTGCGGACGTGGCTTGGCGGTGAATGGCTCCCACAGGACGCCGGCATCGGCCCCGTTCAGGACCCGCAGCATGGTTCCCGGTCCGGTTGCGCCACCGGACCGGAACAAACGATCGTCCGTTTCGTAGGGGAACAGGGAGTGATCGGCATCGACCCGGCCGGCCGCCAGCGCGCCGCCGGTCGAGACATACATCCAATGGTCCGAGTCGCTCACGATGCTCATCAGGAACGACGGCATCCGGTCGTAGTCACGTATGACGTACATGGGCTCGCCGTCGAGTTCGACGAACGCCCCGGTCGGGATGGGAGTGGTGGTGTCGATCCCACGCCCGCCGTGTCGCGAGTCAGTCGTCATGAGGGCCTCCAAATCCGCGCCAGCCGCGGGCTTTCGGGGTGATCGTCGTTGCCGAAACGGTCTCGTGGGAGCGCTCCCGGCGTTTCGAAGAACGTTATCACGCAAACGAGTTGACAGACAAGAGTTCACCGAGTTACGGTGAGAGCGCTCCCATCATTCCATGGGAGCGATCCCACAAGGGGGATCGGGAGAAGGGTCCGAAGTGGCGGGCACGCTGGAGGAGATTGCTCGGCTGAGCGGGGTATCTCGGTCGACGGTGTCGCGTGTGATCAACAACAACGCACGCGTGAGCCCCACAACTCGGGAGCGAGTTCTCGAGATCATCCGCCGCGAGGGTTACCGCCCGAATCTCACGGCGCGTCAGCTGGCGTCTGGCCGCGCCAACGTGTTGGGCGTCGTCATTCCGCTCGGCTCGCCCGACGTGCTTTCCGATCCTTACTTCTCGAAGCTCCTTCACGGGATCGCCGTCGAGGCCGATTCGCACGATCAGCACGTGATGCTGTCGCTCGCTGAACCCAGCTTTCGGCATCGAATCGACGAGGTGGCCGGCCAGGGCATCATCGACGGCGTGATCGTCTCTGCCGCCCAAGAAGGCGACCCCTTCTTGGTCCGGCTCATCGAGGCTGGGATTGCGTTCATCAGCGTCGGTCGTGTCGACGATGAGCGTGTCAGCTACGTCGACATCGACAACGTTGGGAGCGCACGGCAGGCAACCGGACATCTCCTGCGGCTCGGTCGACGGCGCGTCGCAACGATCGCCGGACCGTTGTATGCGACCGCTTCGATCGATCGGTTGCGCGGCTATCGCGAGGCGCTCGACCAGTACGGCCTCCAGTTCGACAACGATCTCGTCGTTGCCGGGGACTTCACCGAGGCCGGGGGTCGTGCCGGGATGCGGCGGCTCCTCGAACACCGCCCCGATGGCGTGTTCGTCGCCAGCGACCGGATGGCAGCCGGAGCGCTGAACGAGCTACGGGCGTCGGGCTTGCAGATCCCCGACGACGTTGCCCTGGTTGGTTTCGACGACATTCCCCTTTCGCGAGAAATGGAACCCCCGCTCACCACCGTCCGGCAGCAGATCGAAACGCTCGGCGCCGCTGCGGTGAACCTCCTTCTCGATCTCATTCACGACCCGACGGCATCTGCCAGTCGGGTCATCCTCCCGTCCGAGCTCGTGGTGCGCGCCTCGTGCGGTGCACACCTCAACCAAGAAAGGAAAGCAATCGATGCGACTACGTAAGTACAGGGGTTTCCTCGCCCTGTTGCTCGTCTTGACGCTCGTTGCAGCGGCATGCGGCGGTGGTGACGACACCGGTGACGGTGGCGGCGACACCGGCACGACCGCGGCATCTGGCGGCGGCGGTGGCGACGGCGGCGGCGGTGATGGCGGCAGCAGTGGCGAAACCGTCGACATTCGATGGTTCGTCGGTCTCGGTGCCGGCACGGATGCCCCGGTGATCCCGCTCCAGGAAGCGATCGTCGAGCAGTTCAACTCGACGTACGGTCCGGCCAACGGTATCAACCTGATCCTCGAGGTCTCTCCCGACCCGGATCAGTCGGCCACACTGATGCAGACGCAGATCTCAGGCGGCAACTCGCCTGACATCGCCGGTCCGGTCGGTGTGAAGGGTGCCGCGCAGTTCTTCGGCGGCTGGCTCGACCTCGCTCCATATCTGGCGGACTACGACCTGACCGATTTCGATCCGTCGCTGGTCGAGTTCTGGAACCAGGGCGGCGTGCAGATCGGTCTGCCGTTCGCCGTGTTCCCGCAGATCCTGTGGTTCAACAAGGAGCTGTTCGACGAGGCAGGTCTGGCATATCCGCCGCAGGACTGGGGCGCTCCGTACGTGGATGCCGACGGGAACGAGAAGCCTTGGAATCTCGACACGCTGCGCGAGCTCGCCATCGAGCTGACGGTGGACTCGAACGGTCTCACCCCGAACGATGACGGCTTCGACCCGGACGCTCGCGTCCAGTGGGGTTTCGGCAACATGTTCAATGACTTCCGCGGCAATGCCAGCCTCTTCGGCGGCGGCTCGTTCGTGGCGGCAGACAACGAAACGTGCCAGTTCCCCGACAACTGGGCAACGGCAGCCAATTGGTACCACGACGCCATCTGGGACGACTACTTCCATCCGGATGCGGCATTCGGCGACAGTGAGATCCTGGGTTCCGGCAACTGGTTCAATTCGGGCAACATCGGCATGATCGCCATTCACACCTGGTACGCCGGGTGGGGCACGGCCGATTTGACTGGAGGCGACAACACGGATCCAGGCGATGTCTTCGATATCGCTGCGATCCCGGCCGGTCCGGACGGTGTCATCACGGCCAAGCTGCACGGTGACACGATGGGTATTCCCAAGGCCACAGAGAATCCCGAGAAGGCCGTAGAGGTCCTCTTGTGGATGATGAGCCCTGAAATCGCACCGCAGCTGGCAGCGATCTACGGCGGCATCCCGGCGCGTGAAAGCGCGCAGCAGCCGTACATCACGGATCCCGCGAACGACTTCGGCTTCGACTGGAACGTGGCATTGGGTGCGCTGAGTTATCCGGACATCCCGAGCCATGAGGGCTGGTGGCCCGCCTACCAGGAGTCATCCGACGCGATGAACGAGTGGTGGACGGAACTGACGAACGATCCAGGTGCGGACATCACCGCAGGTATCGACAACCTGTGTGGCCTGCTCCAACCGATCTACGACCGGGCCACCGGATAAGGCATATCGCTTGGGTGGGTCGGCTGCGGCCGGCCCACCCAAGCCTCAATCGGGAAGGGCTCTATGACGTTTTCAGATGCAATAGCTGAGTCACGAGCAGGACCGAAGCTGCGCCGCGGGAAGATGTCGGATTCGGAGAAGCACGAAGCGAAGCTCGGCTTGGCATTCATCTCGCCGTGGCTGATCGGCTTCCTGATCTTCTACGCCGTCCCGATGTTGGCGTCGTTCGTGTTCTCGCTCATGGATTACAACCTGGCGACTCCGGAGGACGCCGAGGTCGTTGGCCTCGCCAACTGGGCCCGCATGCTGTTCGACGACTCGAACGTGTGGCAGGGCCTGTGGGTGACCACACGGTTTGCCTTGATCTCGCTGCCGATTGGTCTGGCGGCGGCGTTCTTCCTCGCGGTGCTGCTCAACTCGACAAACCTGTGGGGAAGGAACATCTTCCGGACGTTGTTCTTCGCCCCGTCCCTTGTCCCATTCGTCGCGTCTGCCCTCATCTGGTCTCAGGTGTTGAACTCGCAGACCGGCTGGGTGAACCGGATCATCGAGCTCTTCGGGATCAACGCAGTGGGTATCGACGGTATCCGCTGGCTCGACACCCCGTACCTCATCCCGTTCACGTTCACGTTCATCGGGATCTGGGGCATCGGGAATGCGATCCTCATCAACCTTGCGGGGTTGCAAGGGATCCCGACGGCGCTCCACGAGGCAGCGCAGATCGACGGGGCAGGTTGGTGGCGTCGCTTGCGGACCATCAGCATCCCGATGGTGACTCCCGTGCTGTTCTACAACCTGGTGTTGGGAGCAGTCGGGCTGCTGCAGTACTTCCTGCAGCCGTTCGTTCTGAACGGCACCACCGGGTACCCCGAAGGAGCAACCAACTTCTTCATGATCTACCTGTACAAGCAGGCGTTCGACTTCTCGCAGATGGGATACGGCGCCGCATTGGCGTGGCTCCTCTTCTTCTACGGATTGGCGCTCACGGTCATCTTGTTTGGCACCCAGAAGTACTGGGTCTACTACGCGGCGGGAGACTGACATGGCTACCACAACCCCAAGTCAGGAAACCATCGCTCAAGAAGCAACTCCGGAGTGGAAGGTCCGGGCGCGGCGTCGTGAGATCCTGGTGAAGCTGGGTGTGACGACGTTCGCTGCGGCAGTACTCGCGTTGTTCCTCATGCCGATGGGCTACGCAATGGTCACGTCGCTGAAGACGAGCCAACAGGCCGCCGACCCGCAGGCACCGATTCTGCCCGCAGAGGCGGTGACCTTCGAATACGAGGGCAAGGAGGTCGACGTACTCCAGGTGCCCATCGATGGCGAGACCCGCGAGTTGGCCATCGTCCGGAAGGGACGCCAGGACAGCGACTTCGTCGATCCTGGCAACCTGGAGGCCGGTGTCATCACGTGGGAGGGTGCCTGGAGGCAACTCTCACCCGTTCGCGAACCAGCGTGGCAATGGGGCAACTACAAGGAGGCGTGGGACTTCATCAACTTCCCGCGGCTGCTCTTCTGGACCTTGCTCTACTCGTTCGTCACGCTGATCGGCGCGGTGACCTCGTCGGCGTTCGTTGCGTACGGATTCTCGCGATTCAAGTTCCCGGGTCGAACGACACTGTTCATCGTCTTGATCGGCACGATTCTCTTGCCGCCGGCGGTGACGCTCATTCCGTCGTACGCCTTCTTCACCTGGATTGGGTGGACGGGAACGTGGTTACCACTGATCGTGCCGCTGATGTTCGGGAATGCGTACAACGTATTCCTGTTGCGGCAGTACTTCCTGACCATCCCGAGAGAGATGGAGCAGGCAGCATCGGTGGATGGAGCAGGACCGCTGCGCACGTTCGTGGAGATCATCCTCCCGCAGGCGGTTCCGGCGCTCACGGCCGTGTCGTTGTTCCACTTCTTCTTTGCGTGGAACAACTTCTTCGATCCGTTGATCTACCTGGCCGGGAACCGGGACATCGTGCCGATCTCCGTCGGGTTGAACTTCTTCAACGGGACATACGACACCGATCCCAACTTGATCATGGCGGCGTCATTCATCGCACTGATCATCCCGTTGGTGATCTTCTTCTTCTCGCAACGCGTGTTCCTCTCGGGCATCGTCGTTTCGGGAGCAGACAAGTAGGGGGAACCGACAGCACAGACGCAACGTTCGAGATGGTCGCTGTGCCATCGACGGTCCGGTCGGGCGGGCTCTTCCCCCCTGAGCCCGCTCGGATCGGATTGGCTCGGCCACCGTCTCCCGAGTACGAGCGTGGTGGGCTCGGCGCCCGACGGGCGCCGCTCACCCGCAGCAAATGGATGAGTCAATCGAGTTGAGTTAGGCAGAAGAAGCGTGGCTTCCGCCCGGGCCGGACCCGGGGATCGGAGACCAAGCACGGAACCGGTCTGGGGCGACTGGGAGGGGAATCGGTATGAGGACTGCGACGGTAGTGAGCAAGCGCTGGCTGATATTGGCGTTGACGTTGGGCATGCTGGGGTTACCCGCGATCATCGGGACTCCGGCACAGGGAATCGAGCCCGGCCTCACCGCGATCGATGACTTCGAAGACGGCGATAGTTCCGACTGGACCTTCTTCGGCGGCAGCGAGGCCGGCGGGGGCGGCGGGGTGCTCGCCGATCGGCCGTACGAGGGCAGCAACTACTTCAGCACCGGTTGGGGAGGCCGTGGCACGATCAGCGGCTTCTACGGCGGGGCGTTCAAGAACTTTGTCGACGCCGAACAGGTAACCCCGCCGGCGAACCCCTGGTTCAACGTCTGGGTGCTCAATCAAAGCGACGCCACCGTCGATTCCTATCAGCTCGAGATCACGATCCGAGAGGACCTCGACGGCAACGGCTGGTCGGACGGCCCCGAGGAGTCGTTCCGACTGGACACCTCCTTCGCTTCGTCCAGCTTCGACGACACGTGGACCCTCATCAGCGCACCGCTCAGCGGTTTCACCCCAGTGGCCGGGTCGGGCGACGGGACCTTCAACGGCAACCTCGACGAGATCGTGATTGTCGTCGCCGGCGTCGTTGGCGGTGATCCGTCGGCCGTCGAGGTGGACTTCGATCAGTTTGCATTCAGCGACGGTCCCCTCGCTCCTGAAGTCATCGACGACTTCGAGAGTGGGCTGCCTTCTGGCGCAGCGGTCCCCGACGGCGAGCCGCTCGGCTTCTACACCTTCCAGGGCGACGGCAGCGTCGCCATCTCAACGGCAACGACGCCGCCTGCACCGGTGCTGCCGGCCGTTGGTGACACCAACAACGTCCTGCAAATGGACGTCGATGTCTCCTCGTTCGCCGGATACATCCATGCCTTCGAGAACCCAACGGTGGACGCCTGGGTGACCAAGGACTGGTCGACTCGCGAGGGCATCTCATTCTGGATGTACGGCCTGAACTCCGGTACGCAGATGTTCATCGACATCCTCGACAACCGGAATCCCGGTTCGACTGTGGACGACGCCGAGCGGTTCACCGTGGCATTCGTGGACGACTTCACCGGCTGGCAGCTGCTCGAGTTCCCGTTCGCGTCATTCGTCCGCAAGGAGATCGGCAACGGCGCGCCGAACGACGGTCTCGGCTTGTTTGCGATGCATGGGTACGCGCTCGGCACACTCGGCACGGGTGGTCCGAGGACCTTCTACTTCGATGAGGTGAGCGTCTACGGCATCGCCGAGCCGCCCGCTCTTGCGGCGAACTTCTCGCAGCAGAACACGTTCGTCGAAGAGGGCACAACCGGCATGGTTGGTGTCAAGCTCAATCGGCCGATGGGTCCCGACGACCCGGCTCAGGTGAGCATCGACTACGCCACCGAACGTTCCAACGCAGTCCCCGGCGAGGAGTTCACGCCGACGAGCGGCACCTTGACCTTCGTCAACGGCGGTCCCAGCGAGTTGTTCTTCGAGGTGGTGACCTTTGACGACACCAAGTTCGAAGGTGACGAGCAGATTGTCATCCGACTCACCAACCCGGTTGACATGGAGCGCGGCGCGCTCTTCCAGGGCTCGGTGCTGATCGACGACAACGACGACTTCGACGCCGACCTGCTCGACGATTTCGAGCAGGGCGCCTTCCTGTGGGACACCGACGGGTTCGTCGAACTCGACGCGATGCGCGTCGAGCTCGGTGACCCCTATGAACGTCCCGGCCAGGATGCCGTCGAGAACATCGGCGCCGCTGCAATCCCGCGGTCCGGTGACGGATTCGATGTGGCCACTGAGGCGGTCATCGCCGACCTCGAGGCGTTGCTCCCTGCCGGCTCGTGGTGGGACAACTGGCTGATCGGCTACGCAGTGCGCCAGCTCGATCGCAGCCTCAACCCGGTGGCGCGTGAAAACGGGTTCTTCCTGGATCACAAGCGCGGCGGCTCCGTCTTCTGGCGGACCGCGCTGGCCGTTGCCTCGCTCGAACGGGTGGCTCGCCGCAGCGTTGCTGAGGCGGCTCCCGCCCAGGATGCGATCGATGCGCTCGTAGCGATCGACGCACAACTCGCCGTCGATGCGATCGACGTCGCCGACTTCAACGGCGGGAGCGCGTACCGAATCGACCGGGCCAACCGGCAGTTGACCTACGCCAAGGCTGATCTCGATCGCGGTCGAGAAGCCAAGGCGATCCTGCATTACCGCAGCGCGTGGAAGTACGCCAAGCGGGCCATCGAGAAGGTGCAAGACCCGTCGTTGGCGTCGCTCGTGCGCGACTTCCCGCTCGGGCAGGACTGGACCGACACCCAGAGCCTGGACTTCTGGTTCCACGGAACCGGCAGCGGAGAGCCGATCACGCTGACCCTGAAAGACAACCGCGCTCCCGATCCCGGTCCGGACGGCTGGACCCTGGCGTGGGCCGATGAGTTCAACGAGTCGGCGGGCACTCCGCCGAACCCGGCGAACTGGGTCTACGAGATCGGCGACACGACGCCCGACGGCAAGAACGGGTGGGGTAACGAGGAGCTGCAGTACTACACCGACGATCCTGCGAATGCGCAGACCGACGGTAACGGCAACCTCGTGATCACCTTGACTGAGGCCGATGGGTCACAAGAGTGCTACTACGGACCGTGTGAGTTCGAGTCGGCTCGTCTGCTCACCCAGAACCGGGCTGAGTTCGCCTACGGGCGGATCGAATCCAGGCTGCAGGTGCCAACCGGCGGCGACGGCCTGTGGCCGGCGTTCTGGAGCCTCGGAACCGACATCACCTACAACCCGTGGCCGGCGGCCGGCGAGATCGACTTCATGGAGTACGTCAGCCGGATCCCGAATGAGATCTTCGGCACGATCCATGGTCCCGGCTACAACGGTGGCGGCAGCTTCGGCGGCATCTACGACTTCGGCGAGCGTGTGGACCTCGAGTACCACACGTTCGTGACCGAATGGGAGCCGAATCTGATCACCTGGTACGTCGACGGCATCCAATACCACCAGGCCGAGCCGGCCGACGTGCCCGGCCCGTGGGTGTTCGAGAAGCCGTTCTTCTTGCTGCTCAACTTCGCCATCGGCGGCAACTTCGGTGGTGCCATCGACCCGGCGAACACGTATCCGCAGGAGTACCTGGTCGACTACGTCCGGGTCTACCAGGGTCCCGACACCGCTGAGCGGTTCGAGACCACGTTCACCGACAGCGTTGCGGGTTGGCAGCAGATCTCGATTCCGATCACCGACTTCGTGCGCAGCGCCGACCAACCGGCCGGTGCTCCCGATGACGGGCTGACGCTCACCGACGTGTGGGGGTACGGCCTCGACGTGCCGTATCCGGCGGCCGGCGAGTACAAGGTCGATTTCGTGCAGCGGACGCCGATCCCGCCGCCGACCGAGCTCACGGTGACGAACCTCGACGACAGCGGGCCCGGCTCGCTGCGTGAGGCCCTGTCGCTGATTGCCGAAGACGGCACCATCACCTTCGACCCGAGTCTCGCCGGCGGCACGCTGACGCTGACCACGGGTCAGTTGACGATCGATCGTTCAGTCACCGTCGATGCTTCGGCGGCGGCACCGGTGACGATCAGCGCCGGAGGCGCCTCGCGTGTCCTCCAGGTCAACGCCGGGACGACGGTTGCGTTGAGCGACCTCGTCATCCGTGACGGCGTGGCCGCACCACAGGGCGGCGGCATCCTGAACTACGGCAGCTTGAGCCTGGACCAGGTCGTCGTGACCAACAACACCGAGAACAGCGCCGGCACGAGCTTCGACCTCGGCGGCGGCGGCATCTACAACGGTGACGGCGCCACGTTGAACCTGACCGATTCAACGGTCAGCGACAACGCCACTGTGGCTCAGCCGGGTGGCGGCGTGTACGGGTTCTTCAACAGCACGATCACCGTGACCAACTCCACGATCAGCGGCAATGTTGGCGGGGATGTGGCCGGTGGTCTGCGGACGCTCGGGAACCTCACCGTGACCAACTCCACGATCAGCGGCAATACGTCGACGGCGTGGCACGGTGGTGCGTTGTTCGCCACCGACGGCGTGGTCTCGATCACGAACAGCACGATCGTTGGCAACAACGCTCCCGGAGGCACTGCCGGCGGCCTGATGGTCGCCACGTTCGGTGCCCCCGTGGATGTGACCATTGCGGACAACGTCATCGCCGACAACGGCACGTACAACTGCCAGCTCGAAGGTGGCGGTGCCGCAGTGCTGACCTCGCTCGGTGGCAACGTCGTCACCGACGGGTCGTGTGCTCCGGACGCCGCCGACCAGGTGGTCGCTGCCGGTGGCGCCGGCGTCGATGTGCTCGCCGACAACGGTGGACCGACGTTGACCCATGCGTTGCTCGCCGGAAGCGTGGCGATCGATGCAGCGGTCGGGGCGTGCCCAGCTACCGACCAACGAGGCATCGCCAGGGATGCGTCCTGCGATGTCGGATCGTACGAGTTCATCCCATGACCAATCGCTCACGACCGGCCACCAGGTTTCTCTGGCTCCTCCTCCAAGTTTCCCCGGGGGCCGGTCGTGAGCTACCCCACACAATCGAAAGGTCGACAAGCCGATGACGACTCCGGACATCGAGCAGCTGCTCGCGCAGATGACACTGGCCGAGAAGATCGGTCAGATGACACAGGTCGAGAAGTACAGCCTCTCACCGGATGACGTTGCGGCGCACGGGATCGGGTCTGTGCTCTCGGGGGCCGGCGGCAATCCGTCGCCGAACAACCCCGAGACGTGGAGCGAGATGGTCGGCTCGTTCGAGGAGGGTGCGCTGCGCTCGCGGCTCGGCATCCCGCTGCTCTACGGGGTGGATGCAGTGCACGGCCACACCAATGTCTACGGAGCCACGGTGTTCCCGCACAACATCGGGCTCGGTGCTTCGGGCGACGAGGACCTCGTGCGGCGAGTGGCCCGGGTCACGGCGGAAGAACTCGTCGCCACCGGGGTGCGCTGGGATTTCGCCCCCCCGGTGAGCGTGCCGCAGGACATCCGCTGGGGGCGCACACTCGAGGCGTACTCCGAGGACACCGACCTCGTCACCCGTCTCTCCATGGCGTTCCTGCGGGGTCTCCAGGAGGCAGATGGTGCCGATCTCTCCCATCCCCGTGCCGTGCTCGGCTGTGTCAAACACTACGTCGCCGACGGCGCCACCATGTGGGGAACTGCCGGCGAGCATTCGGTCGTGGGCGAAACCTCGGGGTGCGACGGCAACCTCGCCGAAGCACCGGTCATCAGTGAAGAGCGGCGCCGGGTCCTCGAGGAGTTCGACAGTCAGTTCGGGCATCGATACGAGCACGGACGCTGGGGTCAACGTCTCGACCAGGGCGTCGCCTACATCAGCGAGGACGAGCTGCGGCGTGTTCACCTCCCGCCGTACGAGGCGGCCATCGCCAACGGTGCTCGCAACATCATGGTGTCGCTGAGCAGTTGGCAGAACATCAAGCTGCACGCCCATCGGTACCTGCTCACGGACGTGCTCAAGGGTGAGCTGGGCTTCGACGGCTTCCTCGTATCCGACTGGCTGGCGATCGAGTACCTCGATCCCGATTACACAACGGCCGTCACCAAGGGCATCAACGCCGGTGTCGACATGGTCATGGTGCCGCACGACTGGCAGCTCTTCATGAAGTCGCTCGCCGAGGCCGTCGAGTCAGGCCGGGTATCGATGGAGCGGATCGACGATGCGGTGCGCCGCATCCTGCGAGTCAAGGCCGAAATGGGGCTCTTTGGTGGAGCCCGAGCCGACACGACGACTACTGCAGCTTTCGGCTCGGCCGAGCATCGCGCCGTTGCCCGAGAAGCCGTTGCCAAGTCTCTGGTGCTGCTCGAGAACAACGGGGTGCTTCCGCTCCGCAAGCGCGCCGGCTTGGTGTACGTCGCCGGTGAGGCCGCGGACGACGTCGGCCTCCAATGCGGCGGCTGGACCGTTGAGTGGCGCGGGTTGCCCGGTGGGGACCTTCCGGGCACCAGCCTCCTCAGCGCCATCCGCGATGTGGCGGCGAACGGAACCGAGGTTCTCTACGACCAGAACGGCTACTTCGGTGACGACATGGCGGACGTCGGGATCGTTGTGGTCGCCGAGCCGCCGTACGCCGAGATGACGGGAGATCGAGCCGATCTCACCTTGCCCCCGGCCGAGGTCGAACTCATCGAGCGGATGCGAGCCCGGTGTCAGACACTCGTCGGCATCGTGTATTCGGGACGTCCGCTGCTCATCAGCGATCAAGTTCAGTTGTTCGATGCGCTCGTTGCCGCGTGGCTACCGGGAAGCGAGGGTGCGGGAATCGCGGACGTGCTGTTCGGCGACGTTCCGTTCACCGGCACGCTCCCGTTCGCCTGGCCGCGTGACGAGAGCCAGATTCCCCTCGCTGCGTTGACGGCGAGTTCGGAATCGCCGATGTGGCCGCGTGGTCACGGGATCGGGGGGTGACAGGGACCAACGACCAGGCAGGAGGGGAGATCGGGTCCGGCGGCCTCTGGCGTGAACCGCCCAGCCGCAAGATCGTGAAGTGAGAGTGTCGACAAGCTTCTGGATAGCGAGGAGACGCAAACATGAGGAAACAGGGCGCAACAAGATGGCGGTACGTAGGGTTGCTCTTGCTCTTCGGCCTAGTCGCGGCGGCGTGTACGCCGAGTGATCCGGCGCCTCCGAAGATCGGGCTGCTCCTCCCGGAGTTGGCGACGGCCCGGTACGAGACGCAGGACCGACCAGCGTTCGAGGCCAGGGTGGCGGAACTGTGTCCCGAGTGCCGGGTGACGTCGCTGAACGCAGACAACGATCCGTTGACGCAGATGTCCCAGGCCGAGCAGCTCATCGCCGCCGGCATCGACGTACTCGTGCTCGATCCGGTCAACTCGGCTGAGGCGGCGCCGATGGTCGAGATGGCCAAGGCAGAGGGGATCCCGGTCATCAGCTACGACCGGCTCGTCGCCGATGCGAACCTCGACTACTTCGTTTCCTTCGACGGTGTGGTTGTTGGTCAGCTCCAGGCTGAGGAGCTGCTCACCCAGATGGCGAGCATCGGTGCGGCGACCGGGAACATCGTGATGGTCAACGGCTCGCCGGATGACAACAACGCCGTCCTGTTCAACCGCGGGGCTCATCTCGTTCTGGATACCGCTCCTGTCGGGATCGTCGAGGAGTTCTGGGTTCCCGGCTGGGGTCCCGATGACGCCAGGAAGCTCTTCGCAGACGTGATCGACGAAATCGGCCCGGATGGTTTCGACGCCGTGTACGTCGCGAACGACGGCATGGCGGGTGGCATCATCGCTGCCCTCGAAGAAGCCGGCATCGATCCGACGACCGTCCCGATCACGGGGCAGGACGCCGAGCTCGCCGCCATCCAGCGGTTGCTGGACGGGACCCAATCGATGACCGTCTACAAAGCTCTCGCCGACGAGGCCGCCAAGGCCGCCGAGCTCGCCGTGATCCTCGCACGAGGCGAGGCGCCGGATCCCGGATTCGTCGTGAACAAGGTCAACAACGACTTCAAGGATGTCGACGGGGTGCTCCTCACGCCCGTCGCCGTCACCATTGACACCATCGCCGAGACCGTCGTCGCCGACGGGTTCTGGTCGATCGAGGAGATCTGCGCCGGTGAGTACCAATCGCTGTGCGCAGCAGCAGGTTTGCAGTAGTCGAACTCACCAGCGACGGAGAAGGAGCTGCCGATGGCAGAGATACTGTTTGAGTCAGTCGGGAAGGTCTATCCGGGAGGGACGCGTGCCATCACGGACGTGGACCTCCACATCGACGACGGCGAGTTCGTGGTGCTCGTCGGACCGTCCGGGTGCGGCAAGTCGACGCTGCTGCGGATGCTGGCCGGTCTCGAGGAGATCACCGAGGGGATCGTCAAGATCGGGGATCGAGAGGTCAACGACGTTCCCGCCAAGGACCGGGACATCGCGATGGTCTTCCAGAACTACGCCTTGTATCCCCACATGACCGTGTACAACAACATGGCGTACAGCCTGAAGCTTCGGAAGATGAACAAGGACGAGATCAAAGAACGCGTCGACATCGCCGCTCGCACGCTCGAGATCACCGACTTCCTCGACCGTAAGCCGAAGGCACTCTCCGGCGGCCAGCGGCAGCGGGTTGCGATGGGCCGCGCCATCGTCCGGGAGCCGGCGGCGTTCCTCATGGATGAGCCGTTGTCGAACCTGGACGCGAAGTTGCGGGTGCAGATGCGCTCGGAGTTGGGCGAACTCCACAAGCGACTGAAGACGACGACGATGTACGTGACGCACGACCAGGTCGAGGCCATGACGATGGGCGATCGGGTTGCGGTCATCCGCAAGGGCGTGATGCAGCAGACCGATACGCCGCGAAAGCTCTACGACCACCCGGTCAACGTCTTCATCGGCGGATTCATCGGTTCGCCGGCGATGAACTTCATCTACGGGCGACTCGAGAGCGAAGGCACCCGCACATACGTGACGTTCGGTGACACCAAGCTGGTCGTGCCACGGGCCCTTCTGGACTCGCGTCCCGGTCTCGCCGATTACGCGCAGAAGCAGATCGTGATCGGGATTCGTCCGGAGTATTTCGAACATGCCGACGCGTATTCCGGCGTCCTCGATGAGGATCACACGATGACGGCCGATGTGAGCCTGGTGGAGCAACTGGGTTCGGAAGCCCTGGTGCACTTCTCGAAGCCCGTGCCGCCGGTCATCACCCCCGACATCCAGGAGCTGCTGGCCGACCAAGGCCAGGGTCCCGACGTGCTGGGCGACGAGACCAAGTTCACGGCCAAGGTGAATCCACGAGTCGACATCGCATCGGGAGACCGCATCAAGCTCCACGTCGATACGTCGATCCTGCACTTCTTCGACGCCGACTCGGGAGACGCGATCTACTAGCCAACGGTCGACCACGAGCACAACCACCAACATGATTGGGTGGCGGCCCAACACCATCGGGCCGCCACCCGTCGTGCCTGCGGGACTGAGCGGATTCAGCCATGACTCTGCTGGTCTCATCGAGAGGAAGCATCACCGAATGAAGCGCCCGTTCGTCGCCGTCATCGTGGCGCTTGCAACGCTGTTCGCTGCGTGCACGAGTGAATCGACGTCCGATCCAACGACGGCCGCGCCCAGCGCGCCGACCACGACGATCGTCGACCCGGGCATTGCGTTGGTCGATTACCGGGATCTGTTCGGCATCGAAGGCTTGATACCGGAAGGGTGGGTCGAGTTCGAATACGGCGCATTCGCTCGTGGTGAGTTGGCCGCCGACCCAACGTTTCTCGTCCTGCAGGCCGCGCCGAACGCCACCACATCAGAGGTGCTCGACGCAGCCGTCTTCCAGCTCGAGCTCGCGGGACGACCGGAGTCATCGGGGACGGTGAGATCGGATGTGCTCGAATGGACCGTATACGAGTTCGAAGCCGCTCCATCGTTCCTCGGTCGGCAGGAGTTGCGCGGTGAGCTCGCAGTGGCCGAAACGGACTATGGGTCCTTCATCGCCGGCATCGTTGCGCCGCCGGACGAGCTCGACTCGCTCGCCGCCTGGGTGCTGGATCCGGTTGTACGGGCGTTCACTCCGCCACCGCAACTCGCGGCCGTCGAACCGAACGCTCGATACCTGGATCCCTCAGTGCCGATCGATCAGCGGGTCGACGATCTTCTGGATCGGATGACGCTCGGCGAGAAGATCGGACAGATGACGCAGGTCGAGAAGAACAGCCTGTTCCCGGGCGACATCACGGCGTTCGGAATCGGTTCGGTTCTCAGCGGGGGCGGAGCCGCCCCGACCGAGAACACCCCGGCGGCGTGGGCGAAGATGGTCGATGAGTACCAGGACGAGGCGCTGGCGACGCGTCTCGCGGTCCCGCTGATCTACGGGGTCGATGCCGTCCATGGGCACAACAACGTGCGGGGCGCCACGGTCTTTCCGCACAACGTCGGGTTGGGTGCGGCGAATGATCCGGACCTGATGCGGCGCATCGGTGAGATCACGGCGGCAGAGGTTGCCGCAACCGGTATCCACTGGAACTTCGCACCGACCGTTGCCGTACCTCAGGACATCCGCTGGGGGCGCACCTACGAAGGCTACGGAGAGGACACCGAGCTGGTGGTTTCACTGTCCGCGGCCTACCTCGAAGGGCTCCAGGGTGACGGACTATCGGATCCGATGACGGTGCTCGCGACGCCCAAACACTTCGTCGGCGATGGAGGGACGACCTGGGGGAGTGCGACGACGGCGGCGCAGCTGATCGATCAGGGCGTCACCGAAGTCGACGAGGCAACGCTGCGGAGCGTGCATCTTCCCCCCTATGTCGAAGCAATCGAGCGGGGCGCCCAGAGCGTGATGGTGTCGTTCTCGAGCTGGAACGACACCCGGATGCACGCCAGTCGGTACCTCGTGACCGAGGTACTCAAGGACGAGCTCGCGTTCGATGGGTTCATCGTGTCCGATTGGGCGGCGATCGATCAGATCTCACCGGACTACTACGAGGCCGTTGTTATGGCGTTCAATGCCGGCATCGACATGAACATGGTGCCGTATGACCTTCGGCGATTCGTCTGGACACTCTGGCGTGCCGTCGACAACGGGGATGTGTCGATCGAGCGCATCGACGACGCAGTGCGCAGGATCCTGCGTGTGAAGTTCGAGCTGGGGTTGTTCGAGTCGCCGTACTCCGATCCGGGCCTCCTCTCGATCGTCGGGTCCGACACGCACCGAGCTGTGGCGCGCGAAGCCGTTGCCAAGTCGGCGGTGCTCCTGGTCAACGACGATCAAGTGCTGCCTATTGGCGACGACGTCGGGGTGATCTTCGTCGGGGGTCAGGCCGCAGACGACATCGGTATCCAATCTGGCGGGTGGACGATCGAATGGCAGGGCAGAGAAGGTGCGATCACTCCCGGAACGACGATCCTCGAGGGAATCCGGGCGACTGCGGGTGACGACGTCGAGGTGTACTACGACAAGTTCGGGAACCTCGACCGAGTCAACGTCGAAGGCGGCGCCTCCGCGCCGGACGTGTGTATCGGTGTCGTCGGTGAGCGCCCGTATGCCGAGTTCGAGGGCGACAGCGCCGACCTGGCGATCGTCAACCGCGATCTCGCCGTTTTCGACAACCTCAACATCTACTGCGACCGAATCGTCGTGGTCCTCGTTTCGGGCCGGCCGCTGCTCATCTCCGACCGGATCGGTGATTGGGACGCACTGGTAGCCGCGTGGCTCCCCGGCTCGGAGGGTCAGGGCGTCGCCGACGTACTGTTCGGCAGGGAACCGTTCGTGGGCAGACTGCCGTACACATGGCCGGCAACGATCGACCAGGTTCCGCTGGGAGCGCTCGATGCGAGCGGCAAGGAGCCTTTGTTCCCGTACGGATTCGGACTCGAGCCATGAGGGATACCATCTGCACTGCAGGACACGGTGACGGTGCTGCGTTGCGCATATCCAAGCCAAACCAACAACACCTGGAGGTGTGACTGATGAAAGTGGCCATCAACGGATTCGGGCGAATCGGAAGAGCAGTGTTCCGCATCGTGTCATCTCGGCCGGAGCTGGGCATCGACATCGTGGCCGTCAACGATCTGGCCGCCGACGACAAGCTCGCCCACCTGCTCAAGTACGACACGGTGTTCGGTCGATTCCCCGGTGATGTGGTCGTGAGCGACGGTGTCATGTCGGCTGGCGGTCATACCGTCAAGATGCTGGAAGTGCGCGATCCGGCCGAGCTGCCGTGGGAGGAGCTCGGCGTCGACGTGGTCGTCGAGTCGACCGGCGTGTTCCGCACTCGGGAGGCGCTCAACAAGCACCTGGCGGCCGGCGCCGGTCGGGTCTTGCTCACCGTCCCATCCAAGGATCCAGTCGACGCAACGGTCGTGCTCGGCGTCAACGATGACGACTACTCGGCAGACGCCCAGATCGTGTCCAACGCCTCGTGCACGACGAACTGTCTGGCCCCGGTCGCCAAGGTCCTGAACGACACGTTTGGCATCGAGAGCGGGATCATGACGACGGTCCACGCGTACACCAACGACCAGACCGTGGCCGACACGCCCCACAGCGACATGCGCCGGGCGCGTCATGCTGCCGAGAACATCATCCCCACGAGCACCGGTGCGGCCAAGGCCATCGGCTCGGTCTTGCCTGAGCTCGACGGGAAGCTCGACGGGATGGCGATGCGTGTTCCGGTCCCCGACGGCTCCATCGTCGACCTGGTGGTGCGGCTCGAGCGTGACGTCACCGAAGCGGAGATCAACGCTGCGATGAAGGCCGCCGCCGACGGCGAGATGGCCGGCATCCTCGAGTACACCGAAGATCCGATCGTGTCCTCGGACATCGTGGGGAACCCGGCGTCGAGCATCTTCGACTCGCAGCTCACGAAGGTCATCGACGGCAACATGGTGAAGATCGTGTCCTGGTACGACAACGAGTGGGGCTACTCGAACCGCGTCGTCGACCTGCTGGCCAAGATGGCAGGGGACGGTTGATCCTCGAAACGCGAACCGTATCGACGCGCAGGCGGGTCGAAGTTGCCCGCCTGCGCTCGGTAGGGTGACCCCATCGAGTCGGAGGTTCCATAGCTGTGTGGGTGATCATTGATCTCGTGCTGATCGCGCTTTTCGAGATCGTGGCGCTCGTGCACCTGTATCGACGCCGCGAATCGACCAAGCGGCGCGAGCTCGTGAAGTGGACGCTGCTGATCGTGCTCCTGCCGTTGTTGGGAGCACTCGGGTACTTCTTCGGGGTCCTGGAGAAATCGATCCAACGAGGCACACCCGGCCGCCGCGATGAAGCTGCCCCGTTTCTCCGCCCGTTCCGCAACGATCGGTGACGCTCGAGTTCCAACAGCCTTCGACCGTGCACGACGTGTACGCCCACTGGGCCGGCGCCGCGATTGTGCGATTCCCTGGTCCGGGTGCTCGCTAGGGGTAGCTCAACCCGTGGCCGTACGCGAACAGGGGATCCTCGGAGTCGGAGGGGACGTCCTCCCGTTGCGCCTGGACCGCCTCCATGGACGACGGCATCTCGATCGGCAACTTGCCGGTGGGATTGAACGCCCCGAACACGGCATCCATGATCACCTCATCGGGGGAGCCGAAGGTCGCGAAGAGTCCCGCCGCCTTCTCGGCAATCTCGGGGATGACGGCCGCCCGTTCGAGGTGGATGTCGACGATCGTTGGCACCGTCTCGAGGACCGACAGGATGTGCTCCTTCTCCTCGCCCTTGAAATCCAGGTCGCCTTGGTGGAAGAGTCGCTCCAGGAAGTTGCGGCTGCGAGGGGGACCGTGCGGTGTGTCGACTCGGAGCACGGCGACATCGGCGTCGGCCGGGGTGTCGACGATCTCGCCGTACCGGGCGGCGACTTCCAGCGCTACGTTCTCGACGTAGAGCTTCGGCCGGCCGGTCAGCGGCAGTGTCGGCGATCCGTCTGAGGATTCGCCCACCTTGAGGAGGACAACGCTGCGGCGATGCGCATCGCGGGCCGCCTCGATGAACTCGGGCCGGCCGACCTCCCCGGCGACCGCATCAACATCGACGTACGGATCGTCGAACAGGCCGAGCTTGAACTTGATGGCCAACAGACGGCGCACCGATTCGTCGATTCGCGTTTCGTCGAGGGTGCTATCCCGCACGAGATCGACCAAGTGATGCGGCGTGTTCTGGCCGCCGAATTGATCGATACCGGCGTTCACCGCTTTGGCGTACCGTTCCTCGACGGTGAGGTCGTCGACGCCCCACGCTCGGGCGGGCATGACTTCGATTCGGCCGAGGAGGGTGAAGCCCTCCGCGATTCCCCAATCGGAGCACACCACACCGTCGAAGCCGAATCGGCCGCGCAGCATGTCGGTGATGATCTCGGTGTTGAACGCCATTGCGACGTCCTCGCTCGTCTGGCCGACGGGGATGCCGTAGTAGGGCATCACTTGCTCGACGCCGGCCTCGAACGCCGCCGGGAACGGGGTCAGGTGGTATTCGAAGTTGTCGCCTGGATACGCCTGGTCGCGGCCGTAGGAGAAGTGCGGGTCGAGTCCGTCCTTCTGCGGTCCACCGCCGGGAAAGTGTTTCACCATGCAGGCGACGCTTTCGGGACCGAGCTTCTCGCCCTGGAATCCGCGGATGTAGGCCGCGGTCATGTCGGCGGCGAGCTCGGCGTCCTCGCCGAACGTTCCGGCCATGCGGGCCCAGCGCGGTTCGGTCGCGAGGTCGGCCATCGGGTGCAGTGCGCTTCGGATGCCGACGGCGAGGTACTCGCGCCGTGCGATGTCGCCGAATCGTTCGACGAGGGCGGCGTCCCTCGTTGCGCCCATTCCGAGCGGATCGGGCCAGTGGGAGAATCCCTTCATCATGATCCCGGCCGCCGGGTTCTCGCCGGTGGCGTGGCGAGGGTCGGAGCTGATGGTGATTGGGATTCCGAGGCGGGTTCGCTCGGCTACCTCCTGCAGTCGGTTGTACCAGGTGGCGACCGACCTGGCGTCGCCCGAGAAGACGAGGTTGTAGTGGGTGATGTGCCGGTTGACCACCGTCTCATGAGTGCCGAGGGGGCTCACCGGACTCGGATACTCGACGAGCGAGCCATCCTTGCCGGCGTTGATCATGGCCTGCACCATGAGCCCGCACTTCTCCTCGAGGTTCATCTGCCCGAGGAGATCTTCGACCCGTTCCTCGATAGGCCGCCGCGGGTCTTCGTAGATGTCGAGCCGGCCGTTCTTGTTGAGGTCACGAAAGGTGATGCCGTCGGCCTCGAGGCGCGGAGCCGCCGGCCCCAGCTTCTCGGTCGTCCGTCGCACCCGATTCCGAGCTCTCGCAGCGGCAACGAGCAATGGAATGCCGAGCGCTCCCAGAACAACAATCGCACCGGTGCGGACCTTGGACCCCAGGCTCATGGCTGCTCCCTACGGCTCGTGGCAGGACCTGAACGTACCACCGGCCGAGACCGCTCCATTCGCGTAGACCTGAGACGTGGGACTTGGGACCTGGGACGAAGGTCAACGAAGTCGGCCGCTCAAACCGCCTTGCGGTAGTTGCTGATCGCAAGCGGGATGAACACCGCGAGCAGGATTCCCGACCACAGCAGTGTGATCCAGACGTCGCTGGCGGACCCCCACGGCTCGCCGAGCACGAGGTAGCGAGCACCGTTCACCGCGTGCGTGATCGGGTTGTTGCGAGCAAACCACTGCAGCCAGCCGGCCATCGATTCGATGGGCACGAAGGCGGAACTGGCGAAGGTCAGCGGGAACACCCACACGAAGCTGGCGGCCTGGACCGACTCGACGTCTTTGATCGCAAGGCCAATGGTGGCCTGGATCCACGTGAACGCGTACCCAAAGATCAGCACCAGGGCAATGGCGAACACCGCACTGAAGAAGCCGTTCTGGAAATCGAACCCGATGAGGTAGCCCACGCCGGTCATGAGGAACACGACGAAGAGGTTGCGGACCGAATCCGAGACGGTGCGGCCGGCGAGCACGGCCGACCGGCTCATCGGCAGCGACCGGAATCGATCGATCAGGCCCTTGTTCATGTCCTCGGCGAGCCCGATCCCGGTGTTCGTCGATCCGAAGATCGACGTCTGGATGAAGATGCCGGGCATAAGGAAGTCGATGTAGTCGAGATTGCCCGGGAGGGCGATGGCACCCCCGAACACGAACGCGAACAACAGCACGAACATGATCGGCTGGACCGTTGAGAAGATCAGCAGCGTCGGAACCCGAACATACTTGAACAGGTTGCGCCTGGTGATCACCAGGGCGTCGCGGATCTCCCATGCGATCCGGTTCCCGGGCGAGGTGTTCGGTCGTTCGGTGACGGCGGTCATCCGCGGCTCCTCCGTCCTCGGCCGGCACCGACGAGTTCGCCGTTGCCGTTGGTCTCCTGCGTGACGTGCTCGCCGGTGAGGGTGAGGAACACGTCGTCGAGGGTGGGGCGGTGGATGGCGATGTCGACGAGTTGCACGCCGGCGGCGTCGAGCCGACGAACCGCATCGGTGATCGTGCCGACGGCCGACTCAACTGGGACCCGGATCGTCTCTCCGTCGTCATCGAGGTTGGCCTCGCCGCAGCACATTCCGGCGACGGCGGCCATTGCTGCCGGGATGTTCTCCGGATTGGCGATCTGGAGCTCGAGCACGTCCCCGCCGATACGACCCTTCAGCTCGTCCGAGGTGCCTTCGGCGATGACCGTGCCCTTGTCGATGACGGCGATCCGGTCGGCGAGCCGGTCGGCCTCTTCGAGGTACTGGGTCGTCAGCAGGAGGGTGGTTCCCCCTTCGACGAGCCGTTCGATGAACTCCCACAAGCCAATCCGGCTCCGCGGATCGAGCCCGGTCGTCGGTTCGTCGAGGAACAGGACCTGGGGCCGGCCGACGAGACTGGCGGCGAGGTCGAGACGGCGGCGCATCCCGCCGGAGTAGGTCTTGACGGGACGATCGCCGGCGTACGCGAGGTCGAAACGTTCGAGGATCTCGTCGGCCCGGCTCCTGGCCTCGGCAGTAGAGAGGCGGTACAACTGACCGACCATCTCGAGGTTCTCGCGGCCGGTGAGGATTTCGTCGACGGCGGCGTACTGTCCGGCGAGACCAATCGCCGTCCGCAGCTCGGCAGCCTGGGAGACCACGTCGTAGCCGGCGACGGTCGCCCTGCCGGCGTCGGGCTTGAGCAGCGTGGTGAGGACACGAACGGTCGTGGTCTTGCCGGCGCCGTTGGGGCCGAGCAGGCCGTAGACGGTTCCTGGTTCGACTTCGAGGTCCACGCCGGTCAGGGCGTGGACGTCCCCGAAGGACTTGGTGATGCCCTCGACGGTGATGATGGGTGTGGTCACGAGTGTCTCCGGTGACTCGGAAGGGGTTTCCCAGCGACGGCGGTCGCCCTCTGGAACAAGTTGATGCGCTACGCTACAACATGTAGTATTTCTTTGCAAGCGAGCCATGGACCCGCACATGACGGCCGACCAGGGACAACCGACGGTGACCTCGGACGATCCGAGGGTGATTCACACACGCAAGGTGGTCCTTGCCGCGGCCATGGAGCTGCTGCGCAGCGAGGGCCATGAAGCCGTCACCCCTCTACGGATCGCAGAGCGCACCGGGATTGCCCGAACCACGATCTACCGGCATTGGCCGGAACGTCGCGACTTGATCGCCGACGCTATCCAGGCCCATCGCCCCGACTGGCAGTTCGAGTCGACCGGTGAGGTGCGGACCGATCTCCTTCAGCATCTGGAGCGGGTGGTCGCACGGCTCAATGCGGGACCGCTGCCGCCGTTCTTCGCAACCCTGATCGAGCGAGCGGAGCACGACCAGGAACTCGCCGAGCTCCATTGCCGTATGGCCGACCACCGGTCGCGCCCGGTCGTCATGGCATTGGAGGCGGCCATCGAACGCGGCGAGCTGCCGGCGGATCTCGATCCGTCAGGCGCCGTCGCCCTGATCGACGGACCCGTCTTCTACCGTCGCCTCATCAGCCGGGAGCCCCTCGACGCCGACTTCATCGCCACCATCGTCGACGGCTTCCTCGCTCGCTTCGATTGACCCGGTCGCAGCGGCGATCACCGACGCGTACCAATGGGCGCTGTCCTTGAGAATGCGCTCCTGCGTTTCGTAGTCGACCCGGACGAGACCGAAGCGTTGGCCGTAGCCGCGCGCCCACTCGTAGTTGTCCATCAGGGACCACACGAAGTAGCCCCGAAGATCGACACCAGCGGCGACGGCCTCAGCGGCCGCTGAGAAGTGCCGCTCGAGATAGTCGCGACGGTCACCATCGTGTACGGCTCCGTCGACGACCTCGTCTGGGAATGCGGCACCGTTCTCCGTGATGTACACCGGCGGCAGGTCGTATTCCTCATTGAACCGCACGAGGAGCTCACGGAGGCCGTCTGGGTAGACCTCCCAGCCCATCGTGGTGCGGTGGAGGTCAGCGTGGAGGATGGGCGCCGGACGTTCCAAATCGTCGATGCCCTCGTCGCCGTGCAGCTTGCGGGTGTAGTAGTTGACGCCGTGGTGGTCGACCCGTGTCGAGATGATCTCCATGTCGCCGGGCGCAACCTCACGTTGATCCCAGTGATGGTGGTTCACCGCAGCTTCCGGGTACTCGCCGCGGAACACGGGGTCGAGGTACCAACCGGAGTGAATTGCGTGCGCCAATTCGGCCGCTCGGCGGTCGGCCGGGTGAGCGGAACGTGGCATGTGGTTGTCGACGTTGGCCACGATGCCGACCTGGGCATCGGGAGAGGCAGCCTTGATTGCCGTCACGGCGAGTCCATGACCGAGCAACACGTGGTGCGCCGCAGCCAGGAAGTCGTGGTGGTCGTGGCGGCCCGGAGCCTTCGTCCCGACGCGGTAACCCAGGTCGGCGACGCAGAACGGCTCGTTGATGGTCCACCAGTGTTTCACCCGGTCGCCGAGACGGTCGGCCACTGCGGTTGCGTAGTCGGCGAAGGCGTACGCCGTGCGGCGTTCCGGCCACCCGCCGTCGTCCTCGAGAACCTGAGGCAGATCCCAGTGGTAGAGCGTTGGAAACGGGGTGATCCCCACCTCGAGCAAGGCGTCGACGAGACGATCGTAGAAACCGATCCCTGCTGCACTGACCTCGCCTGTGCCGGTCGGGATCACTCGAGGCCATGCGATCGAGAAGCGGTACGCAGTGATCCCGAGCTGCTGCATCAGCTGGATGTCCTCCCGCCACCGGTGATAGTGGTCGCAAGCAACATCGCCGGTGTCGCCGTTCACCGTGTTCCCGGGAATGTGTGACCAGCGGTCCCAGATCGACTCGCCGCGACCGTCGTCGCGGACCGCTCCTTCGATCTGATAGGACGCAGTGGCCGCTCCCCAATGGAATCCGGACGGGAAGGAGAAGGAGGTCGTCATGGCGCCAAGCTACTTCGTCGCCGCCTGCGGGGTCGGCAGGACCGCATCAGTTGCACACGTCACGTCACCCGGTCGATCCATGCCTTGAGCACTGCGATCACCTCGACCCGGTTCAACTCGTGCACGAGTTCGTGGCGAGCCCCAGGAAAGATCCGCATTTCCTTGTCGTCGCTCGGCATGCGGAGGAGCGCTTCGACGCTGTCGTACGGTGGCACGAACGGATCGTCGGACCCGTGCAGGAGCAACACCGGGAGCGAGAGGCGGTCGATCTCGGCATTGAAGCGATCGAGCGCGATCACCTCGGCTTCGAGGAGGGGGCGCTTGTAGGGACCGTGATAGACGAGCGGGTCGTTGGCGTAGCCCTCGGCGGCTTCTGGGTCGCGTGACATCCCGGATGCGTCGCTGGTGTCCTGCGGAAGCTCGGGAAGCGCCAAGACCTCGCGTGCCCAGCGCCAGTTGCCGATGACCGCCCCGAGGAATGCCGCGCCGGCGAGCGTTCCCGGGTATCGCTGCGCGTAGCGTGCGGTGAGAAGCCCCCCCATGGAGTGCCCGACCATGACGACGGGGACACCGGGATCGCGCTCCTGCGCAATCGCGATCAGGGTGTGCAAGTCATCGACGACGTGTTCGAAGTCCGTGATCAACGCACGTTCGCCATCGGAATGACCGTGCCCGATGTGGTCTTCGGCGTAGACCGCAGCGCCGTCGTCGGCGAGGATCTCCGCAACGTGGGCATAGCGCACGCCGTGTTCGGCATACCCGTGCGTGAACACCACGATATGGCCCGGCGCGGAGTGGTTACGCCACGAGTGGTACGAGATCCGGCCCTCTGATCCTTCGAACTCCTCACGCTGCATCGATAGTGCTCCCTTGCCGACTGCCTGTCAGTCTCTCGGCGCGGTACTCCAGCGGGTAGGGGAGAACGGCTCAGGGAGGGCGCTCTGTCGAGCGCCTGCGTCTCGTACCGGGGACTGCGACCGTCCAGAGAAACTGCGACCTGAGACCTGAGACCTGAGACTTGGGACTCGAGACCTGAGACTCGAGACCGTCCACCTAGCCGACGCGCTCGACGAGGCGTTGTTTCACCTCCGCGACTGCCTCGATTCCGGCTTCGGGCGTGGGCGCGATCGGGAAGAGGTTGAACGTGCGGCTTCCGGCTTCAGCGAATGGCGTGAGGTAATCGGCTACGTCCTGTGGAGTGCCCGCCGGGGCATATCGTTCGAACGCCGCAAACGGGACGCCGTAGAACTTCGCCATCGCCGGTCCGAGCCGTGCCAACGCGTCGGTGCGGTCCGATCCGATTCCGATCCAGTTCTGATAGCCGTGCTGCCAGGAGATCGCGCGACCGGCGTCGGCAGCCATCCGATCGATCGTCTCGAGGTTCTCTGCGAATCGTTCCGGCGAACACCACGCCGCGAGCCATCCGTCGCCGCGATGAGCTGTGCGCCGAAGGGCGGCATCGGATCGGCCGCCGATGACGATCGGTACGGCCGGTGCGGGCGGCGGCACGATGCGCGCCGCTTCGACCGTGAAGAACTCGCCGTCGTGATCGACGGTCTCGCCGGTGAGGAGCCGCCGGAGCAGCCCGAGCGATTCGTCGGTCCGTCGCCCCCGGGTCGCAGGGTCGACTTCGCACACCTCAAACTCATGGCGGTCCTCGCCACCGACGCCGACCCCGAAGGTCAGTCGGCCGGGAGCGAGCTCGGCGATCGACGCGATCTGTCGGGCGACCGTCATCGGATGCCGCAACGCCAGCAGGTACACGCCGACGTACGCCCCGAGTTCCGGGTGGAGTGAGAGGAACGACGAGGCGGCAATGAGTCCGTCGGTTCCGTGCCCTCCTCGAAAGGCCACATGGTCGGCCATGAAGAGATGGTCGATCCCGGCGTCCCAGCAGGTGGAGGCGAACGTAGCCCGCTCCGGCTGCGTACGCATCCCCTCGAGCGGCGGTCCGATTCCGACGGTGAGCGGCGACATCAGAGCCCATGATGCCAGCAGCTCTGTCGATCGTCTCCCCGGACTCGTCGACCACGGCGATCGCGAACAGTCCCCCCGGAGGGTGACTCCTATGTCAAGCGGCTTTGGGTTGTTGGTTGGTGGCGTCGTGGGTGAGGGTTCGGTAGGTGACGTC
>JASJAX010000137.1 GCA_030066755.1 Acidimicrobiia bacterium
CCCATACGATTGCGTCCGGCGAGAACCACATCCGGTTGCCGGAGCCGACGGCGATCCAGCCTCTTGCGCTGCCGGCGACGCCCAGGATGCGGGCCCCTACAAGATCGGAGCGCTGCCAGGTGACTCCATCATCTGAGACCCACACCGCAACCTGGGAGGACGACAGGCCGCCGACCGCCACGATCCTGTCGCCGGCGACGGAGAGGTCGCGAACGATCGCGCCCGGCCCAAAGGGCGACTCGTTGGTGAACGGCTGCCACACGCTGCCGTCGGGGGAGAACCACACGAGCGGTTCACACACCGGGAAACGGTGCCAGTCGTCCTCATTGCGGGCGGCCAATGCAATGAACCCGGCATCAGTGGCCACCACCGGACCCAGCTCCTTCATCAAACCCGAGCCCAGCCAATCCGCCGCGGCGGCGCAGTCTGGGCTCGAGCCGGGGTAGAGCGAAGGATCGGGGGGCTGGGCGGCCTCGGCGAAGCCGCCACCGTCCCAGAAGTAGACCCGGTCGTTGCGAACTGCGACGATGCCGTGAGATCCGAGCGTGGTCTGGGCGCCGTCGAGTCGCGAATCAAGGAGGACTTCGACGTCGACCCAACCGGCTCCGTCCCAGGTCGCTCGCAGCACGCCGTTGCTCACGCTCCATAGAACGTCCCGATCCGTTGGGGGACGGGACCATCCGGACGAATGTGTGGCGACGGGGATCTCCGTCCAGGTGATCCCGTCGAGTGACCAGGACGGGTTTCCGTCGGGGCCCATGCCGCCGATGACACCACCGGCCGTTGTGATGAGACTCCACGGCGGCTCCTCACCCTCGGGATGGGCCCACGTCGTGAACTCGATCTCACCGATCGACGTCGCCAGACGCAGCGCTTCCAACTCCTCGACCCGCTCGAGACGTACCGGAGCACCGGGCACCGTCGCCACCGGTGGCACTCCGTCGGTGCCGACGATGAGACGGGTTGCCGTCGTTCCGTCGAAGCCGACGATGCCGTCTCCGGATCCCAGCCACAGCGTCCCATCGGCGGAGATCGCCGCTCCACCGCGACCGACCGGGGCGTCCGGGTAGGTCACCCATCGGACTCCGTCGTAGCGCGAGAGACCCGAGGGATGGGAGACGTCGAGCGTCTCGGCCACCTCGTCGGGCAGACCGGTGTGGATCACCCAGATGGCTCCGTCGGGACCCATCACGACATCACCGTCGTTGCCCAGCAGGCCGTCGGCGGTCGTGAATGTCGTCCATGAACTGCCGTCAAAGCGAGCGATGCCGGCGGCCGGCACGTCGCCGCCGGGGCCGCCGTACAGGCCGTCGCCACCTACCCATACCGTTTCGTCTGGCGCGACGGCGACGTTGCCCATCATGACGCTCGGGAGGCCGTCGAGGACGCCGTGGTGACGCCACTCGCCATCGAACGCAAGCACGCCTGATCGTATGACCGACATCCAGACGGTCCCCGAACCGTCCACGGCGATCGACCGCATCCACTCGGCGCCTTCCCCCAGGTCCTCGGGCAGCGGGTGGGTCGTTGCGCCGTCGGCGTCGACTCGGACCAACGCAGTGCCTTCGGCCGCAACCCACACCGCTCCGTCCGGACCGACGGCCAGGTCGCCGACGGGCGTGAGACGGTCGGCGTCCACGCCGTCGACGAGCGCCCACGATCCGTCGTAGCGCGCCAGCCAGGAGTCGCCGACGGCCCACACCGTGCCATCCGACGCGACGGCAACGTGGGAAACGCTTGGGCTGCCTAGACCGTCCGCCTCCGAGAAGACCGATGGTGCCGCGTTCTCCAGGTCCCACATGACGACGCCGGCAGCGGTGGCGGCCCATAGCCTCCCATCGGGAGCCAGCGCCAGGTCGAATACGTCATCGGCGGCACCGGGGGCGATCCCGGGCGCCGGCACGATCGGGCTTGCGGGGATCGTCGTGACGGGCGTCGGTTCGGTGGGGTTGACGACGTCGTCGGCCCCGCCGCGCCACGTCAGCATGGCAACGGCGAAAGCCACCAGGACGGCAGCGGCGGCAGCGGCAGCAGCAAGCGGACCTCGCCACCACCGCGTCATCGCCTGCGAAAGGGGCTCCGACAACGGAGACAGCCCGTCGGAGCGTCGCTGGATGTCCGCCCGCATGTCCGGTACCTCGAGTTGATCGAGCTCCTCGAACCGTGGACGCAGGTCAATCATCGGCCACCTCCAGCAGTCGACGCAGACGCTGCCGTCCACGGCTGAGCGACATCCAGACGCCGGCAGCGGTCGACCCGGTGATTCGGGCAATGTCGCTTGCCGGATAGCCGGCGTAGTAGTGCAGGACCAGAGCCGCTCGCTGTTGAGCAGGTAGCTCGGCCAGTGCGCTGCGCAGCTCCCAAGCCGGTTCCTCAGCCGGGGTTGATACCTCGAGGGTCAGCGGCACGAGGGGGCGGCGACGATGCAGCTCGCCGGCTGCGATCCGATATGCGGCCCGCCACACCCAGCGTTCCGGCGCACGGATGGCCTCACCACGGCGGATCGCCTGTGCAAATGCTTCGGCGACGGCATCCTGGGCGATGTCTCTACTCCCGGAGAACGCCGTCAATGCGCGCCACATGCGCGGGGCTTCCTCCCGGTATACCCGGTCGAGCCGCTCGGTCTCGAAGAACCCAGCCGACGACTCCGGCCGGGACAACGCTTCGACCATTCTGACCCTCCACCCGTACAGGAGCCGAACAGGGCCAAAACCTCACGTCCAATCTCAACGTAGGGCGCCACACTGCGGCGGACTAGGTGCTTCCGCCCCCGTGTTCGCCTGGCCCGTAGTTGCACAGCTCCCGTCACATCGGGTGACATTGGGTCCGTCCAGTGGTCCTGAGTAGGCGATTCGTAGAGCGGCCATGTCATTCAGTCCATCTGGCGCCGCCCAGTGATCTGGAGCTGGGTCGCAGTTTGGTTGCACCCATTGGAGCTCCATCTGCGCAAACGCCTGTAGCCGCGACCCGGGTGGCTACCCCAGCGGTAAGCCCGACCCCCAGGGTTCTTCCTTTGCGCATCGAAGCCCTCGCTTCCACTAGGGAGCGACCCTCCGGGCGTAGACATCACCTTCGGATTCGCCCCGGTCATCGCGCCACACGATGAGGTACTCGTTGCTGACGGGACTGTGAGCCACGTCGCATCCATAAAGCGCGGCGATATATGCCTTCCAGGTCGTCACCCGGAAGTTCCTGCCGATTCGCGCACCATCGACACTGAGCTGCTGAGCGAACACGTCACCCACACCTGCGGAGCGCACTCTTCGGCCGTCGGTCCACGACACCAGGTAGTCGTCATCAACCGAGCTGTAAGCAACGCCAACACCAGCGTCGTTCAAGGACACGCGCCCGCTGCGACTGATCCGCACGTTCCAACCGAGCTTGTCGCCCGCCCCGGTGAGCACCTGCCCGAAGACATCATTCCCGCGAGATTTGCGATGCCTGCTGTCCGACCACACTACGAGATACCGATCCTGTGCCTCGCTGTACGCAACAGATGGGTTGCCCTCGTTGTCTGTTGCCTTGCTCCCGCTCACCCGGAAGTTCCATCCGATCCTGGACCCGTCCACCGCAAGGCGTTGCCCGAAGATGTCGTCGCCTCGGGTCGTGGCGTTCCGGTCGTCTTCCCACACCACGAGATACTCGTTACGCGCGGTGTTCACACCCACCGCAGGATCCCGCGCCACTCTGGCCTTGCCACCACTGATACGGAAGTCACTCCCCACCTGGTGCCCGTCACCGTCGAGCAGCACGCCACGCACCTGTGAACGGGAGGGATCAGAGACAAAGTCCCATTCGACCCAGACCACCAGGTATTGCCCACTGACCGGATTGAACGTCACGGCCCAGAGAGTTGGAGCGACAGCATCGCCGACGACAACCCGCTCCCCGAGTCGTTCCCCATCTGCTGACACCCGCTGGCCTACATGTCCTGACCCTCGCCCCTCGACCCACAGGACGAGGTACTCCTCTCGAACCGAGTTCCACGCAACGATCGGATTCTCGTAGCCCTCACCCTGAGGGACCGAGTCTTTGAGCGAGATCCGGAAGTTGGAGCCCAATCGCTCTCCGATTGCCGAAACCCGCTGCCCGTAGACCGCGGCACGATCACGCCGCCCATCGGTCCACACCACCAAATACTCATCAGCCACTGGGTTGTGGGCGATCTGAGGATCCCAGTCCCCCGGACGGGCCTGACGTCCGGTCACCCGAAACTCAGCCCCGATCGGAGCAGCCGACTCCTCCACCAAACCCGCCCCGGCGGCCGACTCCGACGCACCAACACTGGGCACACCAACCGCCAGCAGCATCGATACCGTCAAGGCCACCGCCCACCGGAATCGACCCCGATTGCCGATCCGACCGTGGCTGCTCATCGACCCGGCTCGCTTCTTGCCGATTGGCTCACTATCGGTGTCCACTCAACGGCACCATACCCCGACTTCCCAGAACCCAGAATGCGGCTACGTGCCAGGCATTCCTCCTGTGGACGGGACAACGCCAGTTGGGCAACACGTGGGGCAACAGACGACCACTCGCCGATGGCGGTGAGTCTGGCAACAGGATGCTGGTCGTGCTCGCGGTGCCCACGCCTCCGGCCGCATAGCGGCGCATACGCACCGGTTAGTTGTGCGTGTCCCGAGTCCGGCGTTGGTCGAAGGAGAGGCCGCGGGTAGGAGAGGACTCGCTCGAGTCGGTGGCGACTGTGTCGATGAGTTGCTGACACAGGGTGTCGTAAGACCAGGTCTTGTATTCGACGAGCGGCCAGTTGCGCTCAACGACGAACACCGTCAGTGTCTCGGGGCGTTGAAGTCCGAAGATGATGTCAGCGGCGCGATCGACGGTCAGGCCATGGCGGAGGTGGCCACGGTCCGCGATCGACTCAACCATGCGGCGAATCCCCAACCGACGCTGCTCGACGATGTGATCCCACTGTGCGGCGACTTCTGGCTCGACCGAAGCACCTTGGCCGATCGCAGCCCACACCGGTGCGATCCGTGAGTAGATGTCGTTGCCGTGTTCGACCATGAGTGCAATCGTTCTGCGACTGTCGGGATCAGTGAGCGCCTCGTCGACCCAATCCCTCTCCATCGTCTCCGTTGGCTCGTCGGGACGCCCTCCCGCATCAAGGAGCAGCTGACGGAGGAGCTCGCCCTTCGTGTGGAAGACGAAGTACACGGTTTGGACCGCAACATCTGCGTGATCGGCGATGGCCTGCATCGTCGTGCCCGCATACCCGTTCTCTGAGAACAGCCGCGTGGCGGCGTCGATGATCCTCCGCCGCGTTGCAGCGGCCTTCTCCTTCCGCGACCTCGGCTCGGCATGTTGCGTCTTGACCTTGCCCACGGTTCACATCATACTAGAGTGAATCACTAGTGGCTATCACTAGTGAAATGGAGATACGAAGGAGACTGATGATCGCCTACACCAGCGAGCGGCAAGTGAGTCGCTCCGCCGAGGAGACCTTCGATGTGATCGGGACGAACCTCTACGAGAATCATCCCAAGTGGGAGCGCGAGGTTGTCGAAATCCGGCCGATCACGCCAGGACCGGTCGGCGTTGGAAGTCGCGCCGTCATGGTCCGTCGTGAGTTCGGTCGGAGTTCGGAGAGCGAGTACGCAATCACGGAGTTCGAGGGCGGACGCCGCATTGTCGCTCACCACCCCGATCCCACGATGGACTTCAACATCGGCTTCGAGGTCACACCTATCGACGGCCAGTCGTGCACGGTTCGGGTCGACGTGAAGGCACAGCCCCTTGGCTGGTCGCGCATCCTCGAGCCGATCATGCAACTTGCGATGCCAAGGCGTGGCGAACGGATCATGCGAGACATGGTCGAGGTCATCGAGAACACACCGGCCCAAGGCTGATCTCGATCTCGTAGGCAGCTCTCGCGTGGGGGGGCTTCTGTGGCATGCCCGGAAGGACTCGAACCCCCAACCTTCTGATCCGTAGTCAGCCTTGGTGACGACCTGTGTCGTTCAGTCCGTGCAGTTCACGTGAGGAGGCGATTCGTCGAGCCGGTCGTGTCGTCCAGTCCACCTGGTGTGGCCAGTGGTCCAGAGTTGGGTTGCAGTTCGTGGCGCGGCTGCCGGCACGTGACGAGGAGATCCTGACGCTCGCCGTCTGGGACGAACTCCCAACGCGGTGACCGTGGAACGATCGCAGTGGCAAGTTATCCGGATGCCCTCCCGGCGAGGAACACAAGGGTCCCACTGGCGGGCGTGGCCGGCCCGTCGTCGTGTCCGCCGAGCACGGTGATCTCCGCAAACCCCGCCTGCCTCAGCATGAGCTCGAGCTCGTTCCTGAAGTAGAGGTTCTGCGTCAACGTCCGCTCCTCGGACCCAAGCGGCTCGTCGCCCTGCCACTGCTCGACACGTATCTGCATGGTGAGGACCTGTTCCAGTGGGTCGACATCGACGACGCGTGACCGGGTGGCGAATTCCGTCCCGTCCGACGCTTCCTCTCGAGTCGGCGGCGTCCAGAAGTCCGGGTCCAGCTGCCGCCTGTTCTCTTCGATCCACAGGTCCCAATGCCATGAGCCATCCCCGTACGGCATGACCATGTCGAACATCAGCAAACCACCGGGCTCGAGAAGCTCGTAGAAACGGCGCAGCGCCGTTGCATCCTGTTGACGGGTGCTCGCGATGCCCAAGGACCCTACGCAGAAGATCGTTCGGTACCGCCGGGGTAGGTCGAGCTCATGCATGTGCTGCGCATAGAGCGCCGGCGAGTAGCCCTCACCCGAGGCCAGATCTCGACAAAGCGAAAGCATGTCTGGCGAGACGTCGCACCCGTCCACGTCGAGTCCCGACCGGAGGCAAGGGAGGAGAATCCGACCCGTACCGCATCCGGCGTCGAGCGCTGGATCTCCACGTTCACGGATCAAGTCCAGCACGTGGGCGACGTCCGGGGCATCGGCACGGTTGTTCTGAAACTCAGCCCAGTGCCGGGCAACGAGTCCGTAGTGCCAGGTTTGAGGTTGTCGATCCAGAATTCACCTCCCCGATTGCAGCGTACGCGATCAGCCCACTCTCCGTCGGCTGCATTGGCTCCTGTCGATCGGGCAGGCCGCGACCACTCCTCAGGTGAGGCTCAGATCGACGAAACCCCCGCATACGCGGGGGTTTCGGGTGGCACGCCCGGAGGGACTCGAACCCCCAACCTTCTGATCCGTAGTCAGACGCTCTATCCAATTGAGCTACGGGCGCCTGCATCGCGCAGATCGGGCGTGCGGAGCCATACGGTAGTCCCACCCCAGGGGATCGGAAAGCTCGCGCGATGGACGACACGGCCGCCGCCAGCGAGGCGACCGGCCATAGGATGTGGCCGTGACTCGCATTCTCGCCATCGCCGATGAGAAGACGCAGGCGCTCAGCGTGGCCAAGATCCGAGAGATTGCCCCCGATCTCGTGGTGTCCTGCGGCGACCTCCCGTTCAAGTACATCGAGTACGTCGCGGATGCGGCCAACAAGCCGTTCTTGTACGTCCCCGGAAACCACGACCCGGAGCTGAAACGCGATCCCTCAACGAGGTTCCGGGACCCCCGATTCCACCAGGACTGGGAGGACGAAATCGGCCCCCAAGGGGGCTACAACCTCGACGGAAACATCATCGAGGAAGGTGGCCTGACCTTTGCTGGACTCGGGGGCTCGATTCGCTATCGTCCCGGCGCCAATCAGTACACCGAGCGCCAGATGGACTGGCGGGTGCGGCGGCTCGAGTTGAAGTGGCGACTTCGCAAACTCACCGGCCGTGGTCGCATCGACGTCCTCGTGACTCATTCACCGCCTCGCGACCTCGGCGACATGCCGGACAATGCCCATCGAGGGTTTGCCTCCTTCCACGGACTCATCAACCGACTCCAACCACAGATCATGCTCCACGGCCACATCCACCCTCACGGTTTCGAGAAGCCTGATCGGCAGCTCGGCGAATCACGGATCATGAACGTCGTGCCCTACAAAGTCCTCGAGGTGACCCCATGACCTGGGAAGGCCTGCCCCCGATCTCCACATACCCGAAGGCGCGCCGCAAGGAGCTGTTCCGTCGCGTCGGGCGCCTCCTGACGCGTCGACCTCAGGGGCATCTCCTCAACCTCGAGGAAGTCCAGAGCCAACTGAAGAGCTTCGAACAGTCCTACGTCGGCGTGCGGTCGATCCCGATCGACCAGATCGTCGGCTCGGTTGCCCGCAGCAGCGACTTCGACGACGACTTCCTCCCCGTTTCGGACCGCCTCGAGACTCGTTGGCAGTCGCTCGAGAACCGGTTCCCGGACGGGGGCTTCCCTCCGATCGTCGTGTTCAAGGTGGGCGACGCGTTCTTCGTGGCCGACGGTCACCACCGCGTCGCCATCGCGAAGCAGCGGAAGATGGACTACCTCGACGCCGAGATCACCGAGATCCACACCCCGTACGAGATCGACGCCGACACCGACGTCACCGAACTCGTCCACCTCGGTCAGCAACGGATCTTCATGGAGGCGAGCGGACTCGGAGCCGTCGTGCCCGGTGCACGGTTCACCTTCACCCGGCCCTGGCGCTACGCCGAGCTCCTCGACAACCTCAAGGTGCACGGATGGGATCTGGTCGCATCCCGCAACGAGTTCGTCACCCGCGAGGAGATCGCTCGCAGCTGGTTTGAGACCGTCTACCTCCCGACGATCAAGCTCATCCGAGACGCCGACCTCCCGAACATGTGCGAGGACATGACCATCGACGACCTCTTCCTCTGGGTCGGCGATCGGTGGCGTCGCATGTTCCACGAGCGTGGCGACCAGAGCTTCGAGGACGTGATCAGAGAGGCTGCGCAGGAGGAGTCGGACAAACTGTCGACGAAGGCCAAGACGGCCGTGAATCGACTGCGGGACAAACTCGATCCCCCGAACGACTGACGCAGCGCCGCCGTCAGGTCGAAGAAGCGACCCGAGGCGCCGGCCGGTCACCGAGCCCGACCTGCAGTGGCGGTATCAGGCGTCGCGGCTGACGGATGAACGCCAGCGTGATCCCGATGCAGCTCTGCAAGATGACGTAGAGCATCGCCAGCAGCAGCGGCACGAACCATCGAGCCTGGAACCGTTCGGGTGGGAGCACCTCGGTCCACGTGAACGCTGCCGCGTTCGGAGACTGGGAGGCCGCTCGGAAGAACAGCTCGGGCTGGGTGAGCCGGGGATCCGGCTCGCACGGCAAGCCGCCGGCCAAGACACCGCTGAACACAGCCCCGCCGGGAGTCCACCGAATGACGTAACACTCGCCGGCGTGGGTCCCGGTGATCGCAACATACGAGCGTGGCGGAACCGGTCCTCCGCCGAGGTCGAGCGCGAGCTCCGACTCGAACGCTCCGCCGATCAACCCGCCTTTGCCGGTCACCTCGTCGATGGGCGTCACGCCCGACTCGACGGACCGGTACACCGCTTCGAGATCGGCCGCGTACCGCTCAGCCGGTTCGAAAGCGACGTTCGGGATCGTCCGTCCGGCCTGGGCCACCGCAAGCACCACCAGCGCAGCCACGATCGCTCCGACGTTGCGCAACAAGGTCCGGCGTCGCCGCCGGGTTCGCTCTGCCACATTGGCTTCCGCAGCAGCATCCGACGCCCGACCATGCGTCGATACGGCCTTGCCCGACGATTCAAGCGCCCATTCCCCCGGACCGAGGAACGTCACGGCATAGGACCCGTAGCGCCACCCAGATTCGGTGGCCTCCCAGGTCGAGGGGGTACTGCGCCGCATGTCACCATTATCCCTACGTGTTGGCCGGAGCGAAGTGGGCGGCCATCGTTGGGAACCCGCTGCGACGTTCCTACCGTCTGAGCCGCATGAAACGACATCTCGCATTGATTCTCGCTCTGGCCGTCATCATCGCCGCATGTGGTGGCGACGAGGGTGACTCCGCCACAACGACGGCCCCGCCGACGATCGATCCCGACCAGCGGATCCTCGAAGTCCGCTACGAGGGTGGGTTCGCCCCCGTCGAGTTCCTCTTCTCCCAGCCTCCGGCGTACACGCTGTACGCAGACGGGCGGCTCGTCTTCCAGGGTCCCCAGCCGGCCATCTTCCCCGGCCCCCTCATGCCCAGCCTCCAGGTCGTCGACATCGGCGTCGACGGACTCAGCCAGGTGTTGGCAGCGGTCGAAGCAGCGGGCCTACCGGACATCACCGAGGTCATCAACAACGACGCCAACCAGTTTGTCGCCGATGCCCCCAACACGGTCATCACCTACACCGACGAGAACGGCGACCACATTTACAACGTCTACGCGCTCGGCATCACCGATCAGGATCCGGAGCTCAACAGCCTGCAGAACCTCATCACCGTGCTGGACAACGTGGCCTTCTCGTCGCCCGACGCCGGCGAGTACCCAATCGAGCAGCTCCAGGTGATCGTGAGCCCGGCCTTCAACGACGGCGGCGGAGATCTGCGACCGACCATCGAGCCCTGGCCGCTCACCACCGCGCCGGCGGACCTGCCGGACTTCGTCGTGGAGCTCAAGTGCATCGTCATCGACGGTGCCGAGGCACAGGACGTGCTCCCGATCTTCCAAGCGGCCAATCAGCTGACCTTCTTCGAGGACGGCGGCACCGACTACCGCTTCACCGTTCGGCCGCTGTTGGTGGGCGAGGAGGGTTGCCGGGCGGGGTAGGGCGCGAGCGGCCTTCGGCCGCAGTACTGAGTACTGGGTACCGAGAACAGAGCGTGCCGAACGCTGATCGACGAGTGCTGCACCCCCTTCCCCCCTTTGGTGATCTGTCGCGTTTTGGGTCCGACGGTTCGGTGCTCGGGTCCCCCTCCCGCGTAGGGAGGGGTGCCGGAGCGAAGCGGAGGCGGGGAGGGTCTCCACCGCTCCGCACTGTCGGGCTGTGTTCCGAAACGTGTCGACGACGGATTGCACATCAGTCGGAGTGACCTCGAAACCCTCCCCGACCTCGACTTCGTCGAGGCCACCCCTCCCTGAA
>JASJAX010000138.1 GCA_030066755.1 Acidimicrobiia bacterium
CGTGATGCACATCGAGCGCGAACGAGGAGAGGACGATCCCCTCGACGAGTTGGTGAGGGTCACGCTCGAGGAGCTGCCGATCCTTGAAGGTGCCCGGCTCGGACTCGTCACCGTTGATCACGAGGTATCGGGGCTGGGTGGGAGCGAGGAAGCCCCACTTGACGCCGGCCGGGAAGTTCGCACCGCCGCGACCCCGAATGTTGGACGCTTTGACCTCTTCGTGAACCTGTTCCGGAGTCATCGACGACAACGCGATACGGAGCGTCGTGTACCCACCGGACTTCTCGTACGCGGCGAGCGTGTGCGAGTCGGCCCGATTTGCCTCCATGTGGGTGGTGAGGATGCGGGTGGTCACTTCGTGACCCCCCGAGTCGCCAGTCGCCAGCCGCCAGCCGCCAGTTCGTGCCTCATGGCTGATCTCCTCGCGAACTCCCGTACGGAGCAAAGGCCGGGACCGGAACGAACGCGCCTTCGGGCTCGGAGGGGCCCCAGTCGAACGAACGGCGACCGCCGAACAGCTGCTGCAGCTCATCACCGAGCACGACCTCGGGGCGACCGTCGCGTAGCCACCGACACAGTTCGCGACCCTTGGCCGGGGTCACCCCTTCGATGAGCTCATAGTTGACCTGGACCGCCGGTGCGCCGCCGCACGCGCCGATGCATTCGACATGCTCAACGGTGAAGAGGCCGTCGTCGGAAGTCTCACCATCCGGCGTGTTGGTTTCGTCCTCGATCGCCGACAGGACCTCGTCGGCATCCAACAAGAAGCACGAGATCGACGTGCAGACCGAAACGAGGTACGACCCCACGTGGTCCTTCTTGTACATCGTGTAGAAGCTGGCCACCGACTGCACCTGGGCAGCAGTGAGGCCGGTCAGTTCCGCGACCTGCCGCTGCCCTTCATCGGTGACGCTGCCGTGCTCGAGGAATGACAGGTACAGCAGCGGCATGACCGCCGAGCGCGGATCCGGATAACGCGAGAGGATCTGCTTGGCCCGATCCTGGTTGGCAGAACTCCACGTTGCGACGGTCATCGGTCGACGTCTCCCAGCACGGGGTCGGTGGAGGCCAGCGTTGCGATCATGTCGGCGATCAGCGAGTCGGTCAGCATGGCCGGCAACGCCTGGACATGCGCAAAGGACGGTCCACGAACATGGAGACGGAACGGCTTCGCCGTGCCGTCGGAGACGAGGTACATGCCGAGCTCACCCCTGGCCGATTCGACCGACTGCCAGATCTCGCCGGCGGGCGCCTTGAAGCCCTCCGTGAAGATCTTGAAGTGGTGGATCAGTGCCTCCATCGACTCATCGATCCGTTGACGCGGCGGCGGGGTGACCTTCCGATCATCGGTGCGATAGTCACCGGACGGCATCGTTGCGATGACCTGGTTCACGATTCCGAACGACTGGCGGATCTCCTCGACCCGTACGAGATAGCGATCGAAGACATCGCCGTGTTTGCCCACGGGCACGTCGAACTCGTACCGCTCGTAGCCGCTGTACGGGAATGCCTTTCGGACGTCGTAGGCCACACCCGACGCTCGAGCGTTGGGACCGGTCACACCGTACGCCCGGATCTCGGCCGGGGTGATGACTCCGACACCCTGGGTGCGGTCGAGGAAGATCGGATTCTCGTTGAGGAGCTCCTCGAACTCGGCGACGCCGGCGAGCACGGTCGCCTGGATCTGCTCCAGATCCTCTTCCCAGCCATCGGGGAGGTCGGCGGCGACGCCGCCGGGACGGATGTAGTTGTGGTTCATCCGCAGTCCGGTCGTCTTCTCGAAGAACGCCAGCACCGCCTCACGTTCCCGCCATCCGTAGATCATCATCGAGAGCGCGCCGATGTCCATGCCCTGCGTCGCCAGCCAGAGGAGATGGCTGGAAATCCGGTTCAGCTCGCTCATGAGCACGCGGATCGCATCCGCCCGTGGTGGCATCTCGACTCCGAGAAGCTGCTCGACCGCGAGCGAGAAGCACAACTCGTTGTGGAACGGGGAGAGGTAGTCCATTCGCGTGACATTCGTGGAACCTTGCATGTAGGCCAGCGTCTCCGCCGTCTTCTCCATGCCGGTGTGGAGGTAGCCGATGATCGGCTTCACTCGTCGAATCGTCTCGCCCTCGAGTTCCATCTGGAGGCGCAACACGCCGTGGGTCGACGGGTGTTGCGGCCCGAGGTTGATGATCTGGCGCTCCTCGGGGTCGACGGTGTCGTCGTCGAGGTAGTCGTCCGTCACGACGGTGCCACGCTGGATCTCCAGGGCGGGCTCGTCCGTGTCCGGAAGGAGTTCTTGGGCCTGTTCGTCCGTCGCGGACTTCACCCACTCAGGCTCCTCAGTGCCGGCGACCCACACCTCGTGCACTTCGCGGCGCGGATCCGCTGCATCGCGGTTCGGCGCCTCTTGCGGGGCATCGATCGTGGGCGTCTCGAGGTCGCCGGACGTGAGCTGCGGTGTGTCGCTCATGTGGTCTTGTGGCTCCCCTTGAACTGCACAGGCACCGAACCGACGGCGTAGTCCTTCCGAAGTGGATGGCCCTCCCAGTCGTCGGGCATCAGGATCCGGGTGAGGTCGGGATGGCCGGGAAAGTCGATGCCGAACATGTCGTAGGCCTCACGCTCGTAGAAGTTGGCTCCGGCAAACACCCCGGTGATCGTCGGAACGGAGGGGTCGGCGGCCTCAGCGCCGACCCGTATCCGGAGGCGGGCCGGCCGCTCCGTGTCGACGAGATGAGTCACCACCTCGAACCGGGGCGCACGCCGCAAGTAGTCGACTGCGCACAGATCGACGAAGGTCGTGTAACCGGCGTCGCGGACCCGCTCGACGAACGCAACGACCGACTCGGCCGGGACGTAGGCCTCATCCTGAGCCGGGGCCAGTGCCGGAACCACCTGTTGCCACCGAACCTCAGGGAAGTCTGCAGCGATCGCCGCCAGCACCTCGTCGTCGGGCGCCGGGTGCGACGGAGCCGACGCCGCTTCGTCAGATTCGGCATCGTGCTCAGGACCGTCGCCGGCAACGAGTTCCTCGATCTCTGCAGCCTCGACGAGCATCTCTTCTTCGATGCTGCTCGGCTCGGCGACGGTCTCTTCGATTGCGTCGGCGACGGCTTTCTCGTCGGCGTCGTCGGGGCGGATCGTGTCGTCGCTCACAGCTGCACCACCGGTCGCCGGATCTCGCCGGCCATGATCTGCTCTTGCAGGCTCAGGATCCCGTGCATCAACGACTGGGGCCCTGGGGGGCAGCCCGGGACGTACATGTCGACCGGCACGACCTGATCGACACCCTGGACGAGGGCGTAGTTGTTGAACATCCCGCCGGTGGACGCGCAGGCCCCCATGGAGATCACCCACTTGGGCTCTGCCATCTGGTCGTAGACCTGGCGAAGCACGGGTGCCATCTTCTGAGAGAGACGCCCTGCAACGATCATCAGGTCGGCTTGGCGCGGCGAGGCGCGAAAGACCTCCATCCCGAACCGGGCGAGGTCGTTGTGGGCGGCTCCCGTCGCCATCATCTCGATTGCGCAGCACGCGAGTCCGAAGGTTGCCGGCCACATGGACTGCGTTCGGGCCCAGTTGACCCCCTTCTCGAGGGTCGTCAACAGGAATCCCGGCGGCTGGCCGACTCCGGCCATCAGGCGGCCTCCCCGACCCGTTGCGATTCCTCCAGACGTTCGGCGACGACGGTCCGGTAACGCTCGCGACGAGCCACGTTCCAGTCGAGCGCGCCCCGCTTCCAGACGTAGATCAGGGTCTCGATCAGGAGCGCAACGAAGATCCCAACGGCGGCGACACCGGCCCACCCGTGCTGCTCGAACCGAACCGCCCAAGCAAACAGGAAGATGATCTCGACGTCGAAGATCACGAACAGCATGGCTACGAGATAGAACTTCACCGGGAAGCGCTCAACGGGCTCCTGGAGCGGAACGATCCCGCACTCATACGGGGCGAGCTTCTCAGGCGTCGGATTGTTGACGGCGAGCCGCCACGACAGCCACAACGAGACAGCGGCAAAGCCGATGCCGACGGCGGCCATCAGCACGATTGGGAGGTAGTCGGCAAGCGTCATTCGGTGGGATTCCTCTCGGGCGGGAGATTAGGGGCGCGGGGGGCCGGTTCCAAAGTTCACCGCCCCGCGTCACAATCGGACGCTGCGCCCGGCTCCTGGTCCGACTCATGAGCGGCGGCCGACGGTGCTCCACCGTCAGCGGGTCAGGACGCCAGCGCTCGGATCTGGCGAATGGCGACGACCACCGGGGCGACGTCGTCGACGCCGTCGACGGCAAGGTCGCGCATGAATCGTGTCAGCCGGCCCAATGCCGCGACGCGGCCGACGAGGTAGTGCTCGAGCGCAGCACCCGGATCGAGCGAATCGTCGGCTTCCTCCAGAATCCGCTCGGCGAGTTCCCGGCGGACGAGAACCAGGTCATCGTCGACGGCTTGAAGAGCACGGCGATGCCAGCGAGTCGCAGCGGGAAGCGCCGCGATCTGCTCCTCCAGCCAGTCGAGCTCGAACGCTGGACCAGCGAGCAAGAACAACTCGGCGACCTCTCGAACCGAACGGCCCGTGTCCGAGGCCACCGTGATGATGTCCGGTGCATGTACGAGATCGTTCTGGAAGACATGGCGGACGGCGAGTTTCTTCGGCACCCCCCGTTCGGTCCATTCGGCAACCGACGCGACCCGTGCCGCCTGCCACTGCTCAGGTCCAATTTCCGCGATGTTCCGGGCCAGCTCGGCGAAGGGTGCGCCCGTCGCCTCGATCACGGCATCAGCCGTTGCGGGGGACGGATTGGCGAGATGCCACCGAGCGACCGACTCGACGAGCTCATCGACACCGACCATGAGACGACGGGCAATGTCGAGTGGCAGGGTGCCCATGAGCGACTCGATCGCATCCCACCGATCCCCGGCGCCCGTGACCGCCCGTGCGATTCGGTAGGCCCGCACGACCTGGCCGGCGCTCGCCCCGGACTCGATCATCAGGCGACTGACAAACGTCACCCCTTCTGAATCCACGACCCGGTTGGCAACGATGGTGGCCGCCAGCTCTCGGCGCAGCGGATGAGCGTCGAGGAGGTGACCGAATCGCTCCACCACGGCAGCTGGGAAGTACGTGTGCACGTCGTCGATGGTCATCGTCCCGTCGGGCATCTCGTCTTCGAGAAGCCAATCGCGCAGGGAACGCTTTGCGTAGGCGAGCAGCACGCTCAGCTCGGGCAACGCCATGCCGAGACCTGCTCGCGCTCGTTCATTCATGTCGTCCGACGATGGCAGCCCTTCGATGGCCCGGTCGAGGAGCCGTTGCTCCTCGAGGAGCAACATGAGGTCCTCGTAGGCCTCGAGACGCGACGCCGACGCCTCGGCTTCCTGCGCAAGGATCTGCGCCTGAAGGAAGTTCTCGTACAGGATGGCATCGACCACGTCGTCAACGACCTCGGTCACGAGTTCGTCACGCTCGGAACGGTTGATTTCGCCTCGTTCCTCCGCCATCCCAAGGAGGATCTTGAGGTTCACTTCGCGGTCAGAGCAATGCACTCCCCCGGCGTTGTCGATGAAGTCCGTGTTGACTCGCCCCCCGCGCGACGCGAACTCCGCACGACCCGCTTGGGTCACGCCGAGGTTGCCGCCCTCACCGACGATCCGGCACCGAAGATCCGCCGCATTCACCCGCACGGCGTCGTTGACACGGTCGCCGACCTCCTCGTGGCTTTCGCGTGACGCCTTGACATACGTGCCAATGCCGCCGTTCCACAGCAAGTCGACGGGGGCCTTCAGGATCGCCCGAATGACCTCATCCGGGGTTCCCGACCTGAGTTGAATTCCCAGCGCCTCCCGCGCTTCGTCGGACAGCTCGATCGCCTTCGCCGCCCGCGAGTAGACCGCGCCGCCGGGCGACAGGAGCGTTGTGTCGTAGTCCTCCCAGCTCGACCGTTCCAGAGCGAACAACCGACGCCGCTCAGCGAGCGAGACCGACGGCTCGGGGTTCGGGTCGATGAAGATGTTGCGATGATCGAAGGCGGCGAGCAGCCGGATGTGATCAGAGAGCTGCATTCCATTGCCGAACACGTCGCCCGACATGTCGCCAACGCCGATCACGGTGAACGGCTCGGCCATGATGTCGACACCGAGCTCACGGAAGTGCCACTTGACCGATTCCCAGGCACCGCGGGCGGTGATGCCCAGCAACTTGTGGTCGTAACCCGCCGAGCCACCTGACGCGAAGGCGTCACCGAGCCAGAAGCCGTAGTCCGCAGCGATCGTATTCGCCGTGTCGGAGAACGTCGCCGTGCCTTTGTCCGCAGCAACCACCAGATACGGGTCTTCCCCGTCGTGGACCCGAACTCCGGACGGATGGACGACGACACCGTCGACCAGGTTGTCCGTCACATCCAGGAGCCCACGGATGTAGATCTGGTAGGCATCGTGTACCGCCTCGCGCAGCTCGGCGGGATCGGTCGGCGGGCGTCGCAAGACGAAGCCCCCCTTGGCGCCGTTCGGCACGATCACGGCGTTCTTGGTCATCTGCGCCTTCATCAGCCCGAGTACTTCGGTGCGGTAGTCCTCACGCCGCGTCGACCAACGGATCCCGCCTCGAGCGACCGCTCCCCCTCGGAGATGGATGCCCTCGACGTCCATGCCGTAGACGAAGACCTCGAACAACGGTGCCGGGGCCGGCATCGCGGGCACGTCGGCGGATCGGAACTTGAAGCTCAGAGAGCTGCATCCCGGCCGGTACGCGTTCGTTCGAACCATGGCGAGGATCAGGTGCAGGAAGCCGCGCAGGATGCGGTCCTCGTCGAGGCTCTCCACCTCGTCCAAGGCTCCCAGGATGCGAGCCACGGTCGCCGCCTCGACGTCATCATCGGCTCCCGGGCCGAAGCGGGCAGCAAACAGGGCAATGAGGTCCGCGGCGATCGCCGGATGGGCGGCGAACGCATCGTTGATGTAGTCGATCGTGAACCCGGGACTGACGCGCCGCCAGTAGGTGCGCAAGGCGCGCAGGATGGTGACCTGCTCGTGGTCGAGGCCGCCGGTGAGCACGAGGCGGTTCAGCGAGTCCGATTCGCTTGCACCGTCGAGGACGGCGACGATCGCAGCGGAGACTCGATCCCCGACCTCGTTGAGGTCGAGCAGGGCGCCATCTGCATCGACGACACCGAAGTCGTGGATCTGCAGGGGCTGGCTTCCCGAGGTCAGCGCAGTTGGAACCTCTTCGATCACCCGCAGTCCGAGCGCCTCGAGCACGGGCATGATGCTCGAGAGGTCGAGCTTGCCATCGGCGCGATACACCGCCAGGCGGGTCAGCTCGTGTCCGGCACGCTCGTCGTTCTGAAGGCCGACGACCGGTCGGCCATCGGATGCCTGGACCAACTCGTCCAGCTTGCCGACGTCGCCGGCCGCGATCGGGAGCGGAACGGTTGTCCGGTACCCGTCGGGAAAGCGCCCCGCCCACTCCTCACGGAGGGCGGCGGCGAGTTCGGGCCCGAATCGCTCGACGAGGTGTTCGCTGAGGTGTTCCTCCCATGTCTTGGCGAGGGCAACGACCTCGGGTTCGAGTTCCTCGTACGAAACATCGGGAACCGGACCGGTGCCCGTCCAGATCGTGAAGTGGAGCCGTGCGGTATCCGTCTCCCCCAATGCGAGGCGGTAGTCGATGGACTTGCCGCCGTACCGATCGAGCAGCAGGTCCTGGATACGATGGCGCAGCGGCGCATTGAACCGATCACGCGGCATCACGATCAGCACCGAGACGTTTCGCTGCAGCAGATCGTTGCGGATGAAGAGACGCACTTGCTGGCGCTCCTGGAGCTCGATGAGACCCAGGATGGAGCTGCGAACGTCGTCGATTGGGGTGGCGAACAGCTCGTCCTTGGGGAAGCTGTCGAAGATCTGTACGACTTCCTTGTAGGAGTGTGACCCCACGATGAGGTCCTCGGCTTCGATGATCTGCTGCAGCTTCCTGCGCAGAACCGGGATCTGGCCCGCCTGGAGCATGTAGGCCTTGGACGTCATGAGTCCGATGCATCGGGCCTCGCCGATCACCCGCCCATCCGGTCCGATGTGTCGCACGCCGACGTAATCCATCTTCGCCCGCCGGTGCACGCGCGACAGCCGATTGGTCTTCGTCACGACGACGAGCGGGCCCTCCTCGTACCGCGCCAGCAGATCCGGCGGCAGGTCGGACATCGACGTCGGCTCGGCGAACGCCGAGTCCTCGTCATGCGTGAGAATTCCGAGCCCGGATCCGGGTCGCACACGGATCTTGCGGTCTTCGTGGCCGCCGTCTCCGACGTCGAGCACTTCGTATTCGCGGTATCCCAGAAAGACGAAGTTGTCGTCGAGCATCCACTCGAGGAACGCAACGGCTTCATCCACCTCTTCCTTGGAGTATCGGGCGGCGCCCTCCCGGGCGATCTTGATCATCCGGTAGACCGCCCCCTGCATCCGCTCGAAGTCGCTCACAGCGTTGGCAACGTCGTTGAGCACCGCGCTGAGGTTGCGTTCGATCTGCTCGATCTCCGTCTCGGTCAAGAGCCGATCGAGCTCGTGATGCTGGATCGACTCACGGGCCGACGCCGTCCGCGCCGGGATCACATGCTCCATGGCACCGTCCGCCGACCGAATCACGCCGATCACCGGATGGAAGACCCGTTGGGAGCCGAGTCCCAGGGCATCGAGTTCGTTCGAAACAGAGTCGACCAGGAACGCCATGTCCGGTCCTGCGGTCTCGACCACGCCGACCGGGAGGCTGTATCCGTCACGCTCCGCATCTGGATTGAAGGCACGCACCGCGAATTCGTTCCCTCGCCGTTCGGACGCGAGTCGGAACAAGCCGAGGACGTGAGCCGTCAGCTCCTCGTCCTCATGCGTGTCGAAGTAGTCGGAACCGACCCGCCGCAGGTACGCCCGAGTGAATGCCGCTGCGGTCTCGGCTCGATCGGGATAGGCAGCGCCAACCTGATCGGCGATGACGTCGACCATGGCCTCTTTGTGCGACGGCTTGGGGCCGGGGCTCACACACCGGACCCTACCGGTCGCTGCCGAGCGCTGCCGGGATTCGCCCCGCCACCAACGTGCGGTTCAGGACGACTCGAGGCCGCAGTCCGTGAACGCCTCCGAAGCGTCGACACCGGCCAGTTCGACCCGAATCCAGAAGTTCACCGCAGCGATCTCGGCGGGATCGAGAGCGAAGCGATAGCCGTTCATGACCAGCTCGTAATCACCGAACGGCGAATCGTTGTCGCCATACGTATCCGACGGCCAGGCATCGGCGCCGAGCGCGACGAACTCGTTCTGGTCGGCGCAGGCGCCGAACGTTTCGAGGACATCGGCGCGCATGGATGGAGCGAGCTCGGTCTCCTCGCCCGACCCGTGACACGTCAGGCATTGCGCCGTGTAGACGTCGAGTCCGATTCCGAGCGCTGCGGAAACCGGATCGGCAGCCGTGGTCGGCGTCGGGTTGATCGTCGGTGCGGTGCGATCGGGACCGCATCCGCTGATCACCAAGGCAAGCAGCAGGGCCGCCGCCAGTGCAGCAGCGCGGCCAACGTGTGTCACGTCACGTCCTGTTCAGCAGCGGTTCGGGTCCGATCCGAACGATACGTTCGATCGTGTGATACACCCGCTCGGCCATGCCGTACTCCTCCGGCTCGAGGAGATTGGCCATCACTTTGAGGACCCATTCCATCAGCGGTCGCGACCGCAGACCGGTTCGGGTCAGGGCCCGCATCAGGGTCGGGTTCCCGATCGCGACGACAAACGCTCGAGCAACTCGGTGGAAGTCCCCGTACTCGGCTTCGAGCGCATCGGCGTACCGATGGAGACGGCCGAGGTCGTCGGCACCGAGTGCCTCGGCCACGAACCCGGCTGCCAGTCGGCCGGTCTCGTAGGCGTAGTCGATCCCCTCTCCATTGAAGGGATTGACGGCACCGGATGCGTCGCCGATCGTCACCCAGTTTCGGCCCACCTTGGGCCCAACCGAGAAAGCCATCGGCAGCTTGCCGCCGGTTGGTTTGGTGAGCTGGGTATCGCCGGTGACCTGCCAGTAGTCGGGGAGGCTCTCGATGTACGCCTCGAGGATTTGCGAGGTGTTGACGTCCTTCCAGCCCTTGAAGCTCGACAGCACGCCGGCCCCGATGTTGATGGTCCCGTCACCCAGCGGAAAGATCCACCCGTATCCCGGGACGTTCCGACCCTGGCGATCCACGATGTTGAGCTGACTCTCGAGGAACTCGTCATGCGAGTTCGGGCTCGAGTGGTAGCCGCGAACGGCGAGGCCGTACGGGAAGTCCTTACGACGCGCCGTGCCCAGTTTGCGGCCGAAACGCGACAGCGATCCGTCGGCGATCACGGTGACACGCGGATGTACGACCTCACGTGCGACCACGCCCGTGTCGTTCTTCTCGACCAACTCGACTCCGATGAGCTCTCCCCCATCGGTGATCGCCGTCGCCTCGGTACGTTGCCGGAGCACCGCCCCCTGATCTGCGGCGAGTTCCGCAACCCGCATGTCGAGGTCGGCTCGGCGAATCACGGCGCCCCAGTTTGGGTAGATCGTGTGCTCGGGCCATGGCACTTCGAGCGTGAGCTCGCCTGCGTAGGCGCGCAGCCCGTTGATGCGGTGAAGCCCGGTTGCGTCGACATCGAGCCCCATGTCCATGAGTTGCTTGATCGCACGTGGCGTCAGGCCATCACCGCACGTCTTGTCGCGCGGGTAGGACTTCTTCTCGACGACGGTGACCGACACCCCGTTGCGTGCCAGCCAATACGCCGCCGCAGCCCCACCGGGCCCGCCACCGACTACGAGAACGTCCATAGGGGAAGCGTAGGGAGTCGTGTGCTCACAACGGGAACGCGCAGCGCTGGTCCCAGGTCCCAAGTCCCAGGTCCCAAGTCGCATGTACTACCCGGGACTTGTGACGTGAGACCTGAGACCGACCTCGGCGTCCGCCGAGGTCAGGGCTGCCGCGTCCCTCACTGGGGCGCCAACGGAGCCTGCGCCCTTACGGAGCTGCTGCCGTTACTCCGTCCTCGGGGAAACACGTCGTCTCTGCGGTTGCGCGGTCCTCGCCACCGAAGGCGACCCGCTCGTAGAGCACGACCGCTGCGATCTCCTCCGGTGTGAACGAGCCTTCGTAGCCGGGCATGATGCCGCCACTGCCGACCGGCTTCGCATTGTCCCCGTAGGTTGCGTCGGGCCAGTTCGCCGTACCGATCGCGACCCACTCGACATGGTCGAGGCACGCACCGAAGGTGGCGAGCACAGCGCCGTTGGTGAACCCGG